>FR882001.1:9969-28277 GCA_000435615.1 Firmicutes bacterium CAG:238 | reverse complement strand
GACGCCCATCGCGGGCAGTATAACCAAAGCCGCAAGAGTCGCCGCAAGCGTATCGAAAACCGCAACATTGCGTGCTGCACCCGGAAGATCTTCGCCCTTATCCAAATAAGATCCGTATATTACCGAGCCGTTTCCCGCAACCGAAAGTGAGAAGAACGCCTGTCCGAAAGCAAAAATCCATACCTCCGGATTCAGTAATCCCTTCGGATTCAGAGTGAATATGTATCTATATCCTTCTCCCGCACCCGGAAGAAATGCGATGTAAGCTCCCAAAATCAGGAATAAGCCAAAGAGCAGCGGCATCATAATCTTGTTTGCTTTTTCAATTCCGCCGCCGATACCCATCGCCATAATGGCAAGAGCAACCACAAGACCGACGATCTGCCATGTACCGTTTCCGACATTGAATATGCCGCCGTCTATCATCATTTTAATCGCTTCGCCCAAAGTTTTTGCTCCCGGTGCCGCACTGTCAAAGGTTCCTCCTATCACAGCCATGTCGGTTCCCATAGCGTAAAGCTCTCCCGATATTCCCATGAAGCAATATTTGAAGATCCATCCCATTACGACCGTGTATCCGATTGCAAGCCCCATCGCGCCGATAACCGGCAGTGCGCCGACTGCCTCGCCGATGCTCTTCTTGCCGAATCGCTCCTTAGTACATTTACCGAAGGCTCCCACAGGTCCTGCTTCCGCCCAGCGGCCAAGCGCAAACTCTTCAATCATACCCGACGAAGCGATAAGTATTACAAATAAGATATACACGACAAAGAATGTCATTCCTCCGTATTTCGATACCATGATCGGAAAACGCCAGATGTTTCCCATTCCAACTGCCGAGCCGATGCAGGCAATGATAAAGCCCGTCCGGCTTCTGAAGCGGTCTCTTTCCATGTTATTTCTGTTCTCCTTCTTTTGCGCTCATTCCGCGCTTGTATTTTTTTTGCTTGTTAATAATACCATATCTTTACTGAAGATTCAATTTTAAAATTTTTCGGGTTTAAAATGCGAAATCTCTCCGATTAAATTTCAAAAATCTTTCGGGTTGAAATCCCAAAATCTCTCCGATTATGCTTGCTAAATCTTTCGGGTTGGTATATAATTCAAACCATAGGAGATAATAGGCTTATGAACAGAAAAGATTATAAACCAAGAATTATTGATAAAACGATTATTCAATATTTAAAGAGCTTCGGTGCCGTTTGCGTGGAAGGTCCGAAATGGTGCGGTAAGACATGGACTTCGTCCTACCACAGCAGCAGCGAATTTTCTGTCGGAGATCCGTCCGGTAATTTCCAAAACAGAGTATTGGCGCAAATGTCCCCTGATTTGGTCTTAAACGGAGAAAAACCGCGTCTCATCGATGAATGGCAGGAAGTCCCCGCACTTTGGGATGCGGTCAGACACAGAGTCGATCAAACCGGAGAAAAAGGTCAGTTCATCCTGACAGGTTCAGCAACGCCGAATCACAAAGGAATTATGCACAGCGGCGCAGGCAGAATTGCCAGAATAAAAATGCGTCCCATGTCATTATATGAATCCGGAAACTCCAGTGGCCGCATCTCTTTAGAAGACCTATGCAGCACCAAGCTTACGCCCGTTATGACGGGCGAAGTAAACTTAATGGATTTAATCGGATATATTATCAAAGGCGGCTGGCCCGGCAATCTGAAGGCTCCGATAGAGCAGGCGGCGCTTTTGCCGATTCAATATATCGATGCAATTATCGACGATGACGTATACAGAATTGACGGTCTGAGACGCAATAAGGAGAAGATGAAGCTTTTGCTGCGCTCCTTAGCCAGAAACGAAGCAACTACCGTTACGAATGTGTCCCTTGCAAAGGACATGAAGGAAATGGACGATACAGAGATTGACAAAGATACCGTCGCCGAATATTTAGATATTTTCCAAAGACTCTTCATCACAGACAATCAGCTTCCGTTTTCTACCAATATTCGTTCATCCGTAAGAGTCAAGCAGGCGGAAAAAAGGCATTTTTGCGACCCATCTCTTGCGTGTGCTTTATTAAAGGCAACACCCGAAATGCTGATTAACGATTTGCGGACACTTGGATTTTTGTTTGAGGCGCTTTGCGAAAGAGATTTGAAAATTTATGCGGAGTCCTTCGGTGCTTCCCTGTACCATTATCAGGGATATGATAACAAGGAAATTGACGCTGTTATAGAGCTCAACAGCGGAGACTGGTGTGCTTTTGAAATAAAACTGGGCGCCAATCAAATTGACGAGGCAGCCAAAAATCTATTGGATATTAACCAAAAAATCAAGAACGACCCAAAAGGCAGACCCCCAAAGGTTTTATGCGTAATCTGCGGACTGGCGAATGCCGCATACAAGCGCCCCGACGGTGTGTACGTGGTGCCGATTACCGCACTGAAAAATTGAATACATGAAAGGCTTGAATTTCTTTGGAAAGAAGTCTATAATTACCTTATTCAAATGACACGATTCATAGTGAAAAGGAGATGTATTAATCATGTACAAAGAAGCGTTAAGACCGGTTTGGGCAGAAATCAACTTGTCAAACCTGGATTACAACATCAAGCAAATTAAGAATAAAATCGCAGGCAGAGAAATGATCGGCGTTATCAAAGCCGACGCATACGGTCACGGCAGTGTAAAAGTTGCAGAAGTTCTCAGAGAAAATGGCTGCAAAACTTTCGCAATCGCAACTCTTCAGGAAGCTGTAACACTCCGTGAAGCAGGCGCCAAGGAAGAAATCATCATGCTCGGTCTGACTCCGGATATGTATGCCGACACAATTGTGAAATATGACATCACTCCGGTTGTCTGCAGCAGCGAAAATGCAGCAGCTTTCGCCGCAGAAGCAAAGAAGCACGGAAAGACCGTGCATGCCCTCATCGCAGTGGACACCGGAATGGGAAGAATCGGCTATCTTGCTGATGACATCGACTATGCGGTTGCCGATGTAAAGAAAATCGCTGCTCTCGAGAATTTCAAAATCAAAGGCATGTTCTCGCACATGTCCACAGCAGATGCTTACGACAAAACATATTCCCATCAGCAAGAAGCGAAGTTCAACAAATTCTACGAAGCACTTACCGCAGCAGGAATCGAAATTCCGTTCAGAACTCTTGCAAACAGTGCTTCCATCATGGAACTTCCGACCGTTCACTTCGATGCATGCCGTCCGGGAATCATCCTCTACGGATGCTATCCGTCGGATGAGGTTGATGTAAACGAGCTTTCCATCAAACCGGTTATGTCGGTTAAAGCAAACATCGTTCACCTGAAAGATGTACCTGCGGATTTCTCGGTTGGCTACGGACGCAAATACATCTCCAAGAAGCCGAGCAAAATCGCAACCATCGCACTCGGATACGCGGACGGTTACCCTCGTCCGTACTCCCCGAATGCAAAAGTTATCGTAAACGGCGTAATCGCACCGATTGCAGGCAACATCTGCATGGACCAGTGCATGATTGATGTTACCGATGTCCCTGATGTAAAACGCGGCGACGAAGTTATCGTAATGGGTTCGGACGGAACCAACACCATCCTTGCAGACGACATCGCAAATGCAACCGGAACCATCAACTACGAAATCACTTGTGCTTTCGGTCAGAGACTTCCGAAGGTTTATGTGAAATAAAGGTTTCCCTAATATGATTTTTTGCCCTAATGGAGGCTTCCCCGTTAGGGCTTTGTTTTATCACTGTTTTCTCGGTATTGTAAAAAATAATAGACATTATGATAAAGGCGTATTATAATATTTTGAGAAGAAAACTTCTCAAAAAAGGAGAAAATGCCTAAATGAATAAAGTAAAGGAAATTCGTAAAGAACGTGGGCTCTCGCAAGACCGTCTTGCACAACTCACGGGAATCAGCCGCAAATACCTTTCCATGATTGAGTGTCAACGAGCCACACCATCTGTTTCTATTGCAATGAAAATTGCCTCTGAATTAGATGTCTCCACGGACAAAATTTTCTTGGATCTGTCAACAGAAAATCCAACCTCATTTCCAAAAGTTATACGGTACATAGATTTATTTTGCGGCATCGGCGGCTTTCGTTACGCCTCCCAATACGCTTTTGACAAATTAGAACTCAATGGAAAATGCGTATTCAGCTGCGATATAGACAAGTATGCACAAGAAAGTTATGCAGCAAATTTCGGCGAAAAGCCGGCAGGAGACATCATGAAAATTAAAGCGTCCGACATACCCGACTTTGATGTGCTGTTCGCCGGATTCCCCTGTCAGGCATTCTCTATTTGCGGTTTGCAAAAAGGTTTTTCTGATGATACAAAAGGTACCCTTTTTTTTGATATCGCAAGAATTATAAAAGAAAAACAGCCTCAGGCCTTTGTTTTGGAAAATGTAAAGAATCTTGCCAGCCATGACCACGGGAAAACACTAAAAACAATTTTAGATGTCCTCAGGGACGAACTGGGTTATCATGTTGATTTTAAATTATTGAACGCGCTTGATTTTGGCCTTCCGCAAAAGCGCGAAAGGATTATTATTATCGGTTCAAAAAAGCCGTTTCTCATGGACTGGGTTTTTACTGTGGATTATATGAAAACATTAGATGTCATTCTTGAAAAAAAAGTAGATAAAAAACATTTTGCGTCTCCTGAAATTATAGAAAAAAGAAAGTCGATGCATTCAGCATCTGTATATCCGTCAATTTGGCATGAAAACAAATCCGGTAACATATCTTCTTATCCCTATAGTTGCGCATTGCGGGCCGGTGCAAGTTATAATTATCTTCTGGTCAACGGAGAAAGACGTCTAACTCCCAGAGAAATGCTGCGATTACAAGGGTTTCCTGATACATTTAAAATAGTTGTATCCGACACCCAAACGAGAAAACAAGCAGGCAATGCAATTCCTGTCGACATGGTTGCTAAAGTCATTGAAAAATTCTTGCCATTAGCCTTTTGATAACGCAGAAAAATATAGCCATATATTGAAAAATGTGGTAAACTATACTTAGTTGAATTGTTTTACTACGACACGAATATGGAGGATTACTTTGAAAGAGCCAAAATTAAGAAATGTAAATAAAGCAACTGCGCCGTTTCTTCTGAACAATTTCCCCACAAAATTTGTTGATACTCTAGTGAAAAATATCGTATATCTATTGGCAACAAAATCATCAATGTCATTAGAAGGTAATGAGTGGGAGCAGATTTTTGCAGAATGTATCGGTGCCGATTGGAAACCATCCAATGTCGGATTGGATGATGTTATTTTGGAAAACTGTTGTTGGGGTGCAAAAACTGTTTTTTCCTCCTCCAACATCGAAAAGCAAAGTACGGTAAGACTGATTTCCGGACGTAATTCACCTACTTATAGTTACGGAGTCGACAGTGTGATGAGTGAAGACCCTAATTTAATTGGAAAAATGGTTCTTGACATATGGAATGAGAGAGTTTCTTCCGTGAGAAGAGTTTTTAAGTTCGTACGCACGGTTGTACTTGTCAAGTCAAAAGACTACAAGGATTTCTTGGTATTTGAATTCGATACAGTAAGGTATGATCCTGAATTATATTATTTTGACTGGAATGCGAGAATGAATTTGGAAGGCTACGAAAAATCAACCGGAAGACATAAATTCACATGGCAGCCCAGCGGCAGTCAGTTTACTATTATCGAAGATATTCCTGATAAACGACTGCATATATCCGTAAGAACACCTGAAAAAGTGGATAGAGATACCCTCCTGAAAGCTGTAAATTTTGATAGCAGTTGGTATCAAATAGTTTCTGATCACATAAAAAAATAAATTTTCAAAAGTCGCGCTTTTCGAATTATTGCTTCTAAAAAGTGCGATCTTTTATTATGCTCTTTCGAGTTAGCCTAAGCTTACCACACATCGTCTGTTTTTAAACATTTTCCCTCGTTTTTTTTGTAAGAACATTCGACAAAAATATTGACTTTGTATACACAGAAGAGTAGTATATAATATGTATAGCTTGTTAATTTTTCAACGATTTTCGGGCTATGTCTTTTACAGACACAAGATGTAATAGTAAACTTGAAAAAGGAGGCAAAAAAGTTATGAAAACCAATGTCTCCCCTGCTAAAGGGGACAACAACTTGGTCGCTTACGTGGCTTGCGCCGGCGCTGCTGCCGGAAAAGCAAGAGCTGCAGAGTTTGAATCCTGCGCTGCTTTGGTTGAAGCAGGTTTCAAGCGCGGTGAATGTAAGAGCGGCTGTTGTGGTATCGGCGATTGTATCAAGGTTTGTAAGCAGGATGCTATGAAGCTTGAAAACGGCAAAATCGTAATCGACGCCGAGAAATGCGACGGCTGCGGCGACTGTGCAGCTGAGGGTGTCTGCCCACAGCATTTAATTCACATGATTCCTAAGGATGCTACCAACTTTATCCCTTGTTCCTCCACGGAAGAAGACGACGAACTTGTTAGAAAAACTTGCGGTTTCGGATGTATCGCTTGCGGCGAATGCGAAAGAGCGTGTCCGGAAGGCGCAGTACATATCGTAGACAATCATGCAGTTATCGACTATGACAAATGTGTAGGCTGCGTTGCTTGCATGGTTAAATGCAAAAAGAAAATCATCGTTGACACAATTCACGATTTAACAGCTTTAAAAGCGAATGTTGCTTTCGTGAAATGTTCAGGCGACGGCAGAACTTCCGCAAAACTTAAAGAGATGGGTATTCAGACCTGTCAGGAAGCTGCAAAACAGGACCTTAAAGCTCTCGGCCTTTGCGCTACGGGATGTCTCGGACAGGGTGCCTGCACGGCGGTTTGTCGCTATGAGGCGGTTAAGGTTGTTGACGGCGTTGCTTATGTTGACCCTGACAAGTGTGTAGGCTGTAAGGATTGTACTTTTGCATGTCCGCAGCACTTAATCACCATTGTTCCATACAAGGGTCAAAAGATGGTTGCTTGCTCGTCGGAAGACGACTGCGAAACGAAGGCAAAGGTTTGCAGCACAGGATGCTTATTCTGCGAAGACTGCAAGTCCAACTGCCCGAACCTCGCAATTTATGCAGACGGCACTCACACAATTATCGATCCTGAAATCTGTGAAGACTGCCATGTATGTCAATATGTATGCCCTAGAAATGTTATTAAGGAAATGGAAGTTCCGGAATACATTTTCATGCAGCGTGAAGCTTTGGGCATCAAGGAAGGAGAATAAACATGAGAAAATTAAAAACTATGGACGGAAACGCCGCTGCTGCTCATGTTGCTTATGCGTTCTCTGAGGTTGCTGCAATTTACCCGATTACACCATCCTCACCTATGGCAGAAAACATGGACGAATGGGTTTCCCAGGACAGAACCAATATCTTTGGTGAAAAAGTTAAAATCGTAGAAATGCAGTCCGAAGCAGGTGCTGCAGGTGCGGTTCACGGCGCAATCGCTGCCGGTGCTCTGACATCTACATTCACAGCTTCCCAGGGCTTGCTTCTTATGATTCCTAATATGTATAAATTAGCCGGCGAACAGACTCCTACTGTATTCCATGTAGCTGCTCGTTGTGTTGCTACACATGCACTGAATATCTTCGGCGACCACTCCGATGTTATGGGCTGTCGTCAGACAGGTTTTGCAATGCTTGCATCAAACTCTGTACAGCAGGCTATGGATCTTGCCGCAGTTGCTCACCTTTCAGCAATCGGCGGACATCTTCCTATGCTCCACTTCTTTGACGGTTTCAGAACTTCTCACGAACAGCAGAAGATCGAAACATGGGACTATGAAGATTTGAAGGAAATGGTTGACTGGGATGCACTCAAGGCATTCAAGGACAATGCTCTTCATCCGAACCACCCACACACAATGGGTTCCGCGGAACAACCGGAAACTTTCTTCCAGCACAGAGAAGCATGTAACGTTGTATACAACGAAACTCCGGATCTCGTTAATGAATATATGGAAAAAGTTAACGCTAAGATCGGTACAGACTATAAGCCGTTCAACTACTATGGTGCTCCGGATGCAACAGAAGTTATCGTAGCGATGGGTTCTGTTTGTGAATGTGCAGAAGAAGTTATTGATTACCTCAATGCAAAGGGCAAGAAAGTCGGCATTATCGAAGTTCACCTTTACAGACCTTGGTCCAACAAGTACCTCTTCAACGTTATGCCTAAGACAGTTAAGAAGATTGCTGTACTTGATAGAACAAAAGAACCGGGCGGACTCGGCGAACCTTTATTCCTCGACATGGTTGCTGCAATCAGAGGAACTGAATTTGAAAACTGCTTCATCTGCGGAGGCAGATACGGTCTTGGTTCCAAGGACGTACAGCCTGGCGATGTACTTGCAGTATATGAAAACTTATGGTCGGATGAACCTAAGAAAGAATTCACACTTTCCATCTTCGACGACGTTACAAACCTTTCCATCCACGGTTCCGAAAATCCGGATGTTGCTCCTAAGGGAACAAAGGCTTGTAAATTCTGGGGTCTTGGTGCTGACGGTACGGTTGGTGCAAACAAGAACTCTGTTAAAATCATCGGTGACCATACTGACATGAAGGCACAGGCATACTTCCAGTATGACTCCAAGAAATCCGGCGGTGTGACGATTTCTCACCTTAGATTCGGACATGAACCGATTCGTTCGACTTATTATGTAAAACAGGCTGACTTCGTTGCATGTCACAATGAAGCATATCTGTATAAGTATGAAATGGTTCAGGATGTAAAACCGGGCGGATTCTTCCTGCTCAACTGCACATGGTCAGATGATGAACTTGAAGAAAAATTACCGGGACAGGTTAAGAGATATATCGCACAGAACAATGTTCAGTTCTACACTTGCGACGCTGTTTCTCTTGCTAAGGAAATCGGTCTTGGTGCAAGAAGAACCAACTCTATCCTTCAGGCTGCATTCTTCAAACTTGCTGACATCATTCCGATTGATGAAGCGGTTGGTTATATGAAGGACGCAATCAAGAAAACATACGGCAGGAAGGGTCAGAACATCGTAGATATGAACTGTGCTGCAGTTGATGCAGGCATCACTCATATTCATAAGGTTGAAGTTCCTGAAAGCTGGAAGACAGTTGAAGACGATGCACCGGCTCCTGCACTTATAGGCCGCGATCAGCTCCACACTGAATTCCTGAACGACATCCTCGTTCCGACAGGAAACCTCACAGCAGACAACGTTCCTGTATCCAAGTTCTTATCCACAGCAAACGGCATGATGCCTGCGGGTACCGCTGCTTACGAAAAGCGTGGTATCGCTGCAGATCTTCCGCACTGGAACATCAAGAACTGTATGCAGTGTAACTGGTGTTCTTATGTATGTCCGCACGGCGTAGTAAGACCATTTGTCCTTACAGATGCAGAAGCGGAAGGCGTTGCAGATACAACTACAATGAAGGGCGCTAAAGAATACAAGTTCACTCTTGGATTCTCCCTCATGGATTGTACCGGATGCGGCTCCTGCGCAGAAGTATGTCCTGCAAGAAACAAAGCTATCACCATGGCTCCTGCAGAAGACGAATTCATGCATGCTCAGCAGGCTAAATTCGATCACTTATACAAAGACATCGATGAAAAAGAAGTTCCGTTCAAGGATAACACAGTTAAGGGTTCCCAGTTCAAGACTCCTCTTATGGAATTCTCAGGCGCTTGCCCGGGATGCGGCGAATCTCCTTACGCTAAGTTAATCACTCAGTTGTTCGGTGACAGAATGTTCATCGCAAACGCAACAGGCTGTTCCTCCATTTGGGGTGCATCAGCTCCTTCCACTCCTTACACAGTAAATAAGGAAGGTAAAGGACCTGCTTGGGCTAACTCCTTATTCGAAGACAATGCTGAATTCGGTTTCGGTATGGCAACATCCATGAACGCAAGAAGAAACGAACTGAAGTCCGCAGCAGAAAGACTTTATGACGTAATCGGCGTTCCTGCAAAAGCATGGGTTGCTTCCATGAACGATGCAAAACAGGCAGAAGTTACAGGAAACATCCTCCTTGCAGAAGCAGAAAAAATTGCAGACAAGAATGCAGACGCTAAATATGTAGTTGACAATAAAGACATGCTGATTAAGCCATCCATGTGGATCTTCGGCGGTGACGGCTGGGCATACGATATCGGTTACGGCGGCGTTGACCACGTACTGGCATCCGGCGAAAACGTAAACATCATTGTATTCGATACGGAAGTTTACTCCAACACAGGCGGACAGTCCTCCAAGTCAACTCCTATCGGTGCTGTTGCGAAATTCGCAGCTTCCGGTAAATCCGTAAAGAAGAAAGATCTTGCTCAGATCGCTATGGCTTACGGTTATGTATATGTAGCTCAGATTGCTATGGGTGCAAATCCGGAACAGACTCTGAAAGCATTACGCGAAGCAGAAAGCTATGACGGACCTTCCCTCATCATTGCATACGCTCCATGTATCAACCACGGTATCAAAGCCGGCATGAACAAGTCAATGCTCGAAATGAAGAAGGCAGTACGCTCCGGTTACTGGGATCTGTTAAGATACAATCCTGCGCTTGCAGCAGAAGGCAAGAATCCGCTTTCCATCGACAGTGCAGCTCCAACCGAAAGCTACAAAGACTTCATCATGGGCGAAGTTCGTTACAACTCACTTGAGCTTAAATTCCCTGAAAGAGCTGAAGAACTCTTCGAAAAGGGTGAAGAAATAGCTCTTGACAGATACAAGACACTCAAGCACCGTCAGGACAGCTTTGAGAAATAGAAAGGAGGATGATTTACATGAAAAGGTTTGAAGTAACTTACAAAAGAAGACTGAACGACAACATGGTATGGCTTAAGATTTATGCTCCGCTTGTTGCTCGTAAAGCAAGACCTGGTCAGTTCATCATTCTTCGTACTGATGAATTTGGTGAAAGAATTCCTCTCACCATGGCAGGACACAATGAAAAAGACGGAACTATCGATTTAATCTACGCTGCAGTAGGCAGAACAACCATGCTTATGGACCAGCTCGAAGTGGGCGACTGCTTCGCTGACATCGTTGGCCCTCTCGGCAAGCCGACCCACATGGACGGACTGAAGAGCGTATGCGTTGTAGGCGGCGGTACCGGTAACGCACTTGCTTATCCTCTCGCTTCCGGCATGCATGACCATGGCGTAAGAACAACAATGATCGAAGGTTTCAAGAATAAAGACTTAGTTATTCTGGAAGACGAATTCAGAGAAAATGTTGATGAACTTTACGTTGTAACCGACGACGGTTCCTACGGCGAAAAAGCTTTCACGACACAGAAGCTCGAAGAGCTCATCCAGAAGGGCGAAAAATTCGACGAAATCGTTGCGGTTGGACCTCCAATCATGATGAAACTCGTTTGTGAAATCGCTGCGAAGTACAACATCCCTTCCGTTGCTTCCCTTACCGCTTACATGATCGACGGTACAGGAATGTGCGGCGGCTGCAGATGCATGATCGGCGGCGAAGACAAATTTGTATGCGTAGACGGACCTGAATTCGACGGTTCTTTAGTAGACTGGGACGACCTCCTCAAGAGATCAAACTACTACAAAGATCAGGAAGCAGAAGACAGAGCTCACGTTTGCAGATTAACAGGAGGTGTTCGTTACCATGATTAATTTAGTAAACAAGCAGAATGCTATGCCTGAACAGGCTCCTGACGTAAGAAACAAAAACTTCTTGGAAGTATGTACAGGTTATACAGAAGATATGGCAATCAGAGAAGCAATGCGCTGCCTGAGATGCCGCAAGAAACCTTGTGTTTCCGGATGTCCGGTAAACATCAAGATTCCTGATTTCATTGCAAAGGTTGCGGAAGGTGACTTCGAAGCAGCTTATGAAATCATTTCCCAGGACAGCTCCCTTCCTGCAATCTGCGGTCGTGTATGTCCTCAGGAAAACCAGTGCCAGGGTCAGTGCGTACAGTGTGGTAAAGGCGAATCCGTTGCAATCGGTCGTCTTGAAAGATTCGTAGCAGACTGGCACGCAGCAAACTTTGGCGACGAAGAAATCGCTCCTGTAGAAGGAAACGGTCATAAAGTTGCTATCATCGGTGCAGGCCCTGCAGGCCTTGCATGCGCGGGCGACTTAATCAACAAGGGTTATGAAGTAACAGTTTACGAAGCTCTTCATAAGACGGGCGGCGTACTCGTTTACGGTATCCCGCAGTTCCGTCTCCCGAAGGAAATCGTAGCTGCTGAAGTGGCTAAGCTCGAAGCGAAGGGCGTTAAGTTCGTTACAGACGCAGTTGTAGGACGCGCAATCACAGTTGACGAACTTATGAAAGAAGAAGGCTATGAATCCGTATTCATCGGAACAGGCGCGGGTCTTCCTTCCTTCATGCATATTCCGGGCGAAAACCTCATCGGTGTTTGCTCCGCAAACGAATACTTAACTCGTATCAACCTGATGAAGGCTTACCTTCCTGAATATGATACTCCAATCATGCACGCAGACAAGATTGCTATCGTAGGCGGCGGTAACGTAGCTATGGACGCTGCTCGTTGTGCAAAGAGAATGGGCGCAAGCGAAGTATATATCATCTATCGTCGTAGTATGGATGAACTTCCTGCAAGAGCAGAAGAAGTACACCATGCTATGGAAGAAGGTATCATCTTCAAGCTTCTGAACAACCCGGTTCAGATTCTCGGCGACGAAAACGGCAATGTAAGAGCCATCGAATGTGTTGAAATGCAGCTTGGTGAGCCGGATGCTTCCGGAAGAAGAAAACCTATCGCAAAAGAAGGTTCCAACTTCGAAATTCCTGTAGACATGGTTATCATGTCCATCGGAACGAAGCTCAACACTCTGATTCTTGACACTACCGAAAAACTCGAAGCAAACCAGAAGGGTGGAATCGGAACGGATGCTGCAGCTGCAACGAACCGTGAAGGTATCTTCGCAGGCGGAGATGCTGTAACAGGTGCTGCAACCGTAATCAAGGCTATGGGCGCAGGCAAAACTGCTGCTGCAAGCATTGACGAATACCTTTCAAAGAAATAGGACAGATTCCTAAACAACAAAAACGGTGGCGGTCACTCCGCCACCTAAAATAAATTTCAAGTTTACTTTAAAAGCCCGAGGATAATTCCCCGGGCTTTTCTAATCATTCCTCTATTCGCATTTTATTATTTTGTCGCAGATTTCAGGCACTTTATAGTATGCCAGGTATCGGTTTTCCAACGGTACCCACAGTTTCTCAAAATTCGCATATCTTTCTCTGCCTTCACGAGCGATAAGCCTCTCACGCTGGAGTTCTTCTGAAATCAGCATACAGATGGAAAGATCGTATGCCTTACGGAATTCCGGGCGCATAGAGTATGCTCCCTCCACGATAACGAGGGGACAGTCCGCACCAATATTTACTGTTTCAACGATTTTACCCTCCCTGCACGAAAATCGTCCGTAAGTGATTTCTATCTTTTGATTCAAATAAGGCAGAACTTCTCTTGCAAATCTTTCATAGTCAAGATTCCCACCCGGCTGAGCTCTGCGTTCCTCCGTTCTCAGCTCAAATGGCAGATGAAAATCGTCCGTGTGGATAACTGAGCCGCTGAATTGCTCAGCAAGTTCTTCAGCAAGTGTGGTCTTTCCGGAAGCACTCATTCCATCAATCGCAAGGACAGCGCGTTTCCCGGAAATCTTGCATTTTTCAACAATATCGTTTATTTGCGATAAAAGATGCTTCATCCTTTAAGCAGGCCTCCCACAAGAATATAATAGGATGGAACTTTGCCTTCCTCCACCCATTCAAGGTCGCATCCCAGGAAATCATGGACCGTCTTACCCACATTGCCGCCGATCGATTCAATGGAATAGCGCATATCCCTTGCGAATCTGCAAGGCTTTCCTTCACGCCTGCTGCAGTTTCCGCTGCCGCACACCGTGCAGTTTCCGGCGGACAAAGAGACCGAGCCCGGAATTTCAGCTTCTTTCGCAAACATCTCCTTTGACATTAATGCCTTAACTCTTTGCATAATCTTTTGACTTTCATCCACGGTCACATCCGGTTTAAAGTTAATCTTGTACCCATGAACCTCGAGAGTTTTGTGTTTTTTCCAGTAATCCTCCACCGGGTCAAAATCATACGGCGGACAAGACCATACCGTTCCGTAACAAGGGCATGCCTTGCAGCATTCCAGAAATTCATCAACATTTACATATTTCTCTAAATATTCTTCTACCGAAATCTCATCGTTGAATCTTTCAAGCTCGTATTTGTTTAAGTAGTTTTCCATGTTGCTTTTTCCCCACTTTATTGTTTTTCTATGTAGCCGCTTATCGGCTCTGCATACATATTGTCATCGGTTACAGGCTTGTAACGCTCACCGTCGTATACATCCGTGAAGCCATTTGTCGCCTTGTAGATTTCATTTGTTTCCGTGTCATAGACTCTTTCGTATCCCAGCGTTGCATCGCTCTGCTTTTGGCTCATAATGTCCTGACTCTTGCTTCTGTTTTCCCATGATGACATAATTCCATCCATTGCTTGGTTGAAATTCTGGCTTATTTGGTTTGCAAGTGCGACTTTTTCGTTGCTTGCCTGGTTCGTTGTGCTTACAAAGCTGTCGGAATATTCCAAAGTTTTCATGCAGTTCGTCAGTACATCCTCCCATTCTATGAAGCTGTCCTTTACTGCCGTAACAGCCATTATGTTGTATGCCATATAATATCCGCCGTCTGCGGTCTGCAGCTGATAACCCACAACTTTTCCGTTTGAAATGGTAAAGCTTCCAAAGTCCACTACAGATGCAGCAAACATTCCCTCTCCATTCTTATCACCGTCAGTAAAGGTTGCCCTCAAAATTTTGTCCCCAAGTGCATAGGATTTCAAGTTGCTCGTCGAGTCAAATTTCTCCGTTACTTTGAAATTATCAAATCGCGGAAATTCATATCCCGCATAGCTCGGCTCCACATCAGAAACAAAATCCGTGTATTTTCCAAATATCTTAAAGAAGCCTTCTGTTGACGGATTCGAAAGAACCGGAGCTTTCGCCATCATCTCCGCTTGCGCGTTTCCCATCTCATAATTGCTCTGCCATGCTTCTTTGCCCGCTTTGTTGTGAAGCAGACAATCAGCCTTAAGGAGAACAAACATCTGGTTAATAGGTTCACTTGGATCGTATACACGAATACTGTGATAAATGTTTGTGCCGCCGCTTGTTACAACCCAGCCTTTCGGGATTGTCATGCTGAAATCAGAACATTCGTAAACTTCGGTCTCTACCGCCGCTGCTTCTGTTTTTGTGATAGATACATTGTCTCCGCATGCTGCAAGTGTAAATACCATAAGCATTGTCAGCATAAATAAAGCAAGTTTTTTCATTTTCTCCACCTTTCCAAAAAACGGCAAAAGATTTTCTTCTCTCTTGCCGTCTTCCATTGCATTATGTTTTTAGTCTGTATAATTATCGAAGTATCCCTGGATATAGATGAACGGAGTTCCCTTGTCTCCGGAGCCCGATGTCAGGTCGCAAAGGGAGCCGAGCAGGTCTGTAAGATGTCTCGGGGTTGTTCCTTCCGTTGCCATCTGTCCGACAAGGTTCGCATCCTTTTCTTTAATTGCAGTTTCGATCGCAGCCTTAAGTTCATCGCCTCTTAAATCTCCGAAGTCGTTGTCAGCAAGATACTTAAGCTTAAGTTCGTTTGGCTGACCGATAAGTCCGCTTGTAAATCCCGGTGAAACAACAGGGTCGGCAAGTTCCCAAATCTTACCCACAGGATCCTTAAATGCTCCATCACCGTATACCATTACTTCGACGGTTTTGCCTGTTTTCGCTTTGATGTCTGCTTGAACGCCTTCAACGAATTCCTGACAGTTTACAGGGAAGAGCTTGATTGTCCCTTCTGTTGCCTTGTTTGAACCAAGGATTCCGTATTCCGGATTGTATCCCGAACCGTCAACCGGTGCATTAAGAAGGTCATCCATTCCGAGAACCACTTTGCCGCCTGCTTCTTTAATCAGTCTCTTGGTTCTTGCTCTTGTATGAATGTCGGCACAGATTACTCTGTCCGTATAATCAAGAATCTTTCTTGGGTTGTTTGCAAAGATAATCTCTGCTTCTGCCCCTTCTTCTTCAATGAGACCTTTATAGTAGTTTACATAGTCCACATCTGTGAAAGGATGGCGGGATTTGCCGAAAAGTTCTTCGAATCTTTCCTGAGTAAGCACATCTCTGTACGGATCAACACCCTTTTCATCCATTAAATCGAGATCCAGGATGTGGTTTCCAACTTCGTCACTCGGATAGCTGAGCATCAAAACAACCTTTTTGCATCCCTTTGCAATGCCTCTTAAGCAGATTGCAAATCTGTTTCTGCTGAGAATCGGGAATACAACTCCGACCGTTTCGCCGCCGAGTTTATTTGCTACATCTTTTGCGAGCTGCTCCGTTGTAGCGTAATTCTTCTGTGAACGTGCAAGTATGGATTCTGTTACGGCAAGAACATCCTTGTTTCCGATTTCAAAATCTCCGCCCTCTACACATGCCATAAATGTGTCCACCACAATTTTTCTGAGGTCGTCGCCCTCTTTTACAATAGGTCCGCGAATTCCGCGAGATACTGTACCTATTCTTCTCGTCATAATAACTCTCCTTTGCATAAAAATCCTGCCGGATCCGTTCCTATGAAGATTAACCTTTTCGGCCTTCGAACTATATTTTATTTTGCGTAAAATCGCACAATTAAGTATATCACACCTTTCATATTTGTGGTACAATTATTTTGTAAAATGCTTGAATTACTTTAAATATCAATATACGCACGGCATTGCGTGCGTGGAAACGGAGATAAAAATGGCTTTTGGTTTTTTTAAGAAAGCGGAAACCGCAGATTTGATTTTTCATAATGGACATATCTATACGCAGGATCATGCCCTACCGTGGGCCGACGCCGTTGCTTGCATAGGTGACAAAATACTGGGTGTCGGCAGTCTGGATGGCATGGATGAAATCATCGATGAGCACACTCAGCTTGTCGATCTTGACGGAAAATTTCTATTCCCGGGATTTATCGATGCACATCGCAGTCCGGTGCTCAAGGTCTTTGATGGCAGATTCATTGATTTAAGTGAATGTTTTTCACCTGAAGACATTTTGGATGCGGTAGCCGAATGGGCCGAGGACAATCCGGAAGATGAAATTATCTTTGGCTACGGATACTCTGAGAATTTAAAGCCGGAAGACACAGAGGATAATCCCTTTGCTTCTGCAGAGTTTTTGAGCGAAGCATGCGCCGAAAGACCTGTTCTCCTTTTGTGTGCAAGCGGAGTTGACTGCTGGACAAACCGTGCTGCGGACGAAATTATCGCTTCCACTGCTGAAGAGGAATATGTTCAGACCATAACTGTCGCTTATGTGCTGAACCTGCTGATCCCTTTTGATTTTGAGCAGATTGAGGAAGATGTCAAACAGGAAATCGAGGATCTGGCAGACCACGGATTTACAAGTGTTCTTAACCTCGGTACACCTGACTATTTTGAGAGCCTGTATCAGGACTCCATCATCGGTTTGTATAACGAAGGGGAGATCCGTCAAAGATTCTTCGGTTCTTATTACATGAATCGTCCGCTAGTACCTAAGCCACTCATAAAGCGGCTTATGAACAGAAAAACAACCTGTTTGGAACTCAACGGAGTTCTGAACGCAAACATGCTGAACCTGTATCTCGACAATGCAAGCAGTCCCGTTCCTTTTTCGCAGGACGCTCTGAATACGATACTTGCGGAAGTATCTGACAAAAACTTCGATATTTTCGTTGAGGCAGTCGATCGTGAAGATATGCTGATGGCCTATGATGCCTTCGAATTCATCCGTGCAAAAGGATACAAAAACAACTTTGTGATTGCCTCCGATTATACGCTGACAGCCGAAGAGGCCTCTATACGCTCTTCATCAAGCGAAGTAATCGCCACATGCGGTACAAATCTTCTGTCCGACAGAAGCATATATTCGCACGCAGCTTCGGCGGAAGATGTTATAAATGAACTCACGATTAACGCCGCTCGCATAATCGGCGTGCAAGACTCGCTCGGGAGCATCAAATCCGGCATGCTCGCCGACTTTGCTATTTTCGACGAAAACCCGCTTGATTGTGAAATTAAGCTTATTCCGAGACTCCATGCGTGCATGACGGTGCTCAGCGGTAATATCGTTTATGATGCAGAGAACGAAAACGATATGGAGATGTTCACCCTTATGATGTCCCAACAATACTAAATGAGCGAATAAATATTCATCTTTTGAATTTTTTTAAGAAAAAAGTCAATAAATTTCTTAACAGTTTATTGACTTTGTGCCTACAAAGTGCTAGAATATATAAAAGTAAAAGATACTTTGCGAATAGTTATATTAGCAAACTTTCCTTCTTTTA
>FR882001.1:7987-9883 GCA_000435615.1 Firmicutes bacterium CAG:238 | reverse complement strand
TTTCCTGTTATATTAACTTTGCGATTACTACGACTCTTACATCGTTCCGACTGTCCTGTGTACAGGTCGAAAGCGTAATAAGGTGGTCTTCTTTTGTTATTTTTACATCACCGGAGTAAATATTCTCTGCTTTGATCGTCGTCCTTAGCTGTTTGAATTTTTCCTCACTGCACTTTTCATCAATCGGCAGATCATAAACCGCACCTTCGACATCTGCCTGAAAACATGCAATTATTTCATATTGATTCCACTCTTTGTCGCTGTTAAGAATGTATATATACGGATGTGTTTTCTTATATTCTTCCTCTTTATACCTCTTGAGTTTTCCGAACATACTTCCGTTATGCATGTTATGCCCGTAGATAACGGTATTTTTGTCTGTAAAATCTTCGGCACAGCGATAATCTATGAAAATGCTCCCTGCAGTTAAATATTCTTTTTCGTATGATTGAAAAAGATATTGTTTGTTATTCTTTCCCTGCAAAACAGGAAAATTGATATTTGTCCCCGGAATATAAATCCATCCTATCACATCATCATTCACCGCCTGCAGCTGCTTAAGGTCAACTTCAATCGGGTCCGTATCTGTCTTATCCTCGTCAGAGGTATACTGCGTGACTGTATCATCATACAGCTTATCGATATTGCGGTACTCCAGAAAAATGTTTACAATCTTATACAACGAAAAAAGAAACACGAAAAGAAAGGCTACCGTCAAAATCCGATTTATAATTGCTTTTCTTCCGTGCTTCTTATCTTTCATTTTTTTAACTCGGCTATTTTACATTCCAAATCCGCTCCGCCCGCTGTTGGGAAGCAATCAGATGCTGCTTCATGGCAAAGATTGCTCTTTCTTTATCACGAAGCTTTATTGCCGCCAAAATAGCTCTATGCTCCTTTAAGATTGATTCCAAATACGACTGCTCGTAAAAAATTGATTTTCTGGTCTTATCTATGTATGCTTTGTAGGATCTCAAAACTTGTGCAAGAAATCTGCTTCTTGCCGAGGCATAGATGACATCGTGAAAACCTGCGTTGAGCTCCAAAACCTTTTTTCGGTCCATCTTCTTTGTATAGAACTCCATCATCTCACACTGCTCTTCAAGAGCTGCAATTTCTTCCGGTGATATCCGTTCTACTGCCCATACAACAGCCAGTTCTTCCAACGATTCTCTTACTGCATAAATATCCTCAACATCCTGCTTCGTGAAGCCTTTCGCAAAGCAGCCGCGGTTGGGAACATAGTCAATCAAACCTTCGTTTTCCAAGAGCTTAAATGCCTCCCTAATAGGAGTTCTGCTCACCCTCAGCTCTGTTGCTATTTGATTTTCTTTGATTTTTTCTCCGATTTCATACTCGCCTCTTAAGATTCTTTCGCGGACCACATCTGCGATTTCCTCCGTAAGGGATGATGAAGGGGAAAACTCCCGATTGTCTGTCATTATTCTTGCTCCTAAACGAATTAAGGTTTTCGATTCTGTAATACCTTACAGAATGTAGTTTTCGAGTACCTGTCCGTCAAAATCGAAATCTTCGATCTGAAGATAATACTCTGCGGTATCGACCAATGCTTTCATCGGGCAGAGTCCGATAACTTCCGTACCGATTACCTGTACGCCGTATCTCTTTGCTTCTGCCTTTACGAGTTCCGTAACTCTGTATAAAGGTGTTACTCTGTAGTCTGTCATATTGATGGAAACCTGTGCGATTCCTCTGTCTTCAAGCATGAAACCCATAGCCTTTACGCAGCGAAGGCCGCCATCCTTTTCTCTGATGATCTTTGCAATGTTCTTTGCAATCTGGACATTGGAGGTGTTGAGGTTGAGGTTGTATGCTACCAGAGGAGGTCTTGCGCCTACTGCAACAACTCCGCCTGTAGGGTTGATTCTTCTGCCG
>FR882001.1:0-7933 GCA_000435615.1 Firmicutes bacterium CAG:238 | reverse complement strand
ACCTTTTCTGCCATGCCTTCGAACTGGCCTTTTCTGATTGTTGCAAGGTTCTTTCTTTCCGGTCTTGTTGCTGACATTTCATAAAGGAATACCGGAAGGTCTGCCTCTTCTGCAATTCTCTTGCCGACAACCTTGGACAGTTCGATACATTCTTCATTTGTTGCGTCCTTAATCGGAACGAATGGCATAACGTCAACGCAGCCCATTCTCGGATGCTCACCTGTGTGCTTGTTAAGGTCGATGAGTTCTACTGCCTTCTTTGCAAGTTTCACGCTTGCTTCTTCCACACCCTTTGCATCGCCGATATAGGTGATAACGGTTCTGTTATGGTTAGGGTCTGATGAATAGTTTAACAGTGTGCAGCCTGCAGTTGTTCTGATCTGGTCCACACATGCTTCGATAACTTCTTGATTTCTTCCCTCTGAAATATTAGGGATGCTTTCAATAATCTGAGCCATTTCTATCTCCTTCTTGCCTTGCGGCATTGTATTCTACAGTGATTCCAAAACTTTCTTATAAATTGCGTCCGCAATTGCTTCCGCTTCTTCTACCATCTTTGCACCTTCTGCAAATTTTGCCTTCGCAGCTTCATCCTTAACGCCCGGAAGGTTAATCATTACATTCAGCCATGCACCCTTGATTCCTGCAAGCAGGTTAAGCGCCGCAACGCCGAGGTCGGAAGCTGCGTTAGGATTGGATTTTCCTACGATTGTTTCCGTTACCTTGAGAGCATTCATGCAAAGCGTAAGTGTCTCGAACGGAACTTCCGTTGCCGCGAGAGTTGCATCTGCGATTGCCTTGCTTCTTGCAGCTTTGTTTTCATCGGTATCCTTCGGCATTTTAAATGCAGCGGATACAAGATTGAACGCCTCTGTGTCTTTATCAATGGCTTCCACAAGTTTTGCATAAAGTTCTATTGCTTCTGCTTTTGCTTTCTTGCAGCCTTCTTCAAAGTCAGCATATCTTTCCCTTCCGATTGTGAGATCCGAAACCATTGCAACAAGGCCGATTCCCTGTGCTGCGGAAAGTGCACTTACGCTGCCGCCGCCCGGTGCCGGTGCATCGGATTTCAACAAATCCAAATAGTCTTTTACCGTTAATTCAACTAAT
Source organism: Firmicutes bacterium CAG:238 (assembly GCA_000435615.1). Lineage (GTDB taxonomy): Bacteria > Bacillota > Clostridia > Peptostreptococcales > Anaerovoracaceae > CAG-238. Next base: position 6,823 of record FR882001.1, on the reverse strand, counting down.
TTCATTAAACCAAATTTCCTTTCTTAATTGTCTGCAGCGCAAGATTGGATCCAAAACGGTAACAAAGCATTTCCATGTTCGGTGCGTTCCAGATCACCATGTCCGCGTCTTTTCCGACTTCAAGTGTACCGACTCTGTCTCCTCTGTTGATTCCGCATGCCGGATTGATCGTAACTGCCGTGAGAACCTCTTCCGGCGTCATTCTGTACTTCAAATAACCGAGGTTCATTACGAACTGCAGGTTCAGTGACGGACAGGAACCCGGGTTGAAATCCGATGCGATCGCAACCGGTACTTCAAACTCATCTATCATTCTTCTTACCGGTGCAAAGGTTGCGCCCAGATAGAAGGATGTAGCCGGAAGACACATTGCGATTGTTCCGCCTTTTGCCATGGACGCCATTCCCGCGTCATCGATTACGATTAAATGTTCTGCCGATGTAGCGTGCATCTCTCCTGCGAGAACACTGCCGCCGATTGCTTCGATTTCGTCTGCGTGAATCTTGAGACCGAATCCCATATCCTTTGCGGCCTGCAGATACTTTCTGCTCTGTTCCACATCGAAAACGGAATCTTCCGTGAAGATGTCGATAAACTCTGCCAGATTATGCTCTTTCACATACGGCATCATTTCGTCGATACAAAGCTGAATAAATTCATCTTCTCTGCCCTTCCAGTCCGCAAGCACAACATGTGCCGGCATAAAGGTAGAAACGATATCCATCGGATGATCTTCATTGAGTTTCTTGAGCACTTTAAGAAGTTTCACTTCTGTCTTGAGGTCAATTCCGTAGCCACTCTTGGCTTCGCAGGTGGTAACTCCAAGGGTCATCATTTCGTCAAGGAACCCTTCCGTCTTATCATACAGCTCCTCGAAGCTTGCTTCTCTTGTTTTCTTTACGGTATCATTTATGCCGCCGCCCGCTCTCAGGATGTCAAGATAGCCCGCGCCTTTGAGTTTCAGCGGAATCTCGTTCTGCCGGTATCCGCCGAACACCAAATGGGTATGTCCTTCAACAAGTCCCGGTGTTACGAGGTTTCCCTCTGCGTCAAGCACCACATCGACCTCTTCTTCCGCGCAGGGAAGCTTTCCGTCCGATGTGATTGCCTTAATAATGCCGTCTTCTGCGAGAACCGCCGCATCTTTTAATTTCATATTTTCACCCTGCTGAGCCCCCTTGTGCGGGAAACTTCCCGCCGGGGTCTGCAGAATACCTATATTTTTTACGAGTAAAGTAGACATAGTCTCTCCTTTTCGTTTATCGGTTTTTTATTTTACGAATTTATCTACTGTTTTTTCAACTAAATCTTCGTCTGCAATGTAAGGGATTGTGATGTGACCCTTGCCTGCGTAGTTTTTGTTGTAAGCTACGGATGTTTCAACAGCATGTTCGTTTCTTGCCCAGTTTCTGCGGGCAACACCACCCATTACGTCCCACATCATTGCGGACTTCAAAATTTCATCAACTCTTTCGGAACCGTCAAGAAGCAGACCGAAACCGCCGTTGATGGCCTTACCGATGCCTACGCCGCCGCCGTTGTGAAGTGCGCATAAGGACATTCCTCTTGCAGCATTTCCCGCGAAGCACTGAACAGCCATATCTGCCATAACATTGGATCCGTCTTTGATGTTGGAAGTTTCTCTGAATGGAGAATCTGTTCCGGATACATCGTGGTGGTCACGACCCATCATTACCGGGCCAATCTTTCCTTCTCTTACAAGCTTGTTGAATGCAAGACCGATATCGCGTCTGCCTTCCGCATCCTGATAAAGAATACGAGCCTGTGTACCTACTACGAGTTTGTTCTTCTTCGCATCTCTGATCCAGATCCAGTTGTCTCTGTCCTGACCGCGTCTGTTCGGGTCGATAACTTCCATAGCAGCCTTGTCTGTTGCATCAAGGTCTTCCGGCTTTCCGGACAGGCATACCCATCTGAATGGGCCATATCCATAGTCAAAGAGGATTGGTCCCATGATGTCTTCAACGTAGGAAGGCCAAATGAATCCATCTTTGTCATCGTATCCGTTCTTGGAAATTTCCTTAATGCCTGCGTCATACATAGCCTTCATGAAGGAATTGCCGTAATCGAAGAAATAAGTTCCTCTCTCTGTAAGAGTTTTGATTGCGTGATAGTGTCTATGTAAAGTCTTATCAACTTCCTTAATGAAGTTATCTCTGTTTTCGTGAAGTTCTCTTGTTCTTTCTTCAAATGTCATTCCTACCGGGCAGTATCCGCCGTTGTATACATTGTGGCAGGATGTCTGGTCGGAAAGAAGGTCGATGTGGAAGTTCTTTTCAACAGCCGCTTCCAGAAGATCAACGATATTGCCGTGGTATGCGATGGAAATGGATTCCTTAGCTGCAATCTTCTCATTTGCGAGTTTGAAGATTTCATCGATGTCATCCATGATAACATCAACCCAGCCCTGGTCGTGTCTTGTCTCGATTCTGGAAAGGTCAACTTCCGCAAAGATACCTACTGCATTTGCGATGTTTGCAGCCTTAGGCTGAGCGCCGCTCATGCCGCCAAGTCCCGAAGATACGAAAGTATGTCCTGCAAGATCTCCGTCCTGCGGAATGCCAAGTTCTTTACGACCTGCATTCAGAATTGTGTTGAATGTTCCGTGAACGATGCCTTGAGGTCCGATGTACATCCATCCGCCTGCTGTCATCTGTCCGTAGTTAGCAACGCCCATTTCTTCTGCAATTTCCCAATCGTCGAGGTTGTCATACATACCAACCATCAGAGCATTTGTGATGATGACTCTCGGTGCTGTCGGCTTGGATGGGAATAATCCGAGAGGATGTCCGGATTCCACTACCAAAGTCTGATCTTCTGTTAATTCTTCAAGGTATTTCTTGATCAATCTGTACTGAAGCCAGTTCTGACAAACGGAACCTGTTTCACCGTAAGTTACGAGTTCATACGGATATAAAGCAACTTCAAAGTCAAGGTTGTTATCAATCATAACCTGGAAAGCCTTACCTGCAAGGCATTTACCCTTGTATTCGTTAATCGGTTTTCCGTAGATTCTGCCTTCCGGTCTGTATCTGTAAGCATAGATTCTGCCACGTGTTGTGAGTTCTTCCATAAACTCAGGAGCGAGCTTTTCGTGAAGTTCTTCCGGAACGTATCTCAATGCATTCTTCAAAGCAACCTTTGTCTGCGCCTTTGTAAGTCTGAATCCTCTGTCCGGCGCACGTCTGATTCCCTCTTGGAATTCAGGATAGTCCGGATACTCGTTATCTAAGCGAATCTTCATTGCACCTTCGAGTGTTTTGTTATCTAACATATTTCTTCCTCCTTATACAAAATACCGACAGGCCCAGCCTTGCAGGACCGGTCGGTAAAATATTGCGTTTCTTGTATATTTTATTTAAGTGTTACAACCTTTTCTACTGCTTCCAAAATGGAGTTGTCTTTTACCATTTCGTCGAATTTTGCAAGGTAATCAATCATGATGATGTCCTTTTCAACCGGCTCTGCGATTGAACGGATATGTTCATAAGCTGCTTTTGTTGCAGGTGCGAGGTTCTCAATTCCCTTTTCACCCAGTTCCTGACGAAGCCAAATTCCCTGAGCTGCTGCAGCAAGTTCAATTCCGATTACTTTCTGAGCATTGTCCAGTACCATCGCTGCTGTTCTTGCGGAAGTTGCGCCCATGGATACATGGTCTTCCTGGTTTGCGGATGTTGGGATGGAGTCAACACATGCAGGGTGATCGTAAACCTTGTTTTCGGAAACCATGGATGCAGATGCATACTGTGCAATCATGAAACCGTTGTTAAGACCGCCATCCTTAACAAGGAATGCAGGAAGTCCTTCGGATAATGCAGGGTTTACAAGTCTTTCCGTTCTTCTCTCTGCAACATTTGCAAGTTCGGAAATCGCAATCTTCAGGAAGTCAAAAGCAAGTGCCATCGGCTGGCCGTGGAAGTTGCCGCCGGAGATTACTTCATCGTCATCCGGGAATACGATTGGGTTGTCTGTTACCGCATTGATTTCTCTGGATACTGCTTCATATACATACATAATCGCATCTCTGGAAGCACCGTGAATCTGCGGCATGCATCTCTGTGAATACGGATCCTGAACCTTTGTAGGGTGAAGCGGAAGTGCGTTTCCGGAGCCTGCAAGAAGGTTTCTCATGTTTTCTGCAACATCCATCTGTCCCTGATGTCCTCTGAGGAGGTGAGTCTTCGGGTCGTATGCTTTTGCGATTGCGTGAAGTGCTTCACCTGTAAGGGCTGCTGCTATATCAGCAATTTTCATAAGATGCATTGCATCGTATAATGTGTTAAGTCCTACTGCTGTAAGCATCTGGGTTCCGTTGTTAAGTGCAAGGCCTTCTTTGGAAGCAAGTACAACCGGCTTAAGACCAGCCTTTTCGAAAGCTTCCTTTGCTTCGATAACTTCGCCCTTGTATTCAACTTTTCCGAGTCCTATAAGTCCGAGTGCGATGCAGGAAAGCGGTGCAAGGTCTCCGGAGGCTCCTACGGAACCTTTTTCAGGAACGATAGGATGAATTCCGGCATTAAGCATATCGATTAAAGTCTGCAAGGTTTCAAGTCTGATTCCGGAGTTTCCTCTTGATAATGAGTTTGCTCTGAGGAGCATAGCCGCTCTTACATACTTCTGGTCGTAAGGCTTGCCCATCGAGCAAGTGTGGCTGATAATTAAGTTTCTCTGAAGTTCTGCTGTCTGGTCAGTGTCGATTGCAACGCTTGCAAACTTACCGAAACCGGTTGTAAGTCCGTAAACAACCGCCTTTTCAGCAACCTTTTTTTCAACATATGCTCTTGCTTTGTTAACAGCTTCGATAGCTTCAGGAGCAAGCTCAACCTTTTCGTGATGTCTGCATACGCTGATTACCTGTTCGATCGTAAGATCGCGTCCATTAATAATTACTGCCATTTTTTCTCTCCATTTCTTATAATTATTCACTCTCACGAATATTTATCCGCATTAGCATTCTGTAATTCGTTACTTAATATTATAATATTTTTGTCGCCGATATTCCATACTTTTTTGCCTTAATTCTGCTAGATTTAGCCTTTTTTAAGCATTTTTGAACGGTTTTTCTTCGAAAAAAACCAAAATGATTTCCTCAGTTTGCACTTTAACGCATTACCGCTTTACCGTGTATATTTATAAAACCGTTTCTTTTTTAACAGTGTTCACCGATTTTTTTCACCTGTATGCGTTGAAATTTAAGCATTTGTTCTCGCACGAAAAAAAGAACGCATCCGTAAAGTTATTGTTTTACCGTCTGCGTTCTCTGTTTTTTCATTATTTCTCCGATTTGGGCATCTTGTATTTTAAAATATACAATTTTTATGCATTTTTTCGGAATTAGTCTGCAACATATGGAAGAAGTGCAACGATTCTTGCTCTCTTGATAGCAGTTGTTACTTCTCTCTGATGCATAGCGCAAGTACCTGTGATTCTCTTAGGTAAAATCTTGCCTCTTTCAGTGATGTATCTTCTTAATTTTTCTACATCTTTGTAATCGATCTTTTCGCTCTTATCGGCACAGAACTGACATACTTTCTTTCTTCTCATGCCGCCACCGCGTCTTTTATCCATCATGGTTTCATATCTCCTTTCTGTTAGAACGGAATATCTTCGTCAATTGCAGCGAATCCTTCCGGTGCTTCGTCTACCGCTTGTGCTCGGTACTGCTGTCCGGATGAACTCCCCTGTCCCGAAGGTCTGTCTCCCCATTCTAAAAATTCTACTCTGTCAGCTACGACATCCGTGGTGTAAACAGTTGCACCGTCCTTATTGGTGTAGCTTCCGGTCTGGATTCTACCCTGAACGCCTACCAGTCTCCCCTTTGCAAGGAATCTTTCGCAGTTCTCAGCCTGTTTGCCGAAAACGGTAACTCTCGGAAAATCTGTCTGCTTCTCGCCGCCTGCTCTCACAGGTCTGTCAATCGCAACGGTAAACGTACATACCGCCATCTGTGTGCCGGCTGTATATCTCACTTCCGGATCTCTGGTTAATCTTCCGATTAATACAACGCTGTTCATATTACACCTCGCTCCTATTTCTCATCCTTGCTTAAAATGATGTGTCTGATTACGTTATCGGAAATCTTGAGTCTTCTGTCAAGTTCCTTAGGTAATGTCGGGTTGCCCTTGAAGTCAACTACTACATAGTATCCTTCTTCCTTCTTGTTGATAGGATAAGCAAGCTTTCTCATTCCCCAAACGTCTACTTTTTCAACTTCACCATCAGCAGCAATAATGGACTGAACTGTCTCTACTGTCGCATCTTTCTTTTCATCTTCCAAAGCAGCGTCGATAATGAACATAACTTCATAATTTGTCATCTTGTCACCTCCCTATGGACTTATATGGCGACGTTTTCCGCGCTTCCGGCCGCACTGCCGAAATTCGCGTATCGTCGCAGAGAATTGTACGGGCACAACCGTACCCAATAATTATACTACAAAATCTGTGAAATGCAAGCACTTTTTTGCAAACCCGTCCTGAGGGTAACCATTATTATTAGATTGCAGGGTCATCCAAGACCCTTGCAGTCTAATTTTTTTATGCCGTGAGGAGGTGAAACAAATGGCAACCTACGCCTACCGTTCTATTTCAGAGCGCCAGAAAATTCAGAGCCTTTGGGAAAGCGGTGCCTCTGTCAAAGAGATTGCACAGGACTTTGACTTGTCCGTGTCTGCAATTTACACAGAGCTCAAGCGTGGATATGACGGCACACGGCTCCCCGATATGCGCCGCCGCTATGATGCGGAATTGGCACAGCTCACTGTCCAAAAATCTATTGAACGGAGGGGCCGCAAAGCTGCCGA
>FR882000.1:24853-31014 GCA_000435615.1 Firmicutes bacterium CAG:238 | reverse complement strand
CACAGCCATGCAATCACGCACTGCAGAACAACAACAAGTGCCGCCCACTTGCCGCCGAGTTCCCTCTTGATAGAGGTAATGGCCGCAACGCAAGGCGTATAGAGCAGGCAGAACACGAGAAGTGCCGCTGCCGCAAGCGGAGTCAAAAGCGACGTAATGCTGATTCCATCCGTCAGAACGGTCAGGGTTGCAACAACGCTTTCCTTTGCCATGAAGCCGGTAATGAGTGCCGTTGAAATTCTCCAGTCGCCGAAGCCAAGCGGCGCAAATACAGGCGCAATTACACCCGCAAGCATTGCAAGCAGACTGTTTTGCGAGTCCGATACAACATTCAGCCTCGTATCAAACGTCTGCAGGCACCAAATCACAATCGTTGCAACAAAGATAACCGTGAAGGCCCTCTCAAGGAAATCCTTTGCCTTTTCCCAAAGCAGCTGACCGACATTTTTGGCACCCGGCAGTCTGTAGTTCGGAAGTTCCATAACAAACGGCACCGGTTCACCCCGGAATGCCACACCACGCGCAAGAAGTGCAAATAAAATACCTACAAGAATTCCTGTGAAGTAGAGAATAATCATTACAAGTGCTCCGTGTTCCGGGAAGAACGCAGCACTGAAAAAGCCGTAAATCGGCAGCTTTGCCGAACAGCTCATAAACGGAGTCAAAAGGATTGTCATCTTACGGTCGCGTTCCGACGGCAGCGTACGGCTTGCCATAACCCCCGGCACGGTGCATCCGAAACCAATCAGCATCGGTACAATACTTCTTCCCGAAAGACCGATTTTACGGAGAAGCTTGTCCATGACAAACGCAACTCTTGCCATGTATCCGCTGTCTTCGAGAATCGACAGGAAGAAAAACAGAGTTACGATTATGGGAAGAAACGCAAGCACGCTTCCCACACCCTTGAAAATGCCGTCAATGACCAACGAGTGCACAACCGGATTGATTCCGTACGCGGTAAGTCCTGCATCGGTTAGATCCGTCAATGCACCGATACCCAAATCCAACATGTCGGAAAGCCATGAACCGATTACTCCGAACGTCAGCCAGAATACAAGTGCCATAATTCCGATAAATGCCGGGATTGCGGTGTATTTGCCGGTAAGAATCTTGTCTATCTTGACACTGCGTGCGTGTTCTTTGCTTTCCTTAGGCTTCACAACGGTTTTACCGCAGACCTGCTGAATAAAGGAGAACCGCATATCGGCTCCTAAATAAAGGAGACCCGCATACCGGCGATTGCCGCCGCTCTGTCCATGCCTCTTTCTTCCTCCATCTGACAGATGATGTGCTCCAGCGTTTCTTTTTCGTTCTGATCGAGCTTAAGATGCGAAAGCATCACTTCGTCGCCTTCCGCAAGTTTGCTGGCCGCAAAGCGAACGGGAATTCCCGCATTCGCCGCATGGTCTTCAATCAAATGCATAATTGCGTGCAGGCATCTATGTACGGCTCCGTCGTGGTCCTGCGGATCACAAAAATCGCTGCGGCCCGGTTTTTCCTGATACTGCGCCACATGAACGGCGTGGCTGATCAGCTCGCTGATGCCCTCGTTCTTTGCTGCCGAAATCGGTATTACCGGGATTCCGAGTGCTTCCTCCATCTCGTTTACGCGGACAGTTCCCCCGTTTTCGCGTACCTCATCCATCATATTTAATGCCAAAACCATTGGAATATCAAGTTCCATGAGCTGCATCGTAAGATAAAGGTTTCTCTCTATATTCGTTGCATCCACAATGTTTATGATGCCCTTCGGCTTGTCATCAAGAAGAAACTGTCTGGTTACGATTTCCTCACTCGTGTACGGCGACATGGAATAAATTCCCGGAAGATCCGTAACCAGTGTTTTGGGATAACCTTTGATGACACCGTCTTTTCGGTCAACCGTAACTCCGGGGAAATTCCCCACATGCTGATTCGATCCGGTAAGCTGATTAAACAAGGTCGTTTTGCCGCAGTTTTGATTTCCGGCAAGTGCAAATGTAATCGTTGTACCATCGGGTAAAGGATTCCCGTCCGCTTTCACATGATAGATTCCGCCCTCACCGAGCCCGGGGTGTTTCGCCTTCGTTTTTTCCGCCGGCTCCCCCTCCGCGGCATTTTCCTCCGGAATGTTTACCGGTTCGATTTCTATTTTTTCTGCATCCGCGAGTCTGAGCGTCAGTTCGTATCCGTGGATTCGGAACTCCATTGGATCTCCCATCGGAGCAAGCTTCATAAGCTTGATTTCGGCTCCGGGCACCATTCCCATATCAAGGAAATGCTGCCGCAGCGCGCCTTGGCCTCCGACAACGGTGATTCTGCCGCTTTCTCCTGTCTTTAAATCTCTTAATCTCATTCTTTTCTCCGTTAACAGTTCTTTAAGTATTCTATTTCTTCTCTTGTCAGCTTGCGATAATGTCCGGGGTTCAAATGGCCGAGGCGTATTTCGCCGATTGCCACCCTTTCAAGTTCCTGAACAGGATTGCCCACGGCGGAAAACATCTTTCTGACCTGTCTGTTTTTGCCCTCATGGATTGCAATCTCAACGATTGTTGAATGCTGCGTTCCTTTGATTACGTTTACTTTTGCGCGAGATGTAACAAAACCTCCGATATCCACGCCTTTTCTGAGGCGGGCGACTTTTTCATTTGACAAAATCCCCGCAACCCGTGCTCGGTAAGTCTTATACACTTCATGCTTTGGATGCGTCAGTCTGTAGGCCAGCTCACCGTCATTTGTCATGATGAGTGCTCCGCTTGTGTTGTAGTCAAGACGTCCTACCGGAAACAGACGCGCATCGATATCCGCTACGACATCCATAACCGTAAGACGTTCTTTATCATCCGAAACCGTCGTCACCATGCCAAGCGGCTTATTGATGAGCACATATTCCGGTTTCTGCTTTGCACTTATCAGCTTGCCGTTCACTTCGACGCGGTCTCCGTCCGCAACTTCGTAACCCGGCTCCTTCAGGGCCGCCCCGTTTATCTTTACATTTCCGTTGGCAATCAGTTCGTCAGCCTTTCGGCGGCTGCAAATGCCTGCCTGTGCAATATATTTGTTGATTCTCATGTTTTTTCCTTTTCTTTCGTTATGTCCTTATTCTATTTTAACAAATATTCGCACGGTTGTAAATATCCGTGAGACCTTGAGTCTCAACGCGTTTTCGAATAATTTTTACATCGGTTGTGTAAAGCTGCCTTTCTTTCATTCTCTGAAAATATGTACCGCCTGCGAAGGTAAGACGTTTCTTGTAACCTTCTTCACTCGCCAGCATCTCGTTTGCAAACGCAATGATGTCACCCGTTGCAAGCTCTGCCGGAAGTTCAAGCAGTGGTTTTCCGCAAGCGAGCATCGCTGCATTGTAGCCCGCCAAAGAGCCTGTCGTTATTGCCTCGGTATGCCCCACAAAAAATCCGGATTTTTCTCCGCCCAGGAAAAGATTCTCGATTCCGTCCGCACGCAGATATTCGTCCCGAAGTCCCACGGACATGTACCGGATGGAGTTTCCCTTTCCGCCGGCATATGGGTCAACAAAACGCGCATTTTCAAAGCCTTCGACCTTTCTCAAATCCGCAAGATTGAAATAGGAGGTCATCAGCTTGGCATGCCCGGTATCAATCAAAATGATGTTTTCGGCAAATGGATCAAGGGCATACTGCTGACATACTTTTTGACTCAGTTTATCCTTGTTTATCATTTCCGTTGGAAGCGGAACGACGACAAAGCCTTCTTTGTCAAGCTTCTTTTGGAGTTTCGTGCTGAGCGTTCTTTTTTCGAGTTTGCACGATCCGCTGAAAGCTCCCGGTCTTCCGTTAAGCCGTTCCCCGTGTACATCGTAGCTTCCGGCTCTTTCCGTTATGCTCACCCGGGGTCCGAACGCCGGACATCTGAGCACGCACATTGAGCAGCCGTTGCCGTACTTTGCGCAATTTCCCATCGGCCCGGTGGAACCGGTTGTCTCCACAAACACATCGCCTTCAAGTTCAATGGTTTCATAGTCCCCGTCGTGGTTTGTGATTACCGCAAGGATTGATTTCAGGCGTTTGCCACCCTCCTTCGTCTCTTCGGTTTCCACATCGACGGCACGGCACATCAGCCGAATATCAACCCCGAGCTTTTCAAGGAGCCTGCGCACGGCAGGCTCTACCATTGCCACATCATAAAAGCTTGCATGGTTATGTCCCGGAAAATCAATGTTTTTGTGCGTGCTGAGTTTGTCGGTAATCTCAAAAAGTTCCGATGCACCGAGTGCTATATTTTCTTCTGCAGCCGTAAATCTGCCGTTGTTTCGCATAATTCCACCGACATTGCCAAGTCCCAGAAGCAGATCCGTTTTTTCGAGAAGCGTAACCTCATGTCCCTGTTTCACTGCACGTACCGCCGCCGCACATCCCGACCAGCCGGCACCTATTACCACTATTTTGCTCATTGAAAAATTCCTCCCTCCATACATTTGCACTCCTTCACGGTTGTTCCGTCTTTGTCCGTATGGCTGCATGAGCCGCATATCCCCAGACCGCAGCACATATTTGCGTGATTTGCCACAACCAGGCATTTTCCGATTGCCTGCACAGCCTCTACCCTGCTTCTGACCAGCTTGCCGTTTCCTCTGAGCTTTCGTATGACTTGGTTCGTGTAATACGGCGATGCCAGAAACATAATCTGATCATACATATCAAGCATCGCAAGTGCCGTTTCCATATCCTCGGAAAGATTGATATAGTTAAACCTTGTGCCGATCTTTGATACATAATCGGATATAAACTCGCTCGTTATTTTGTCATCATCGATAAAAAGATTAATCTTTTCCGGGTTTTCTCCGGCGAGCACGCGTGCCACATTAAGAAAAGGTGCAAGTGCCGTTCCTTTTGCGATTACCAGCATGGGCTTGCTTGTATCTATTCTGCCGGCAGTCTGAAGGCCGCTGTAAAACGGCCCTTGGATGTTCCAAAATTTACTGAGCGGGTTTGCAAGCTGCATGGTCTTAAGACCGATTGGCTGAACCGCAACTTCGATATACGGCCTCGGTCCGATGAGAAAGCGCCTTTTTTCAACCGCGTAGGATGAGTGCAGCACCGAAAGCGGCACCATGTAACCCATGACCTGCGCCATAATGTAGCTGCCCAGCCTGTGGCACTGCTGCGCGAATCCCGCCGGAACCTCCAGGCGCACCACCGTAAGTTTACCCGAATAATTTTTCTGATATACCACTTCTGCGGGCATCAGCATCGGCATCGGCTGGGGTCTTCCCGCATTCATCGAAAATTCGCTGTACGGGCAGCTTCCCGTCCACTGCGTGCTGCAGCCGCATTCCCCCGTGCGAAGCGTGCTGCAGGTGTAGCACAAGCCCGATGTCGTTAAATGGCAAGGGCATTTTTTTGAACCCCGGTCCACACATCTGTATTCCATAATCTCATTTTCCTCCCTGTTCAAATCCGTAATCCATAAGGGCATAAGCATCGTTAAACCAGTTCCCGTCTCTGAGAACCACGGCAATCATCTGCCTGCCGTCCCGCTCAGCGGACGCCACGAGAGTTCTTCCCGAAGCCTTGGTAAATCCGATTTTTATGCCGGTTGCTCCCTCATACTGAAAAACCGTCTTGTTTTTGTTATGAAAGCTGCGGCTTCCGTCTTCACTCTGCCAGTCTTTTGCACGCACAATTTCTCTGAAGTCCTCACGCTTCATGGCCTCATGTGCAATTTTCGCAAGATCTGATGCCGTAGTGTAATGATTTTCCTCATACAAGCCGCTCGGGTTTGTAAAATGCGTGCCGCTGCATCCGAGCGCCGCCGCCCGTTCGTTCATCATGCTTACAAATTCCCCGAGGCTTCCACCCATACAGGCTGCAAGTGCTGCTGCACTGTCGTTTCCCGACCGGAGCATAAGTCCGTAAAGCAATTCCTCAATCGTTAGTCTTTCCCCTTTTTTTAAATATATTGAAGAACCTTCGATGCCGACGGCCTCCTCCGGCACAATAATTTCACTCTTTTTATCAAGACCGAGTTCGTCAAGTTTTTCAAGGGTCACAAGTGCCGTCATGATTTTCGTTGTGCTTGCGGGATAACTCTTTTCGTCCGCATTTTTTTCGTACAGCACCTCACCGTTTTCGTCAATCAAGACAGACGATGAAGCAGAGACGGACGGCGGGGTTATTTCTGTCTGCGAGACAGCCGTC
>FR882000.1:17889-24747 GCA_000435615.1 Firmicutes bacterium CAG:238 | reverse complement strand
CTCCGCATATGACCGCAGCGCATATTTTATTTTTACTGTTTCTGTCCATAAAAAAACTCCCATCAACAGTTTACTTGCTGATGGGAAATTTTATGCGTGGATTTAAAATTCAATTGTCATCTGGCCTGCGCTTACCGGATCCTGTTCGTCACCGGAAGGTTCCGCTTCGATGTCGTCGTTAATTACGCTTTCAATATCCTCAATGTCCGGAAGTTCCTTGAGGCTCGTAAAGCCGAAGTTTTTGAGGAAAGTGTCCGTTGTCCCGTAGAGAATCGGCCTTCCGATTGCGGAAGAGCGCCCTACCTCTTCAATCAGGTTTTTGTTCATCAGGCCTTCCACCACTCTGTCGCATTTGATTCCTCGGATTGCTTCCATCTCACCTTTGGTTACCGGCTGCTTGTACGCAATAATCGCAAGCACCTCAAGCGCAGACTGGGAAAGTTTCTTTGCCTTCACCGGTGTGCAGAGCCTCCGCACATAATCGGCATTTTCCTCGCGCGTCACAAACTGAAACGCCTTATTCACTTCGCGAATCACAATTCCCCTGCCTTCCTGCTCGTACTCTGCCTGCAGTTCCTTGAAGCACTCATAGGCTTCTTCCTTCGTTATATTAAAAACATCCGCAGCCATCTTTGCCTCAAGCGGTTCACCCCATGTGAACATCATGGACTCCATGGCGGATTTAATTGCTTTGTTTCCTGTCATTTTCTTTCCATTCCTCCTGCACTCTTTCTCCCGCGCTTACCTCTATATTGCCGTAAGTTGCATGCTGCTCAACCTTTACGGCCCTTGCCTTTGCCATCTCAAGCAGCGACATGAATGTAACCACGATATCATATCTGTCCTTTTTATCTTGAATAAAATCTTTAAAGCTGAAAACTTGTCCGATTTTTGCGCGAACCGACTGCAGGATATATGAAATTCTCTTTTCCATGCTGGCACGCTCGCGTTCGATTCTCGTATAATGTTTTCTCACCGCTTCAACTCTCTGCTTTTTCTGTATAAAAAGGCTGAATGCGGAAGCAAATTCCTTGAGGTCAAGGCTCAGATATTCATCCGGATTGTCAAGGTACTGCGAAATATCTTCCTGTGGCTTTTCAAAAATGTTCATGCTGCGCTCTTCACGCTCCTCAAGCATCTGCGAAAGTTCCTTGAACCGCTTGTATTCCAGCAGCCTTGCGACCAGCTCGGTTCTGGGATCCTCACCGACGATTTCTTGTCCGTCCTCCGTCGCACGCGGCAGAATCATCTTGGACTTAATTTCGATCAAGGAAGAGGCCAGCACCATAAACTCGGAAGCCAGTGCCACATCCCGTTCTTCCATTTCCTTCAGGTAAGCCAGATATTGATTTGTGATTTCGCTGATTTTGATGTCGTAAATGCTCATTTCGGCATTTTCAATCAGATAAACCAGCAGGTCGAAAGGTCCTTCAAAGGACTTCAGCTTGACTTTGTACATATTTTACTCTGACTCCTGTTCAAATTTGTTGTATACAAGCAATGCAGCGACTACGATAACGCATCCGATAACTTCTGCTCCCGACGGTACCTGACGCAGCATGAGAAATGCAAAAAGTGTTGAAAATACCGGATCTCCCGTTTCCCATGCAGACACATACAGAGAGCTTACATGACCCATGCAAAGGTTGAATACCGCATGTGAGCCAATCTGGCAGATGAAAGCCAGACAAAGGATGTAAACATAGTCCATCGTCGGATAGCCTGTAATCGGAGTTCCCGAAAAGATATTCGAAAATGCAAAGCAAATCCAGCACGATGCAAACACCAGCATAACATAAATGCTTCCTTCCACCGACTGTCTGACCTTGCCGCCGATTGCGAAGTACACGCCCATGCAGATTCCGGCCGCAAGCGCCAAGAGGTTACCTGACAGCTTTCCGCCTGAAAGCGTCGAAAGGTCGGAACATATAATCAAAATGCCTCCGCCGAGTGCCACGAGAATCGCCAGGATGGATTTCCATGAAATTCTTTTTTTGTAAATAAAAACGGTAATAAAAATTACAACCAGCGGATGAAAGGATGCAAGCACCGCTGCACTGGCAACATTGGTAAGTTTCACCGAAGAATACCATGTAAAATAGTGCAGAAAGAGAAATGCTCCTGAAATAAAGCTGAGAAGCAGTTCTTTCTTGGATACCTGCACGAGCTGCTTTCTTTTGTCCGCATTCGAGAATATCGGAATTGCAAAGAACGGCAGCGCTATGGTAAGTCTCCAGAATCCGATGACCGTCGGAGATGCCGTGATAAGCACGCCAAAGTTGCCCGATGTCGCACCGCAGAGTACCGCAACGATGACCAGTATTTTTGCATATTTGTCGATAAAACTCTTCTTTTCGCCTATTTGATTTCCTTCGCCCATTTTCCTATTCCTCAAACAATTTCTTTAAATTTTCATCGTAAGGCGGTCTTACGATTCCTTTTTCGGTTATTACCGCCGTGATATATTTGTGATCCGTCACATCAAAGGACGGATTGTATGTTTTAATGCCTTCCGGAGCCATGTCTTTCTCGTACCACATCTTGTATATTTCCTCGCCGTTTCTGAGTTCGATATGGATGTCGTCTCCGGTTTTGGTATTCATGTCGATGGTGGATGTCGGAACATACATATAGAACGGAATTCCGTATTCTTTGGCAAGAATCGCAACACCGCTCGTTCCGATCTTGTTCGCGCCGTCACCGTTTGCGGCCATGCGGTCACATCCTACGACGACCGCATCAATCCAGCCGTTTTTCATAACAATGGATGCCATATTGTCGCAGATGAGGGTAACATCCACACCCGCCTTGGAAAGCTCCCAGGATGTGAGCCGTGCGCCCTGAAGAAGCGGCCGGGTTTCGTCTGCAAAGACTTTGAATCCGTAGCCCTTCTCCTGTCCAAGGTAAATCGGGGAGAGGCAGGTGCCGTATTTTGCCGTTGCAATTGTTCCCGCATTGCAATGGGTCAGAATTCCCATGCCCGGTTTGAGCAGACTGAGCCCGTATTCGCCCATTTTGCGGCAGGCAGCTTCGTCTTCTTTGCGGATTTTTTCGGCTTCATCAAGCAGGAGCTTTTTTGCGTCATCCACCTGGTCGCCCGCACAATGATTGCATGAGCAGAGAAAACCACATGCGGCATCATCGAACGCTTTGATATATCGGTCAAGCATATCTTCACAGCGTTTCAGCGCCCACGAAAGGTTCACCGCGGTAGGCCTTGCACTGTTAAGATACGCACTCGTTTCTCTCACGTATTCGCGGAATTCCTTGACTTTTGTCCCTTTGAAATCACGCGTTGAAATATAAAGCCCGTATGCAGCGGCAACCCCGATTGCCGGAGCCCCTCTGACTTTGAGCTTGAAGATTGCATCCCACACATCTTCCTTTGTCTTCATTTCTATGTATACTTCTTCTCCCGGCAGTTTCGTCTGATCGAGAATCAGCATTTTGTCATCCTCGAATTTCACCGGAACGATATCGAAAACTTTCATATCTTGTTCGTCCTTTCCTCTGTACAAAGCCTGTGCCCCAAAAATTCCTTAACATCTTATTTTACCACAATTCGTGCGAAAAAAGAAGAAGTTTATCTGCGATTGCTGACCAAAAGTGCCGCAAAAATCAAAGCACAGCCGATTGCCATCCTGAGCGTAAGGATGTCGCCGTAGTACAGAATCGAAAAAAGCAGACCGAACACGGACTCAAGGCTCAGAAGAAGTGCCGCGTGCGATTCGGAAGTGTATTTCTGAGCAAAATTTTGCAATCCCAAAGCCACTGCTGTGTTAATAACACCCAGATAAACAATCCCTGTCCACGAATGTATGCTGAAAAGCTCGTTCGGAATTCCCGTGCAAAACGCAACAATTCCGGCAAAGACCGCCGATGCAAGCGTTTGATAAAAGGTAATCGGTATGGTTTCGCATTTTTCGGGAAGATTTCCCACTATGACAATCTGAGCCGAAAACAGCAATGCGAAGCCCAATGTTATGAAGTCTCCGATTTGTATTTCCGCGCTGCCCCGAAGACTCAAAAAAGCAATTCCCGCAAGAGCAAGGAGCGAGGCAATATAATTTTTCGGCAAAATCTTTTTGCGGTAGAGGATTCTCGCCGCAAACGGTGTAAACAACACATAAGTGGCCGCAAGAAATGATTGCTTTGCTGTGGTTGTATATTGCAAGGCAAAGAGCTGAACAAAAAGTGCGGCGAATTGAAGAAGCCCAATCAGGATTCCCCATCGCACGCATGCTTTGTCTGCGTTTTTGATTTGTTTGAAAAACAAGGCTAAAATGCAAATTGCCGCAATGCTGAATCGAAAAAATAAAATCCACTGAGGTGACGCCGTTTCAAGTGCGATTTTTCCCGCAATAAATCCCCATCCCCAGATAACGGCTACGCTCAGCAAGATTGCATCGGCTTTTTTCGACGAAACTTGCAGTGTTTTCTGTGGTATTCTTTCTTTCATTAAGCAAGTCCTCCGCTCTCGTAATGAATTGAATATACCACGGAAATGCTGTTAATTCAATATATATGTTCCGACATGGTATACCACGAATGCGGCAATCCACGCCAAAACGCACTGGAAGGCCGCCATGCCTGCCGCACACCGCCACCTGCCCGTCACCTTCCGCACCGCCGTAAGTGAGGCGATGCATGGTACATACATCAAGTAAAAAATCAGAAAACTCACAGCCGAAGCAGGTGTAAAAATCTGCGACAAGCAGGCACGGTTCTCCCCGGCGGAAGCATGCAAAAGAACCGACAATGTGCTGAGCGATGCCTCTTTTGCGGAAAGCCCGGAAAGAAGGGCGGTTGCAATGCGCCAGTCGCCGAGCCCAATCGGCTCAAAAACAGGTGCTGCTGCTTTGCCGATTCCGGCAAGAATTCCTGTTTCGGGGTTAGTTGTAAGTTCAAAGTCCGCATTAAAATTTTCCAGTGTCCAAATCACCGTCGAAGCAATCAGTATCACGGTAAATGCCTTCTTGACAAAACCCAGCATATTTTCAAAAGTCCGCAGGAGGATTCTTTGGGGATTCGGGTATCGCAGGCGGAACTCCCTTCGTGCGATGTCCCCGCCTTTCCTTTTACCGGAATTGCCTCGAATTCGCAAGGCAGCAAGTGCAATCGCCCCTGCAGTCAAGGCGCCGAACAGATACACCGCAAGCATGGCAAGCGCAGGTGCACCCGGAAATACGGCCGAACAAATCATCACATACATCGGTATTTTGGCACTGCACGACATATACGGAATCAAAAACACCGTCAAAGTTCGTTCTCTGCGATTTTGAATCTGCGCGGCCGCCATTATGGCGGGAACTGAACACCCGAACCCGGTAAGCAGCGGAATCATTGCCTCTCCGGGAAGACCGAACATCCGAAATGCCGGGTCAAACACACTCGAAATCCGCTCCATGTATCCGCATTCCTCCAGGGTGAAAAGGCACGCAAACAAAATTCCTATCACAGGAAGAAACGAAAGCACGCTCGCAACACCCGGGCAGATCCCCTCTGTTATCAGTGCCCTCACGGTTTCATTTACTCCCTTTTCCTCCAAAAATGCAGAAAGGCAGCCGATACACCACTCCATTGTCTCACCCAGCAATCCCTTAAGGGTTTCCCCCGGAGGCCCGAAGGTTGTTAGGAAAATCACCGACAAAATCAGCATAAATTTAATTGCTTCGGCTGCCCTGTATTTTACGTTTTTCATCTACCCCATCTTCTCTCTTTTTCTTCTTTTAAATGCTATGATGGGGTTGACAGCCTCATGCAAAAAAGGGATAATCATTTTATCAGTAAGTTACACGCGGCTTTCCCATATGAAAGAATCCCATGGCTGCCGCAGCCGCAAGAGGAGGTAAAAAATGAAATTTTATATTGTAGACGCATTTACGGACACCGTTTTCGGCGGAAACCCCGCAGGAGTTGTAATTTTGCCGGATGGCACGGATTTTCCTTCGGACGAAAGGATGGTAAAGACTGCAGCGGAACTTCGCTATTCCGAAACCGCTTTCATTAAGAAAGTAAACGACAAAGAATTCAAGATTCGCTATTTCACACCGGCCGCAGAGGTGGATCTTTGCGGGCACGCAACAATCGGTTCCTTCAAGGCACTGCTTCACGGCGGCTACATTTCCGATAACGCTTCCTATATCAACCACACTTTGGCAGGTGATCTGAATATTGATATCAAGGACGGTTTCGTTCTCATGGACATGGCATCGCCCGTAAAAATCTCCGAAATCAACGAAAAGCCTGCTCTTGATGAGCTCTATCGTGTGATGGGCATCAACTATGATGAGCAGCTGGCAAAGGGGCTTTCCATGCTTCCTCAGCTGATTTCCACGGGTCTTCCCGACATCATGATGCCGGTTGCAGGTCTTGATGACCTCGAAGAACTTGCCCCGGATATGCCTGCTTTATCTGCACTGTCCGAAAGATACAAGGTGACCGGCGTTCATGCCTTTACGCTTGCAAAAGCATCCGCAGACGACGATGCGCTTTGCCACGCAAGGAACTTTGCACCGCTTTATGATATCGACGAAGAGGCAGCTACCGGAACATCCAACGGTGCGCTTACATACTATGGATACCTTAACGGCTTCGTAAAGAACGGTGATGACTGTAAGATTATCCAAGGCGAAAAGATGCAGCGTCCTTCTGTGATTCTCAGCCATCTCGAAGTTGACTGTTCTGCCGACGGCTGCGAGGAACATGATCCGGCTTCCCTTCCTTGCTTCATTAAGGTTGGCGGAAGCGCAGCAATGCTCGCAGAAGGTGAAATCCGAATCTAAAATTGCCTAGTCAGAATTTAAAATTGCTTAGAATGTTGATGTGCACCCTGCAGGCTGACCCTGCAGGGTGCCT
>FR882000.1:15604-17820 GCA_000435615.1 Firmicutes bacterium CAG:238 | reverse complement strand
TGGCAGAAGGCAAGGCAAAAGCTAAGGCGGAATTATTCATTTTCTGTGCTGAGACCTTCAAACGGGAGATTTCGCTGCACGGCCTGGCGGCGCAGGTGCTCCCTGATGTCTGCGTCTACACTCTCCACATCTGCATAGAATTCTCTTGCTGACATGCGCGCAGCACCGTCTCCGAGTGCCGCCATCTGTACGGGACGGTCGGAAGTTACAACTGTAATTCGCCGCTTGCGGCCGAATTCGTAAACGGTCTTTTCAATAAAGCGGTCTGCGGTCTGCGCTTCATGCGTATACACCACCTGAAGTTCTCCCGAGTCCTCGTTAATTTTCCGATAGGATGTTTTGGTTCCCGGATTTCCTGCCAGTTTGTAGCCATCAAAAACCAAAACAATGTCAACATTGCGGTAGCCCATGTAATTTTCCAAAGCATCAATCAGAGCCTCGCGCGCCGAGTCTATGTTAACCTTTGCAAGTGCGGCAAGCTGCTCCCAAGCAAAAATTACATTGTAACCGTCGATGACATAGAGCGGTTTTTGCTCCACGGTGCCGCGTGTTCCAGTGCTTGTATGCGTGCGGCGCGCCGCAGCCTCAGCTGCCGGTTTTGCCGCCCGCTCCCGCATTCCATGGCTGAGGTTTGCTCGGCGTATAGCTTCGTCGCGCTTGCTTTTTCCGTAGGTTCTGAGAAAAATCGCTTCGAGCTCGTCATTTCCTGCGGCGGTCCGCGGTCCATGCCTTGGGCTTCCCTGCATCACGCTTGTTTCCGCCGGGTCACTTGTTTCCGTTTCTTCGTCTGTGCCCTTTACAATTTTTATTGCTGCAGGTTCCGGCTGAAGGTGAGCCATGGCATCGACTTCATCCCAGTTTACATATACCGCTCCCCCGTGTTCACAGAATACGGATCCGGTTGGATTCTCAAGGTCTGCTTCGGGCCGGTATCCGATTGTCTGTACAATCTCATCCTGCCTGCCGCACGACATATACCCTGCGGGCATTACGGAAAAAATCCCTCTTCCCTTGGTATATGACGCCACTTCTTTCGAGTATTCTCTAAGTGTGTCTACCGGGCCGCTTCCCGTAATCAAATCCGCTTCATCTAGATTTGCCTGTGCCCTAAGTCTTTGCAAGTCAGTCAAGGCGCGCCCTACAGCTTCCTGCGGAAGCTGTAGGCGGAAAGCATACATCGGCTCGAGCAGAATGCTTTCCGCCTTCCGAAGCCCCTGACGGAGGGCCCTGTATGTTGCCTGTCTGAAGTCTCCGCCCTCCGTGTGCTTCGGATGGGCGCGCCCCGCGGCAATGGATATCCGCATATCTGTGATTTCCGAACCTGTCAGCACACCCCTGTGCACCCTTTCCGCAAGGTGGGTCAAGACAAGCCGCTGCCAGTTCAGTGCAAACTTATCCTCACTTACCAAACTGCCAAAAACCAGTCCGCTTCCGCGCGGAAGCGGCTCCAGCAGAAGCTGCACCTCCGCATAGTGCCGCAGCGGCTCGTAATGCCCAACGCCGATTACAGGTGCAGCAATCGTTTCCTTATAGATGATTCCGCCGCTTCCGAAGGAAACAACCATTCCGAATCTGCGCTCAATAACCTGCTCCAAAATCTCCAGTTCCAGTTCGCCCATAACCTGTATGTTGATACGCTTCAGCTCCTCATTCCAGACGACCTTAAGGCTCGGCTCTTCTTCCTCCAGCATCTTGAGTTTTGCCAGTGCAGTGACCGGATCCTGACCTGCAGGAAGAATTACCTCGTACGAGAGTGCCGGCTGCAGCACGGGCTCCGCCCGGCTGCCCTCGCAGCCCAGACCCATGCCTGCGTAGGAACCGGCAGGTCCCATAACCGCACAGACCATGCCGGCGCCGGCACTCTGTACTGATTGGAAACTGTCGCCATTGTACAAGCGGATTTGTTCGATTTTTTCCCCGCCGTCAACCAACATTTTATTCCTCAGGGTTCCGCTTGTTACTTTCAAGTAGGTAAGCCGGTTGCCCTGCTTGTCTCTCCCGATTTTATATACTCGCGCTCCGAACTCCTCTCCGCACTCTTTTCCGACAGTAAATCTTCCGAGTGCTTCGATGAATTCTTCAACTCCCTCAAGCTTCAGCGCCGAGCCAAAGAACACCGGGAACAGCTCGCGCTTTTCGATAGCCAATCGGATGCTTTCCTCACAGAAAGTACCCGTCTCCAGATACTCCTCCATCAAAACCTCACTCCCGCCGGC
>FR882000.1:0-15505 GCA_000435615.1 Firmicutes bacterium CAG:238 | reverse complement strand
TATTATATCCTGCCGCTCCGCGCACGGCCTGTCCATCTTATTCACAAACACAAAAACCGGAATCCCGTAATGCCTGAAAAGCTTCCACAGGGTCACCGTATGTGCCTGCACGCCGTCCGCTCCGCTCACCACAAGAACCGCATAATCCAGCACCTGCAGCGTTCGCTCGGTTTCACTGCTGAAATCCGTGTGTCCCGGTGTGTCCAGAAGCGTGAATTTTTTTCCGCCGGTTTCGAAACGAGCCTCCTTTGAGAAAACGGTGATTCCGCGCTCACGCTCTATTTCATCCGTATCCAGAAACGCATTCTTGTGATCCACTCTGCCGATCTTGCGTATCGCACCGGCAAGGTAAAGGACGGCCTCAGATAAAGTTGTTTTTCCTGCATCTACATGAGCCAAAATGCCCATGGTGATGTATTTTGTCCGCATAATCGTTCCTTTCGTTTTGCTCCATGTGTCTTGCATCGCGTTTACATTTTTGTAAAAATTAGGCATCTCCCACCAAGTGCCCAAATAGACCCCCTGTTTCGTGTCTTTTGCCTGCTTTTTCGGTGATCTCATGCCGATTTTGGCCGAAGGCTGACCGCCGCGAAAAAATGTAAATTTATTAAAGGTTGAAATTTCAACGTTTCTTCTTTGGTAGCGTCGAATGGCCTTGCCTTGTCGAGGGGAGGTTTCGCCTTTCGCGGCTTCATTTACACGAAACATGCCCTCACAGAGGCTGATTTCGTGTCGACGCTAATTTTCCCAAGCGCGGAGTGCCCCAAGCCCAAGCGCGGAGCGACCCCGCTACATCAGTTTCGTGCTTTCGAGCTTTTCGGAAAACATTTCGTTCAGTCTTATAATCGGTTTTCGCAATACGATGCCCAGAATCAGGAATGCCGCCGCATAGACTGCCAGATATCCGAGCGAGATCCAGTAGGTGCTGCCGTACAGTCCGCCTATACATTCCCGCATCGCACTCATGCTGTAGGTAAACGGCATGAGGCCCGCCATGTTTTGGAAGAACTGCGGCGTCATTTCGATCGGGAAGGTTCCGCCGGATCCTGCAACCTGAATTACGAGCAGGATAACCGCAATCGCCTTTCCCACATCACCGAACGAAATCGTAAGTGTATACATGATTACGGCAAACACCACTCCGGTGAACCAGCCCGCAAGCAGGAAGAGCCCCGGATGTTCACACTGTATCTCGAGAAAGAACAAATCCCCGAGGCACACAAGCCCGCTTTGAAGCAGGGCAATTACAATGAAGAAGACCATTCTCCCCAAATAGACCTGATAAGCCCGCAGGTCTTCCAGTTCCCGCTTTCGTTCTTCGGTCAGATTCACCTTGAGCATAGCTGCCAGTACGATTGCACCGACCCAAATCGACAGAACCGTATAGAACGGCGCCATGGCGGAGCCGTAGTTTGCCACCGGGAACATTACCTTCTTGTCAAGCACCACCGGCGCCGAAACAAACTCGCTCAGTTCGGATGTTCCGGCTCCGAGCAGGCCTCGGATTTTTTCGGCTTCTCCGGAACGGACTGCCTCTGCAAGTTCCTTTGCACTCTGCTGGATGTTATCGCCGACCGTTTTCATCTCCGCGGCCGCCGTCCTAATTGCCTCAGAAGTCCGGCGAAGCGACTCGCCTGCAGCCCTTCCGTCTGTTTCAAGATCTGCCGCCAGAATATCCAGGTTATCAAAGACTTCGCTCACCGCTCCGTTTGTCTCGATGAGAGAAGCACTGAGTTCCTCGATTGCAGGCTCGATTTCCGTCACATATTTCGTCCTTATCACATCGATGTCCTTGCGAAGTTCGATGCATACGGCTCTTACTTCCTTTACCGTCTTCTGCACCTTTTGAATTTCGGAAATCGCTGTGGAAATTGCTGTTGCTGCATCGTCCTGTCTGCCGATAACATCATCCAAATCGGCAATCAGTTTTTTTACGGCACTCCGAAGCTCGGTGTAGTCTTCCGGGATCTGATCATATAAATTTTGCGCAGTGATGCGAAGCTTCTCGAGGCCCTGCGTCATTTTGTCCAAGTTTTTCTCAATCTTTTCGAGCTTTGAAACGACTTCATCCGCCCCTGCGTCCGCAGCGTTTATAATCTTGTCAAGATCTGCCGCAATGCTGTCGTAGGCACCCGCTGCTTCATCGAGTGCACGCATGATTTCTCTTCCGATTTTCTCGATTTCCGCCGCCGTTTCACTTACTCTGCCGGATGCTTCGGCAAGGAGTTGCTGCGTATTTCCTGCATTTTGCGTCATATCGCCGGCAAATTCCGTTGCGGTCACTTCAATGTCCGCCAGCGAATCGGTAAGAAGCGCATAGGTTTCCAGTAACTCCGCATTTTGCGAAGTCTCCGCACCCGCCGCCTCGAAATTATGCAAGAAAACATTCATGTATTTGTCTGCATCGCCTTTTTCCATCAAAGAAGATATGCCGCTTGCAATTTCAAATACGATTTCCGCAACGCTACGGGCAAATACCGCATCAATTTGGTTTTTTACCGCACTTGCGCCCTTATCCGTTATCTTCGGTGCAATCGCATTCTCTTTTTCATTCAGAAAATAGATCAGTTCCGAACGGTGCACATCCGGTGTGAAAAAGCTCATCATGTCGCGGCTGAAGCTTTTCGGAATGACCAAAGCCGCGTAGTAAGAACCGTCCTTTACTCCTTGGATTGCGTCCTCTTTGCTTGTGAAGACCCAGTTTAAAGCATCGTTTTCACGCAGGGAAGAGAGGACCCTGTCGCCGATATTCAGATTCATAGATGTCAAATCGCCCTCATAGCCGATGTCTTCACTTGCCACAGCGACCTTCAGATTTCCCGTGTTCGAATACGGATCCCAGCTTGCGGCAATATTAAACCACGCGTAAAGTGACGGCACGATGGTCAGTCCGATTATCACAATCCATGCGATGGTGTTGTTTCGTATTTTATCAAAGTCGCCTTTGATAATTTTACATATATTGAGAGAGCCTTTTTTATCTACCATGCCTTACACCCTCCCTTTCAATGAGTTTAAAAGCTCGTCTCTGCTCTTGGATGCATAGCGAAGTTTTCTTTCCAGATTATCATGTACAAATTCGACGATCGTAAGGTAGAGCACCACCCCTACAATTGAGACAATCCACAGCACCAAAAAGACCATCTTCGAGCTTACGCTGAACATCAAAACGAGGAAAATCAAAGGCAGCACAAGTATCAGGAGGATTCCGGACAACTTGAGTTTGTTATAATTTTTTTCAAATTTTTCGGCCTTTTCCATCATTTTCGTGTGAAAACTTTCCTGCCCGTTCAAAATCGCAAGAAGCGTCGAAAGCCTCACTCTTTCCCGTGTCATGCCGTTTTCGTCGCATATCATCAGGCCGGTTTCTTCGAGCTTTTTGTCAAACATTCTGTTCAGGTTCAGCATGAGCGGCCGGATTCCAAGCCCGATTATAAATACCGGAGGCAGGAAAAGTGCTAAGAAAAGCATGTATTTCCAATAATAGTTTTCGTACATGCCCGCCATTGCCTCACGCATTGCGTTTATCCCATAAGTAAACGGAAGCAGCGGGTGCAGTGCCCTGAAAAATCCCGGGGTCATTTCAATCGGATAGGTTCCTGCAGAACCCGGAATCTGCAGAATGACCAGCAGAACGCAGATTGCTTTGCCGGTATGTTTAAATGTAATCGCGAGGGCATATATCATATTGACATAGACAAACGATGCCAGAATCCCCGCCGCAAAGAACGCCGGAATATTCTCGCACTGAACGTCGAAGATCAAAAGATCCCCCGCACAGATAATGGCCGCCTGAATAAACGCAAACAGCATATACGTCATCCACCGACCGAAATATGCCTGGCTTGCTGTCAGATTTTTCAGCCTTTCGTCGCGGTCAACTTCCATCTTCAAGACCGATATTAAAACAATGCCGCTGACCCAAAGTGCCAGGTTCGTATAAAACGGGGTCATTGCCGTTCCGTAATTCTTTACGGGGTAAAGGCTTACCGTTTTCACATTGACCGGAGAGGAAATGAATTGCGAAATTTCATCTGTATTTAAGGAACTTCCGTCTGCAAGCTGCCTAAGCGAAGTATAGATTGCCGCACTCGAAAGCGCAGACAAATCCTCACTGACTCCGTCGATTCTGTCTTCAGCCTTTCCCAAAATATCGGCTGTCTGCTCTATGGCATCCGAGGACTGATTCAAAGCCGTCTCGGTTTGTGTAAGCAGCCTGTGCATTTTTGCAAACGACGGCTGCATTCCGTCAAGACTTTCCGCCAATTTTACAGCCAATGTGTCTTTTGTGAGTTTCAGGCTGCGGGAAGCCGATTGGGCTGCTTTTTCCGTGCTGCTGAGCGCTGCCTCGGATTTTGCTATTTTTGCACGGTTTTGTGTATCGGTTCGGTAATTGTTTTTCAGCGAAATTTCGGCATTTTCAATCTTTTCCGATGCCTTTGTCATCTTTCGCGGCAAATTATCGTTTAATTGCGATGCATCATTACTTGCCTTTTTCGCCGCTTCCTGCAGGGCTTCAACCGCTGCCTCCGATGCCACCGAGACAAAAGTTTCGTCTACTTGCTGCTGAATTGTCGCTGCCCCGGTATCCGTCACCTTCGGTGCGATGGCATTCTTCTTTTCGTTGAGATAATATTCAATCCGCGGGGATTCGATTTTGCCTGAAAGAATGCTTACCAAATCCTCGCTGAAGTCCTCCGGTATCACGATTGCCGCGTAATAGTCTCCCGCGCGCACGCCGCTTACCGCCTCACTTCTTCCGGTGAATACCCACCCGAGGGCATCGTTCTTTTTCAGGTTTTCAATGATTTTGTCGCCTGCGTTGAGGCTCCCCGTCGCTTCGTTCTGCGTCCCCTCATCGCAATTTGCCACGGCAATGTGTATCCCTGCGGTGTTTTCGTAAGGATCCATGTTTGCATCTATGTTAAACCACGCATACAATGCCGGAACAAAGCACACCCCAATCGAAACAATGACTGCCACAAAGTTCCCGGCAAGCCTTGTTATATCTCTTTTAAAAATCCACAATACATTTTTCATATCAAAACAACCTTTTCCGATAATTTTTCACAATCTCCGCTGTTGTGCGAAATCAAGATAACCGTCTTCCCCTTTGTGGTTTCTTTCCATAATCGCTGCACAATGCGCTCCTTGAGTTCTTCGTCAAGGCCTCTGAAAGGTTCGTCCAGTATCATCAGGTTTGCATTTGAAAGGAAGGTTCTACCTAAAGCGACCCTATGCCGCATGCCTCCTGAAAGCTCCGCAGGCAGGGAGAAGAGGACTTCCGTAAGTTCCAGTGCCTCCGCCGTTCTGCGTATCTGGGCATCAAGTTCATGTCCCGCATCGTTAATCCTGCTGAGTGCCATGTTATCATAGACAGTCAGCCACGGCAGAAGCCGGTCCTCCTGAAACAAAAATGAAAGTTTCACATCTGCGGCTCCCCGCATCTCAACTTTCCCCGCGTCCGCTTCAACAAGCCCCGCGATAATCATGGCTAGAGTGGTTTTTCCCCGCCCCGACGGTCCCGAAACCGCTGTGACCGTACCGCTTTCAAATTTTATCGTCATATCGGTTAATACCGATTTATTCTCATAATTCTTCGAAATGCCGGAAAGCTGAATTTCCGGTGCAAGGGCCTGCTCTTTTTCCTCCCCATGTGCCTTCAGTCTGACCGCAGCCTTTTTCTCTGCATAGGAAGCAGCTCGCATCACGAGCTTTTCGAACAATACACTCAAAGCTACGATTGCCGCAATATAGGCAAACAATCTTTCGGTCTCAAGGTAGTACTTCGCATTCATCATTTCGTAGCCGAGGGAAAAATCCGGTATGGAAAGCACCTCTGCCGCAATCACGGCCTTCCAGCTCAGTCCGCATACAAGCCGAAGTGCCGCATTCAGATTCGGGCGAATCGAAGGGATATAAATCAGTCTGAGTTTCTGCGCCTCCGTCAGTCCGTATACGGCAGCAACCTCAAGATATTCTCCGGAAACCGCATCCAGCCCCCCGAGCACATTCGTATATACAATCGGAAAGCACATGATGAAGCATACGATGACCGCAACGAAATCCGATGATACGAGAAGAATCACATAGATGATGACTGCCATAACCGGAACCGACTTAAAAAAACTTACCGGCAGTTTCAGAAACTCCCTTGCCGTCCGGTGTTTATACGCAGTCCATGCCGCCGCAATTCCCACTGCAAAGGAAAGAAACATTGCAATCAAACACCTTGAAACAGTCCATGCGGCATCGATATAAAATCCGGCTTCCCGCACAAGCTGTCCCAGTGCCTTCAGCGTTTGCAACGGGCCCGGAAGCAAAAGTTCGCTTCCGACCGCAAAAGCCGCAAGCTGCCAAATAACAAGCCAAGCAAGGCAGATGAAAACTTTTCTGCCTTGCTTGATTTCGCGTGTTTTTCCTTTATTCTTTTGTTTTCTTTCCGTCCGATTACTCGGCACCTGTGTAATACAATTCTTCATCCGGTAATACTCCGCCTACCGAGGCAGGCTCCATATCATATAATGTTTGATTAAACGTCCTGAGAATATCAGCACCTTCACCTGCATTCGTTCCCGTGAAAAGAACCATCTTGCACCTTGAAATTGCGGATTTTGCAATCGCTTCCTTGCCGATAAATCCTTTCTCGACAATCAGCGCGCCGGCTCCGTCATTACTGTTTACAAAATCCACAGATTCTGCATAATCTTTCAGCAGCACTTCAAGGTCTGCCGGTCTGTCGCTGACAAAACCCCTGCGCGCCACGAGTACACCCATAGGGAGTTCCTGCCCCGTTGCTTCGTTCCAAAGTTCATTCAGGTCAAAAAGCTGTTTCACAGAGTCTCCGCCCGCCGCAAGAGCTGTTGATACGAACGGTTCCGGCAGCATGGCGATTGCGCCTTTTTCGCTGAGCAGTTTCTGGTTTACGTCCGCATGGTTTGCAAGCCATTTAATCGTAACATCTTTTTGCGGATCGAGTCCTGCGGTCTCAAGCACTTTCTGCAGCACATATTCCGGTGTGCCGCCCTGTCCGCTTGCATAAATCGTTTTTCCCTTAAGTTCCTTAACATCCTGTAATTCGACATCATTTCCCAAGACATACAGCACACCCAGCACGACCGGGCTTATCGCCACAATCTGTCCTTGTGTCTTGTTGTACAGAACCGCCGCCATATTGGAAGGCAGTGCCGCCACATCGACCTCACCGCTTATAAGTTTCGGGGCAATATCGGTTGGTGCCTGATAGGTCGTGATGTTGTACTTATCCGCCATGTCCATGAGTTTCACCATGCCCATGCCTGTCGGTCCATTCAAAGCCGCAATGTTTACCGGTGCGCTCACGGTGCCCGGCGTATCATCCATGGAATTGCCGCATGCCGCAGCAAAGGTAAGCATCAGTGCAAGTGCCAGCAAAAGTGCCAAAATCTTTCTATTGCTTAATTTCTGTTCTTTCTTCATTTTCTTGTCCTCCTTCGTTGTCCGTTTTTTCGATATTTATGTCCTGAGGATTCTTAATCTGAGGCATAATGTGATTTGCATCCGTAAGGAAAATATAGATAAGCATAAACGCAATCGCAAAAAGCCCCGCGGTTTCAACATATAAATCTCTGCTGAATGTGACCGCAGCCACACCCATAATTCCGCTTACTCCGTACAGCATGAGCGTTGCCCTTCTCTGCCCGTATCCGAGCCGCATCAGTCTGTGGTGAAGATGTCCCTTGTCCGCTTCCATAATCGGTCTCTTGTTCACAACTCTTCTGAAAATCGCAAAAGCTGTATCAAAGATAGGAACACCCAGCACAAGCACCGGAATAATCACCGCCACAACCGTCGCGCTTTTTACCGGCCCGATAATCGACATCGTCGAAAGCATGAATCCCAAATAAAGTGACCCGCCGTCTCCCATAAAAATCTTCGCGGGATAAAAGTTGTACGGCAAAAATCCAAGTGCGCCGCCCGCAAGCGCGAGCATTGCTCCGGAAGCCAGGTACATTCCGTGAATATACGCAACATATGCGATGCAAAGCGATGCAATCGCCGAAGTTCCCGCCGCAAGTCCGTCCAGTCCGTCGATCAGATTGACCGTGTTGGTTATGCCGACAATCCAGATGATCGTCACGATGAAGCAAAGGATCGTTCCTAGCTCGCTCTTGCCGCTGCCGAAAAAGTTGCTGATGAACTCGATGCGAAGTCCGTACATATACATGATAACGGCGATGATGGTCTGTCCGATAAATTTAACTTTTGCCGGCAGATTTTTTAAATCATCCACAATTCCGAGGATATAGATCAGGATTCCCCCAATCAGGATTCCCATGATGCGGTTGTCAAGCTGCAGCAGAAAAACAGCCGTTGATACGGTTGTCCCCACAAAAATCGCAAGTCCTCCGAATCTCGGCATTGCTTTCGTGTGCATGCGTCTTGAATCCTTAGGTATATCCATCGCACCGATCTTCGGTGCAAGCTTGATTGCTACCGGCGTCATTGCAAGCGACAATACGAAAGCCAGTAAAAATGTCATCCAAAGTGTACTATACATATATTATCTCCCAGTTCGCCATTATTCTTCTTCGCTTTTTTCAAGTTTTTCAACCACAAGCCCCGCTTCATTCAGGATTTCAACCGCAAGCTCGTCCGGATAACCTTCCCGAACCACGATTCTTTTAATCCCGGCATTGACAATCATCTTGGCACAGATCCCGCACGGCTGATGTGTTATGTAAATCGTTCCGCCTTCGATGGCATGTCCCATGGAAGCCGCCTGAATAATTGCGTTTTGCTCAGCATGAAGTGCCATGCAGAGTTCATGTCTTTGACCCGACGGTACGCCGAGTTTCTGCCGCAGGCAGCCGCCTCGCTCTTCACAATGCTTGATTCCTCTCGGAGCACCGTTATATCCGGTTGCAATTGCATGCTTTTCCTTAACGATAACCGCTCCGACATTTCTTCTCATGCATGTCGAGCGTTTCGCGGTGAGTTCTGCCATTTCCATAAAATACTCATCCCAGCTGGGTCTTTTCATTGCTTTTCTCCTTACCTGCTAAAAGTTTTCGTAATATACCCTGACAAGATAAAGGCCCTCCGCAGGAGCCGTATGTCCCGCATTCTGCCTGTCTCCTTTTTCGATGATTCCCGCTATGTCCCCGGGCTGCTTCTTTCCGAGACCCACCTCGACCAGTGTTCCCGTAATAATTCTTACCATGTTATACAAAAATCCGTCGCCGGTCACTTCAATTATAACATTTTCTTCTTGCCTGTGTATGTCGAGTCTGTGAATTGTGCGTACCGTAGTCAATCTTTCGTTTCCGCCCGCCGCCTGAAAGCACTTGAAATCATGCGTTCCGACGATGAATCCTGCCGCCTGCCGCATTTTATCCGTGTCGAGCGGTTTCTGCACTTGATAACAGTACCTGCGCTTGAAAACATCAACATCCGGGCAATTTCGAATGATATACCGGTAGGTTTTCCCTTTCGAGTCAAACCGTGCGTGGAAATCGAGCGGCATCTCTCGTACTTCTGTGATTCTGACATCACCCACAGCCGACTGCGAATTTTGGCCGCCCGCCAAAAGGTTGTTGGCGGCCCGCATGATTCTTTCCGTCGGTATTCCGAATTCACCCTTGAAGGAAGCTCTCTGCCCCAATGCATGAACCCCCGCATCGGTGCGGCTTGTCCCGTTTATCAAAATGTCGCATGCACAAAGCCTGGAAAGTACTCTCTCAAGTTCGCCTTGCACGGTTCTGCGGCCCGGCTGCCTCTGCCATCCGCTGAATCCGCTGCCGTCGTATTCAATTGTCAAGAGAATGTTTCTTTCCATAAATCCTTTCCTAAAGCACGATACTAAATCCATTATACAACAAATCGCGGAAAAATACCATGTACAAAACCGCAGCCCCTGTAATATACGGAACCATCGGCCGTTCGTCCGTGCGCTTTGCCCTTTTTCCGAGCAGAAGCCATGCAAAATGCCCCGCACTCGCAAATGTGCTTACAACAAAGATAAAGAGAATCCCTTTCATCCCCGTCAAAAGCCCCAAGGCGGTAAAAAGCTTAATGTCGGCTCCCCCCACTGCGCTTTTCCTATACACAAGTCTTCCGATAAGTGCGATTGTCCCTGTAAGCACAAGTCCTATGGCTGCCCCGATCAGGCAGTCAAGCGGGCCGCCCTCCGTCTGCGGTATCATTCCGAGCCCGCACACAAGCAGCATCAGGAGAAACTGGTCCGGCACAATCATATATTTTATATCGGCAATTGACATTTCGAGCAGAAGCCATACCGCAAGCACCGCCGCAAAAGCGTAAAACGGGTTGTCAATCCCCATCTTGATGCCCACCACAATAAAAAATCCCGTGAAAACATACTTCCATGGCGTGCTTTTTATCCTCTGACAGCTCGGATGCAAAAGTTCCTCGTCCGGTTCTTCTCCGTAATCGACCAGCCACTTGCCCGGGATTCTGTTAAATATCCAAACTGCTCCGTTGCCGAGGATAACCCCGATAAGCAGAAACACGGCACATATAATAATCATGCTGAAATGCGAATCCATTTTCTCACTCCTTTGGGTCTTATCATACCATGATTTGTACAAAAAATGAACATTTTTACGGTCATTTTTTGGGATTTTTTGCCCCATATGCGGTTGTGCTTCCCTTTTTATTTGATATAATAAAATAGTTGATTTAATACTTGGGAGGAAATTTCATGGATTTTATAAAATTTGACATCGTGGGCATTGCCCTGAACCCTTTCGTTCTGATGTTCGTAACCGTTGCGCTCGGACTTTTGTTCGGCAAAATCAAGTTCAGCAAATTCAGCTTCGGAACATCGGGTGCCATGTTCGTCGGTCTTGCAGTCGGCTTCGTGGTTTACGGCTTTGCTCAGAAACTATACAATGCAGGCGATGAAACCGCGGCAGGCTTCAAAGCCGCAGCGCAGATTATGGAAGGAAACGGCGGAAAAGTCATCAACTCGTATTTCTTCACCGCAGCACTTTTCTTCTTCGTTGCGGCCGTCGGCCTTCTGGCATCCAAAGACCTTGCAATCGTCCTCAAAAAATATGGCTCGAAATTCGTCGTCCTCGGCCTTTTGATTACTTTGGTCGGCGCGGGCGCAACCTATGCCTGCACGGCAATCTGCAAAGACACGAATTCCTATGCGGTTGCCGGCGTCTACACAGGCGCTATGACAAGCTCTCCGGGGCTTGCTTCCGCTCTTGAAACCTCCGAGCTTCAGGCAAACGAATACGCCGATAACTTCGCAAATCTTCCTGATAAAGAAAAAGAGACAATCCTGACGGTACTTGCACTCGACGATAAATATGCGGATGTGACTCTCGAAAACACTCCGTCGCTCTCAAAAGGCCAAAAACAGGCATACATAAATCAAGCGACCGCGCAGGTCGGAATCGGCTCCGCAGTCGGCTATCCGTTCGGTGTCATCATCGTAATTCTGGCTGTAAACTTCCTCAGTGTCATCTTCCGCTTCGATGTGGAGGCGGAGAAACTGGCCTACCGCCGGGAGATGGAATCCGCGCGTGAAGTCGGCGGCATACGCGAGGTGGAAACAACGGATTTCAGCATTCTGTCATTTGCAATCGTATGCTTTGCAGGGTATCTGCTGGGCTCAATCAAAATATACATGGGCCCGCTCGGCTATGTCAGCCTCGAATCGACGGGCGGCATTCTGATCGGCTCTCTGATTCTGGGCTATATCGGAAAAATCGGTCCGCTTTCGTTCCGCATGGACCCGAAAGTCCTTGCAATTATCCGCGAACTCGGCCTTGCATTCTTCCTTGCGATTGTCGGTCTTAATTACGGCTACGGTGCTGTTGATGCACTTACAGGTTCCGGCATTACGCTTGCACTCGTAAGTCTGGGGGTCGGTGCGGTTGCCATCATGGCGGGTTTCTTCGTTGGCCGCTATGTATTTAAACTGAACTGGATTATGCTTTCCGGCGCAATCTGCGGAGGCATGACCTCCACTCCGGGCCTCGGCGCCGCTACAGACGCGGTCGGAAGCGACGACCCGGGCGCAGGATACGGCGCAACCTATCCGTTCGCACTGTTCGGAATGGTTATCTTCACGATTATACTGAATAAGCTGCCGCTGCTGTAGCAGACGGCATTCGCGCTGAATATACCCGAAAGGGTATATTTTTTTATATTTTATGTTTTTTATACCTGAAAGGGTGTATTTTTTGTATTTTTACTTGAAATTATACCCGAAAGGTGCTATTTTAAATAGTATGAACACAATTGGACAATATATTAAAGAACAAAGAAAAAAAGCCGGGCTTACACAAGAAGAATTTGCCATGCGCGCCGGGCTGGGACTGCGGTTTGTCAGAGAATTAGAACAGGGTAAGGAGACTGTTCGTCTTGACAAAGTAAATCAAGCTTTGTCTATGTTTGGCGCAGAAGCCGTGCCCGCAGCAAAACGAAAGCAGGAGGATGATGTATGAGTGAAGCATATCGAAAAGCAAGTGTTTTCGTTCAAAATCAATTTGCAGGTATTTTGGAGGAAACCGAGGATGGCTATCAATTTTGCTATGATAAAGATTATTTGACACAAGGCAGTGCCTTGCCGGTAAGCTTAACCTTGCCGCTCAGGAAGGAACCTTACCGCTCCGGCGTATTGTTTCCTTTTTTTGATGGTTTGATTCCGGAAGGCTGGCTTCTTGCCGTTGTAAATCGAAACTGGAAAATAGAACCCCAGGACAGATTTGGCTTGCTGCTTGCGGTATGCCGCGACAGCATCGGAGATGTCAGTATCAGAAAAGAGGGTAGGTTATGAGGTGTTTATGCTGCGGAACGGAAATTGGGATACATGCTTCAGATGAGGAAAGGCTTCACAGCTGGCATCGTCGCTGCATAAAAAAATTCTTCGGCACAACCAAAATGCCGAAGCTTGATTTGAACAAAGAAAAATTTGAAGAACTTGCAAACGCTGCAATCACACAAGGGCTGACCGTGCCGGGTGTACAGAAAAAACTTTCTCTGCACTTATCGACAGACATCGATGCAAGATTAACCATTGTCGATTATCCCGCCGGTTACATTTTAAAACCGCAAACCGACGAATACGAAATGCTTCCTGAGTTTGAGGACTTCGCGATGCGCGCGGCAAAACTTGCGGGAATACAAACAGTCCCTCATGCACTGATTAAGAATGGCGGGCAATATGCTTACATCACTAGGCGAATCGACCGCAATGTCGATGAGTCCGGCGCCACTCAGCTTTACGCAATGGAGGATTTTTGTCAACTTTCGGAAAGGCTCACAATTGACAAATACAAAGGCTCATATGAAAAATGTGGAAAAATAGTAAAACAGTATTCGCAGCAGGTAGGCCTTGACCTGTCTGAGTTATTTCTGCGTGTCGTTTTTTCCTATGTCATCGGCAACTCCGATATGCATCTGAAAAACTTTTCACTCATTGAAGATGCCCCCGGAAGTCGTAAATTTTCTCTGTCAGCGGCATACGATATGCTGCCGGTCAATATTGTTCTGCCTGAGGATAATGAAGAACTGGCACTGACCTTGAACGGAAAAAAAAGAAATATTCATCGGAAGGATTTTCTCGCGTTCGCGCAAAATTGCGAAATTTTACCAAGTGCGGCAGAAAAAATGATGAACAAGCTGTGTCATCTTGAAAATGCATTTCTTGCAGCATGCGAAGCTTCCTATCTTTCCGATGAACTGAAATCAAAAACCTCGGAACTGATTTCCGAAAGGATATATAGGCTTAAATAAAAGCCTATATATCCAGCTTCGTCAAAAGCCACTGCACATAGTAGTCATACCTCGAATAATCCTTTAACTCAAGGCGGAAATACGGGTGGATATTATCATTCGGGTATTCCGCCTTCCAATCTGCGAGCGTTACACTTTCGGTATGCGTTTTCTCGTCTTCCGTTGTATAGGTCCAGCTGATTTCTCCGCAGTTATCAATGAGCGCAATCAGTGCGTAGGCATAGTTTTTCATCTTTTCGCTGCGCCTTTCTGCGTCTTTCCATGGCTCATCGAATATGAGTTCCCAGCCGTACGGATATTCCCATCCTTCCTTTTCCTCAGTATCGAGCTTATTCGTGTAGCTTCCTAATTTTTCGCCGACCCCGAGAAGATTCGCTATCTTCTGGTCCGCACTGATGTCACCGATATACGGATTGCGCGCGGCAAAAAGCTCCTTCGCTCTTTTCGTAATCCATCCATATTCACCATAGGTATCGCCCTTGATGGTGATGCTTTCTGTCCCTTCCGGAATCCAAATCTGCATGGTGAGATCCTTGTGGAAAATCGAAGCAGGTGCCGCATAAAGGACAACTTCTTTCCCCTCATCGGTTTCCCGTATTTTATAGTGCGTAAACGCCTGTCCGCGCGTTCCTTCAATCCAGCAGCTGAATATCATAAAATCCTCGGATTCTCCGCTTTCCCCGGTCTCCGTTGATGCTTCCACACATTGACTGCTCACCGTCATATGAAAATCGTCAATCGGGCTTCCGTATAAATATACCTTCGCAAATACCGCACCGCCTGCAAGCAGAAGAACGGCAAGAACGGCTGCGATAATCTTTTTTCGCCCTGTATTTCTGACTTTTTTGAGATAGTCGATTTCCGGCGAATCTGCGGCAGCCCCGGAAGTTTTCTCCGCCTCCGTCGGAATTTCTTCGTGCATCGCCTCATAGACGGATTGGCAGTCCGGACACTCCTGCAGATGTTCCCGCACGAGCTCACACGTTTCCGGGCTTGTCAAATCCTCTGCATAAGACGGGAGCAGGTCTTTGATAACTGCACATGGTATCTTGTTTGTTTTCATTCTATTTCAACCCCCTTTAAAAGCTTTTCTTTTCCGCGATAGTAAGTCACGCGCGCCCAGTTTTCCGTGCGCTCCATAATCTGACCGATTTCTTTAAATGAAAGATCCGCCGTCAGCCGCAGGTGCAAAACCTCCCGATAAGGTTCCGGCAGCCTGTGCATTGCCTGCATGAGGCTGATGGTATCCATGCTTCTCAGCACGATATCTTCCGTGGATGTGCCGCCGAACACCGCAATTTCGGTATCAGGCAGCGCATCTTCGGCTTGCCTCTTCTGCTTGCGAAAATACCCTTTCAAAACATTATTTGCAATTCCAATCAGCCACGTGGACACGCTGCTTTCTCCCTTGAAGCTGCCAATCGACTTCACCGCCTGATAAAAAGTCTCCTGCGTCATCTCCTCTGCGAGCATGCTGTCCGCGGTTTTGGCAAGAAGAAAAGCATAAACCGACTTCGCATGACGGTGATAAATTTCATCCATGTTTGGTGATGGCATACGCTTTCCTCCTTTCCTACGCTTGCTTTCATATAGTGAGTAACGTAAAGCGGGGTTTCGTTACAAAAAAATAAGGGATTTTGATTCCTTTTTATAATATACTTGAGTTTCGTCTGTGAAGCAACAAAAAATGCGAAAGCCCGCTGAGGATTTCCCAGTGGGTTTTCGCGTGTTTACATACAAGTTTTTCAAAAAA
>FR881999.1 GCA_000435615.1 Firmicutes bacterium CAG:238 | reverse complement strand
GCGGTCTTCTTCTCTTTTGCATATTCCTCCGCGCTTATGAACCGCATCCTCAGCTGCCGGCCTTCCTCGGTTTCGGCTTCCCTGCAAAATCGAATTCGGTCGTAAATCTTATAAACCCGGAATCCGTCTGCTAAATCGCACATTGCCGATGGGCTTTGCGAAATCCGCACTTTTTCAATGGCCCCAAGCTGTCCTTCCGTAAGATTTTCTTCCATGCCAACATCCGCAAGCAGGTAATTGTAAACACGCATCCGCACTGCTTTGTGCATCCGGTCAAGTTTTGCGGTTGTGACTTCAACGGTGCAGCTCCTGCCGTCTGCGTCTTCCAGAGCCTCTTCATAAGCGTCTCTCGCCTGCTGCGCGAGATAGTCTTTGTCGGCGGCTGCGTTTTTTCCGAGCCGGTTAATCGTTTCTATTATATTGGGATTGAACTTTTCCCTGAGCATCGGCAAAAGTTCAAGTCTTATCTTGTTTCGCGCATAAATCGCCTCATTGTTAGTATGGTCAATTCGCGGCGATAAATTTCTTTCCTCACAGTACTTTTCGATTTCGTCACGCGGCACATCAAGAAGCGGTCTGACGATTGCAAATCCTCGCTCATATCGCTTATATGCGATCCCTGCAAGCCCGTCCGTTCCTGTGCCTCTGAGCATCCGGAACAAAATTGTTTCTGCCTGATCGTTTGCATTCTGCGCTACGGCAATTGCGATTTTATCTGTGCCCGGCATGGACGGTTCCTGCGTGCAATGCTGTTCGAGTTCTCCTGCAAGTTCCTGCGCGAATCCCTGCGCGAATCCCTTCGTGAGTTTCTGTGCGATTCCCTGCGTGAGTTCCTGTGCGATTCCCTGCGCCGTCTCGAAAAATGCATCGTATCTCGCCTTCCTGCCGGCCTCCTCGGAGGTCAGTCCTTCCTCGCGTGCCAGCGCATTGCAGTCCACCGTAAAAATCCGGCACGTAAGCCCCCTCTGCCTACAAAGCTCCTCCACATATTCCTGGTCGCGTTCAGCGTCTCCGGGTCTGAATTTATGGTTTACATGCACCGGGTGAATCCGGAAGTTTTTCACCGCAGAAAGTTCCAAAAGCACATCAAAAAGGCACACCGAATCAGGGCCGCCTGAGAGGCCCAAAACAATGTGCGTGCCGTCTTCCAACAGTTCATGCGTTTTTATTGTTTCCAATACTCTTTGTTTCATATCCATATTTGTATTTTATCACAACGCAGCCCTGATTTCCATGTGTTTTCTGTGATTTTAGTGCTCAGAAAAAACGCGGTGCCAGCCGATGCCTCTGCAGCTGCGATCACATTGCCGCCGCAGCCCGCTTGGCGCGGCAGCATTCTTACAGCTGTGGTGAACGGGGTGGCATGCCCGCTGTTGTGGCGCGTCTGGCGCTGTGGCATGCTTGGTGCTGTGGTGCATCTGCGCAGTGACGCACTTGGCACAGCGGCGCGCTTGGCGCTGTAGTGCGTATGGAAAAATTAGGCAATTCCCACCAACCGCCCCAAATAGGCCCCCCTTTCGTGTATTTGGGTCTGTCTTACACCGCTTTGAACCTGTTTCACGCCGGCTTAGCAAGATGATTTTACCCCTTGCAAAAATGTAAAGTTTTGGGTGGTTGAAATTTCAACGTTTCTCTGACGTGGGGTTTTTACATTTTTTTACAATGCAGCTTCTTTCGCCCACGCAAGCCTCCGGATACACGAAGCACCCCCTGAGAAACGCACTTTTCGTGTTGGCGCTATCTGCGGCATCGCGGACCCAGGTTCTCCAGCTCGTCAGAATTCCTGACAGCCCGCACCTTGCATCAACTTGCCATGACAAAAAAAGAAAGCCGAGGCTCATTTGAAGGTAAAATTACGAAAGAGCCTCGGCCATCATTTATTTGTAACTACATGATATCACACCTTGGAATTAAATTCAAGGTAAATGTTTACATTTAGGGCCAAAAAGTTTCGACAAATTTCGACAGCTTCAAAAATTTAAAAGATATTTGCACGCTGGCTGTCGGGGGGGATTTCGCTCGCTATGCATTTCGGTCGCAAGGCTTCATTTAGCGGATGCATTTCGGTCGCAAGGCTTCATTTGTAAAAAATTGGATAATTATGCACAGAGTAATATCTTTTTGCCCCAAACCCCAAAAAGATAGACATCGGGTGCCCCCGTAATGGGTGTTCAGCGCATAAAAAAGCATAATCCCATAGTGCGAGAGCATGCATGGAATTCCGTACAAAAACTAAATCGTTGAAATTTCAATGTTTTGTTGAGACTCTATTTTTCGGAGCCATCAAGCCCGTACGACTTTTCTATGAGAATTCGTCGTTTTGTGTCTCCAAATCTGAGGCCGATTTCTATCTTT
Organism: Firmicutes bacterium CAG:238; assembly: GCA_000435615.1. Classification (GTDB taxonomy): domain Bacteria; phylum Bacillota; class Clostridia; order Peptostreptococcales; family Anaerovoracaceae; genus CAG-238. The sequence goes on along the minus strand of FR881999.1, from coordinate 614 downwards.
TCGTTGCAAACCGCAAAATGATAGAAAAAACGGCCATTTTATGCACGTGGGGCTGCCTTGCGACCCTTTTTATGCAGGCAAAATCTTTATTGCAGCTACCGTCAGGTCGTCGCGCTCCCTTTCGCCGTATTGCTTTACGGTCTCGGCAAGTATCCATCGGGCCAGCTTGCGTGCAGAAATGCCTGCGAGTTCTGCCGGGGCGCGTTCCTCCAGCAGCTCACGCAGCCAAGTGCCGTCGATGTCGCGATCTGCGGCGGCGGCATCGACCTCTCGGCCGGCCTCATTTTCAAGGATGGCGCGGGCCGCCTCTCGGCCGGCCTCAGTAATGCCGTCCGATGCCATAAGTACAATGTCGCCCGGACGGAGCTGCAAGGCTACATGTGTGAGCCGTATCTCCGGGATGATTCCGATCGGAAGCGCAGCCTGCTCAAACATCCTGACCTTGCCGTCGCGGAGCACAAACGAAGAGGCTGCACCCATCTTATAAAACTTCGCCTTTCGCGTGTTTCGGTCTATAATCAGCAGGTCAAGCGTGGCGAAGTTTTCCCCTTTCGCATGCGATACCATGAAGGTGTTCACCTCTTTAATCGCATGCGCCGGGGCCATGCCGCCTT
>FR881998.1 GCA_000435615.1 Firmicutes bacterium CAG:238 | reverse complement strand
GCAAGGTTTGTTGTATCGGATAATGGGGACATCTTGTCTCCGAAGTAAGCACCGGATACTACAGCACCTGCTGTCATAGCAACAGGGAATCCGAGAGCTGTACCTACACCAACGAGGGCAACACCCATGGAACCTGCTGTGGACCATGAAGAGCCTGTTGCAAGGGATACGATGGAGCAAAGGATACAAGCTGTAACCAAGAATACCTTAGGGCTGATAACTTTGATACCGTAGTACATCATGGAAGGAATTGTTCCTGCTGCAAGCCATGAACAAATCATAGCACCTACGATAGCAAGGATTAAGATAGCCTGCATGGATCTGTTGATGGAAGCGAGGATACCCTGTTCCATGTAGTTCCATTTCCAGCCGTTAGCTACGCCGATGATTGCAGCGAAAGATGCTGCGATGATAAGTGCGATGTGTGGTTCGCCACCGTCGTCAACGATAATTGACCACATTAATGCGGCAATCATTACTACCATAACGAGTAAGCATTGCCATACCGGGATCTTTTTACCCATAATAAGTCCTCCT
>FR881997.1:24573-51870 GCA_000435615.1 Firmicutes bacterium CAG:238 | reverse complement strand
TTTTCCGTTAATGCGACAGCCCCCTTTTTGTGCAAATATGACAACTTTCCAAAAGCCCAGAAATTGCCGAAAAAAATGGCTTGCTTTCAGAAACCGCGCATGGTAGTATGCTGTTGTGGCCGCATGAAACTGTATAAAGAGAAAGCAAGTTTTTGGCATACAGAGAGGAGACCAACTATGAAAACGAAAAACAATTATTTCTCAAAAGCACTCGTCATATTGATGGCAATTATGATGGTGTTTACAATGATGCCGAGCATGGCGTTTGCGGCGGATTCGGCAGATACAACAGAAAGTAACGAGCAAGCACAAACTTGCCCGGTTACAATAAAAGCCGGGGAAAACGCAATGAGTGCTACAGCAACGGGAGAAAAGCTTAGCAGCGATTATAACGGTGTTGCTGATGTTTTTGAGGTCGCAGTAGCACCGGAAATCGATAAAATTACGGTAGGCGACTATCAAAATGGCAAAATTTTGGTATACAACTATGATGCTGAAAAAAACTGGCTCGCTGGTTATTATGAAAATGGAGGAACTGAAGGAGTAACACAGACAGAGGTTTCTGCAGATTATAATAAGGATAATGTTGCCGATTATATTTGGGTTCAAACACCTTATGTAGCAGCGGAAGGACAGGGATGGCCGACGAGCAGCCTTATATGTGTAATTAAATTAGTATATCAATTGCCTGTTGAAGTTACAATCGGTGGGAAAACAGTTGAAACAACTGATACATGGGTAAAAGATGGATATACTTATAAAGACGCTTATTCAAATGATAAAAGTGACTTATACATTCTTCATGCACCTGCGGGCACGAATGAGGCTGTAATTCAGAAAAAAGATAAAAAAAACTTCTTAGCATACAACTACGGAAAAAATGGATATATAGCAGGAAGCTATGAAGATACCACCGCAGGCGCTGCCTCGGCGGACGTAAAGCTTGACGCAAATGGGGATGGAGCTGCGGACTATATACGCATTCAAAACTTGTACAATGCAGATTGGACAGGTGGAGAACTCCTTTATACCTTACAATTTGTTGTGGAAGGCGGGTTGCCGAACACTACGCAGAGCATTCCGGCATTAAGCGATTTTGAACAGCAGGAAGCGATTAAAAAAGCAGTTAAATCTTTAAGTGGAAAAAAGGAATATTGTTATGACAGTGATTGGATTACGGCATTTTATGCAAATGGCGGAACCTTATCAGAAACAGATGTAAATACTTACCTGAAAAAGGTGTACGGTGACATTGTTGCGTCCGCACAGCTTTCGACGCTCGCAAAAGATGTAATCGCATTGACAGCGATGGGATATGATCCAAGAAACATCAAAGATACAGCCGGAAAAAGCTACAATTTGCTTGAACAAATTTATAATTCAAACATTGCTGATTTAGGACCTTACGGAATTTATACGGCACCATATATTTTACTCGCTTATGATACATTCAATTTTGAACTCCCGAAAAACGCGTCGCTGAGCAGAGATGTCTTAATCAAATATATGCTTGAAGCACAGGCGGCGGACGGCTCTTGGGGAGGCTACACATACGCAGGTGTAAGCTATCCCGGAACAGCAGGAGATACCGCTTCCGTAGCACAGGCATTATTGCCATATGCTGCGACGGATGCATCTGTTAAAGCGTCTATAGAAAAAGCAAATGCTTTTATCGATAAAAATTCTGAAAAAAGCAAAGACAGCACAAATTATTTAGCCTACATTACTCTTTATGAAGCACTGCAGGGTAAAAAGGCAAGTGAAATTGTTGTAGATGAAGAAGCAGGTACAGATGTTATTGACTACTTACTGAGCAATAAACTGCAGGACGACACTTTCGGATACCAAAGTGCTAATACCAATGAAAGCGCAACGGTAGAAGCGTTTAAGGCACTTACTGCGTACAAGAATATTACAGACGGTGTAGATGCAACAAGTGGAAACATTTATAATAGTCAAGGAAGATATTGGAATGGACTGCAGCCAGTCAGCAGTTTGCCTGCAATCAATGATGCTTTAAGTGACATATTCATTACCGCCCCTAAAAAGTTGTCGTATAAGATAGGCGAAACAATTGATTTGACAGGTTTGACTGTAACCGCGCAGACAATTGGCGGAACAAAGAAAGACGTTTCGATTGATGGTATAACCGCAAATCCGTCGGAAATTACGAGCGGAACGCAATTGTCCTATAGCGGATTTGACACAACGACGGCAGGCACAAAGACGGTGACTGTCAAGTATGAAGAATTTGATAATTTTGTTAATAAGAGCATAGGAAAAACTGCAGACTTTATTATTACTGTCAGTGCAAATGACGGATCTTCATCAGAAAAAATCAATACAGTTTCTATCGGCGTATATGATGAAGCAGGAAAAAGCATTGTAAAGGATAGCGCATATATCATCAACGCAGGAACAACTACAGTCATGGATGTTTTAAAGGCAGTCTTAGGAAACGCGGGAAAAACCTATGTATTAAAGGCATCGGGTACTTACATCGCGGAAATCGACGGTCTTGGCGAGTTTGACAAAGGTCAAAATTCAGGCTGGATGTATAAGGTGGACGGAAAACTTCCGGATATTCCGGCAAACGCCTATAAACTGAACGGCAGTGAAAAGATTGAATGGTTCTACACTAAGGACTGGACAACTGTACCGGGAGCTATCGGCGGCAAGACCGAAGAAATCAAAAACGTCACCTCCGACACCAAGGCCGGCACAACCACCGCACCAACCGAGGTCAAAGTAACCGAAAAGACGAACGCAGACGGCACGAAGACAAAGGTTGCGGATGTTAAGGTTTCTGCCGACAACCAGAAGGAAATCTTGAAGCAGGCGAAGGAAAAGAAGTCAAACGAAATTATCTTGGTTGTTTCCAAGGATGCTGTAAAGGATGCGGCGAAGGCGGATGTAACGCTCGATAAGAGCTTCATCGACTCCATCGTGAAAGATACGAACGCGAAACTGACAATCAAGACACCGTTCGGTGACAAGACTTACACGCAGGAAGAGCTGAAAACAATGTCAGCAGCGGCAACAGGTTCCACAGTAACTGTTGCAATCGAAAAGGCTGCTGAAGAGCCGGCGGATGATGCTGCAGTGAAGATTGAAAAAGCGAAATCCATCGTAAAAGACATGCAGCTCACAGCTCGTTCAAGCAAGACTGCTAAGAAGAATGTCAAAGCGGTTCTTAAGAGCGATGCGAAGACAAAAGCGGCGATTAAGGAACTGAAAGACCTTGGATTCACGGTTAAATACAGATTCTATCGCTCAACGAAGAAATCCGCTTCTTACAAGTCGGCGATAACGAAGAAAGTCACTTCTTACACAAACACAAGCGGTAAGAAGGGCACGAAGTACTTCTACAAAGTTCAGGTAAGGGTTTACGATGAAAACGGCAAACTTGTTGCAAAAACTGCACTCAAACAATGTAAGTACGCAAGCCGCACATGGACAAAATAAGAAATCTTATGAATATGTGACAATGATAATCCGCTGGCAGTTCCCCGCGGATTATCGTTATTTCAAGAGGAGCTGCGGAATCCCGAAATGTAAAAATATATATTGACAATATCTGCCATTTAATGTAAAATACTTACAAAGAATGACGTCATTCTCCTATACTTGTACGAGGAGAATCTAAAATGAATACGAAGATACAGGCACAGCCACAAGTGCAAACGCAAGAGCAGGAGCAGGAAGTCAAACGAACCTACAAGGATTCCGTCTTTGTCACAATCTTTCACGAGAAAGCAAAACTCATCGAACTCTACAACGCACTCTTTGATACGAATTATGATGAAAGCGCGCCGATTGACATCGTCACAATCAAAGATGTCCTCTTCCGCACGCTAAAGAATGATGTCGCCTTTGTCCTGGGCGGCCGGTTTGTGGTGCTTGTCGAGCACCAGTCAAGCATCAACGAAAACATGCCGCTTCGAGACCTCATGTACATATCCACCGTGTTGAAGCGCATGATTGACACAACGCGGCTTTACCGCGAGAAACGCCTGATGATACCACGTCCCGAATTCATTGTTTTCTATAACGGCACGAAAGATTTCCCCGCCTATCAGGAACTCCGCCTTTCAGATTCCTTCCTTGGTGAGAAGCAAAAAGACGAAGAGGATGCTTTACAACTCATCGTTAAGGTGTATAATATTAATACAGAGAAAAACTCAGAAATCCTTGGAAGATGTGAGACGTTGAGGCAGTACAGCCGCTTCGTGGAAATCATGCGAAGTTATAGAGAGGACAGCGAACTGACAAACGATGTGATTGTCGAAGTCCTCAACAGGTGCAAGAAGGAAGGCGTGCTCACGGAATTCATGGATAAGTACGGAACGGAGATTGTAGAGATGTTATTCAAAGAACTAACCAGAGAAGAAGATCTTGAAATATCGAGACTGGACGGCTACGAGGAAGGCTTTAACAGCGGCGAGCGTGCCGGCTTCAGCAAGGGCGAGCGTGCCGGTGCTGAACAGAAGCAATGCGAAATTGCCAAGAGCCTACGAGAATCCGGCATACCGATTGACGTGATTGCGAAGAACACCGGACTCAGCGAAAAGGAAATCGCGGAGCTTTAGCAGAAATCGAGCTGCACGGACTGCCCGTGCAGCCCATAATTACATTAAAATGCCGTTTTGAGGACAAAAATGTAAGACGCTCTTTGGAGACTTCCGACATATAGTATACAAGCGAAGATGGACACTACATATTGTATTCAAGTTCTTCGCTCAGCCCACCCCAAAGAGCCGAAACATGAGGATTATGGGTGAAATGAGCGGTAAAACCGCCTCAGAAGGCGGATTTGTTATATTAAACGGGTCAAAAAGGGCAAAAAATGTAAAAACCGCATGAACCCAGAAAATACCAATTTGATTAAAACAAGGAAAGAGGCGGCTGTAAGGCTGCCTTTTGCGATTGGTTGCGGGAGCGGATTAATTGTGCTAAAATATACAAAAAGTAAAGATAGCGCTGAAGCAGTGCAAGGCTGCTCACGCTTAGGGGAGGGATATATATGGAAAAAATCAATGCATGGACGGTTTATGATGAAGGCCAGCTTGCGGAACTTGAGAAATTGAATGCGGAGTATATGGATTTTTTGAGCCGCGGCAAAACCGAAAGGGAATGTGCGAAAATCGCGGTCGGGATGGCAGAAGCGGCAGGATATCGGAATCTTGACGATATTATTGCGAAGGGCGAAAGCCTGAAGGCCGGAGACAAGGTGTATGCCGTGAACATGGCAAAGGCTGTCATTCTTTTTATCGTGGGTACAAAGCCGATTGAAGAAGGAATGAACATCCTCGGAGCGCATATCGATTCTCCGAGACTTGATGCAAAACAGAATCCGCTGTACGAGGAATCGGGATTTGCGTACTTTGACACGCACTATTACGGCGGTGTTAAGAAATACCAGTGGGTTGCACTGCCGCTTGCAATACACGGCGTTGTTGCAAAAAAGGACGGCGAGGTTATCAATGTGGTAATCGGTGAGGACGAGAACGATCCGGTGGTAAGCGTTACCGATCTTCTTCCGCATCTTGCTGCAGATCAGATGAAAAAACAGGCATCTACAGTGATTGAAGGAGAAAAACTCGATGTTCTGATTGGCTCAAGGCCGCTTGCAGAAAGCAAGACAGAGGGAGAAAAGGGCAAGAAAGAAAAGGAAGCCGTTAAAGCGGGCATCCTGAAACTGCTCAAGGAAAAATACGACATGGATGAGGAAGATTTTCTTTCTGCGGAACTGGAAATCGTTCCTGCGGGAAAAGCCAGAGAAACGGGTCTTGACCGCAGCATGATTATGTCTTACGGCCAGGATGACAGAGTGTGTGCGTTCACTTCGCTTAAGGCAATCCTTGATGTTGAGAATGTTGAGAGAACCGCTTGCTGTATTCTGGTTGACAAAGAGGAAATCGGCAGCGTGGGCGCAACCGGCATGGAATCGAAATTCTTCGAAAATACGGTTGCCGAGCTTTTGGACCGCCTGGGTGCTTACAGCGGCCTTGCCCTCATGAGAACGCTTGCAAACTCGAAGATGCTTTCTTCGGATGTAAACGCAGCATATGACCCGCTGTATGCAGAGGCTTACGAAAAGAGAAACTCCTCAATGGCAGGATGCGGAATGGTATTCAACAAGTTCACGGGTGCAAGAGGAAAATCAGGCTCGAATGACGCAAATGCGGAATACATCGCGAAGATTCGCCGCATCATGGACGAGGCGGGTGTGAAATTCCAGCTTGCCGAACTCGGCAAAGTTGATGTCGGCGGAGGCGGCACCATCGCATATATACTTGCACTGTACGGAATGGATGTTATCGACTGCGGGGTTGCGGTACTCAATATGCATGCGCCTTGGGAGATTACCAGCAAAGCCGATGTATATGAGACAAAACGCGGATACGAGGTTTTCCTTAGAAATATGAAGTAAACGCAAAATACGAAAAGGCAGAAAATCGAGAAAGAAAAATGCAGGCCGCATGGCTCTTACGAGCTTACGACCTGCATTTTATTATTTATTTATATTAGGACTTATCCAAGGATTACACTGTCGCTCGTGAATTTGGAGCCGCTGACTTCTTCAAATTTATGGAGAAGATCTTCAATTGTCAGGTGCTTCTTTTCTTCGCCTGAAATGTCGAGGATGACGCGGCCTTTATCCATCATGATAAGACGATTTCCGTAGGTTATGGCATCCTGCATATTGTGAGTTACCATAAGTGCGGTGAGGGCGTTATCGTGTATGATTTGATCGCTGAGCGTCAGAACCTTTGCAGAAGTTGCGGGGTCAAGTGCCGCGGTATGCTCGTCGAGGAGCAGAAGGCGCGGCTTTTGGAGCGTCGCCATAAGAAGCGTTACGGCTTGACGCTGTCCGCCGGAGAGAAGTCCGACTTTCGTTTTCATTCTGTCTTCGAGACCCAGACCGAGCTGAGCTAGAGCGTCTCTGTACATTTCGCGTTCCTTTTGGGAAATTCCCCAAGCAAGAGTTCTGCGTTTGGTTCTTCTGTATGCCATCGCAAGGTTTTCTTCAATCATCATGGATGGGGCGGTTCCCATCATGGGATCCTGGAAAACTCTGCCGATGTATTTGGCTCTCTGTGTTTCGTTTTTGTAGGTCAAATCCTCATTATCGAGAAAAATGCGGCCGCCGTCGGCTTTGTGGACACCGGCAATCAGGTTGAGCATGGTAGATTTTCCTGCACCGTTGCCTCCGATTACCGTGATGAAATCTCCGTCATTGATTGTGAGGTTTAAACCTTTGAAGATTTGTTTTTCATTGATGGTTCCTATATTGAATGATTTATCAATTCCTACCATTTTAAGCATTTTCGTACCTCCTGTTTTTCCTGCGGAGTTTTGCTTCGGCGGATTTTTGCTGTAAAACAGGAAGCGCCAGAGCGAATGCAACCACGACAGCCGTGATAATCTTTAAGTCCGTTGCTTTGAGAAAGCTGAACGTAAGAGCGCACGCGATAACCGTTCTGTAGATAACGGCACCTGCAATTACAGCAAGAAGCTTAAGCGCAAAATTCATGTCTTTTCGGATGAATATGACTTCGCCGATGATTACGGATGCGAGACCGATTACGATGGTGCCCTGTCCCATGGTTACCAAAGCCGAGCCATAGTCAAGCTGTGCGATGAGGCTGCCGGAGAGGGCAACAAGGCCGTTTGAAATCATAAGCCCAAGGGTTATGATGCGATCCGTCTTGACACCCAGAGAACGCGCCATATTCTGGTTGCTTCCGGTTGCTCGAATAGCACAGCCGATTTCGGTACCGAAGAAATAGTACAGAATCGCTACGATGACAAGGCATACGCTGCAGCCCAAAACAATGGAAACAGTGCTGCTTGCGGTGTTTTCAGGGAGCACGGAAGTGAGCCATGTCTTAACGGAAGGCTGCTCAAGCGCAACGGTAGCCTTATCACTCATAATTCGAATGTTGACCGAGTAAAGTGCAATCATGGTCAAAATTCCGGACAGAATCGCGGGAATCTTGAATACCGTGTGAAGCACTCCGGTTACAAAGCCTGCAAGGGCTCCGGCGAGAATCGCACAAAGAACCGCAAGGCCGGGGCTCATTCCCGAATTTATGAGAACAACTGTGACCGCAGCACCGAGAGGGAAAGTTCCCTCTACGGTCAAATCTGCGATGTCAAGTATTCTGAATGTAAGGTATACTCCGAGTGTCAGGATTGCCCAAAGAAGTCCTTGGGAAATTCCGCTTAAAATAGTTGCTGTTGATATCATTTTACTAACCTCTTATTTTTCCGGAAGAAGGGTTGCATTGCTTAAAACATCGTCCGGAATTGTGATTCCTAATTTATCTGCTGTTTCTGTATTAACTGCGATTTCAAGAACGTTTTCGTCCGTCTGGTATTCGACAACAGGCATGTCTTTCGGTTCAGCCTCACCTTTGAGGATTTTTACTGCCATGGCTGCGGTTGATTTGCCAAGTTCGTAGTAGTTGATTCCGAAGGTTGCAAGTGCACCGTTTCCAACCATGCCGGATTCGCCGACGATTGTAGGAAGGCCGCATTCGTTTGCTGCCATGGATACACTTGTCATGCCATCTGCCAAAGTATTATCGGTAGGGATGTAGATAAAATCAACTTTTCCCTTGAGAGACTCGATTGCGGATTTTGCTTCGTCAATCGCTGAAATTGTCTTTACTACGGACTTCATGCCCTGTTCTTTGATTGCTGCCGCTGCGAGGTCAGCCTGAACTTTGGAGTTCGATTCGCTGGAGCAGTACATGATTGCAACGGTCTTTGCATCCGGAATGAGCTGCTTGCCAAGAGCAATCTGCTGGGATACCGGATTCATATCCGATGTTCCTGTGAGGTTTGCGCCGGGTGCTTCGTTGGAAGCAACAAGTCCTGAAGCGGCAGGATCTGTAACCGCTGTGAAAAGAACCGGAATGGTCGAGGTCTTTTCTTTTACTGCAGAAGCGGAAGGTGTTGCAACTGCAAGAATCAGATCTGAATTTTCATTAATCAGGGTATCTGCGATCGATGGGCAGTTACCGGTTTCCGCTGCTGCGGAAAGTTCATGGATTGTAATGTTTTCGCCGTCAACATATCCGGCTTCTGCAAGTCCGTCGATAAAGCCCTGCGTTGCGTTCGTCAAAGCGGTGAATTCACCGAATTTAAGAATGCCGATTTTTAACTTTTCACTATCTGAGTTTGTGCCGTTGTCTGAGCCGCAGGATGCGAGGCAAAGCACGAGCACGATGCAAAGAAGCATTGCGATGCATTTTTTTGCTTTGGTGGTCATTGTCTTGTTTGTGTTCATTTTGTTTTCCTCCGTAAGTTTGTAATCTTAGATGTTGTCTGCAAATAAAAAATCCCCTTAGTCGGCCGGCCTTACTGAAAAGGTCAAACCACAAGCGGACCTAAAAAATGTATTCATAAGTCTCTTGCCATATATTCAATTGTCGTCTTTAAAGTAATAATAATAAGCGTAAAACTTAAATAACATCTTGGTTCCTCCTAAGTGATTTTGAATGTGCTCTTTCGAACAATCTGAATGATGTAGTTATCATAACGCGTAAATTTGCGTTTGTCAATAGGAAATTTTCAGAAAATTTCAAAAAAACGACAAAAAATATTTAAAATCGAGATGCAAATAGTGAAAAATAACAAAAAGCACCTACCTAAGGTGCTTTTCGATTAAATCCATAAAGGTGTTTACATATTCTTCTTTTGTGAAAATGGCGCGTGCCATGGTCTTATTGCCGCCGCCCTTGCCGTTGTAAATCGAAGCATTTTCCTTGACGAGTCTGCCGCAGTCCGTGTTGCCGTCGGACACCAGAAGAACCGTATGCGTCGGCTCATGAACGAGGAAATAAATCTTTTTGATTGCCGGAGAGATTTCTCTGCTGAGGGTCACAAGGTCGTCCAGCGTAAGGATGGAGTATCTGCGCTCACATACCGAATGCGGCGAGGAAAGCTGCTCGACTTCTGCAATGATGGATGCCGCCTCGCGGGCAATGACCTCTTTTTTGAGGAAGTGAAGCTGACTGCGCATTTCTTTGTCCTTTTCGCGGCTTATACGGAACTTTTCGAGCACATCATCCGTGCCGGCGCTTAAGGTATTGCAGAGCGTGTTCAGAATTTCGAACTGCTGCTGATATTTGTCAAAGGCACGTCTGCCCGCCTCAAAATAAATGCGGTACATTCCCTTGTTACTTTCAAGTTTAAAAATTTTGATGAGCCCGACCTGTGCGGTTGACGAAGGATGGGTCCCGCAACAGGCTGCGCAGCCCCAGTCGTAATCCGGGCTGCCGATTCCGACAAGCGTAATATCTTCCTTAATTGTAAGCTTCTTTCGCATCGGCTGTTTGTCCGCCTCCTTGAAAGAATCAAAATGGCGGGTGATGATTGGCATATCCTGCGTGACCACTTCATTTGCGAGCCGCTCGGCTTCAAGGCACATTTCCCATGTGATGCTTTCTGCTTTCGCACCTTCTTCCAGCGAAATATCAATCGTCATGTAATCCTGCCCCATGTGAAAACCGCGGTTTATGCCGCCCCATTCCCGAAAGAAAATTCCGGTGAGAATATGCTCACCGCAGTGTCGCTGCATATTATCAAAACGTCTTGCCCAGTCAAGCACAAGTTTTACGCAGGAGCCTTCGCAAAGCACCGCCTTGGCTTCCGACTCCTTTTCCTTAGGGACGATAACTGTATGATAAATATCGCCGTCGTGTTCGGAGACATCGGAGACTTCAAAGCCCGCTATGGTCCCCAGGTCGCAGGTCTGTCCGCCGCCTTCGGGAAAGAAAATCGTTTGATCCAAAGTGAGGATGAATTTCCCTTCTTGCCAAGACAGAGAGGTGATGACTGCTTCGGCTTCTTTTTTATATACATTTTCTTTAAATAATCGAATCGTCTGCATTTGTTTTTCCTCCATATTCCTCCACGAGTATAGCACAAAACGGGCCTTGTGCATATAGTGAAATAGCAAATATGAGGTGAATTTAATATGGAAAATGTAATACTTTTGGCACTCGTGGCGACGATAGGGACTTGGTTCATAACAGCTATGGGTGCGGCAACAGTCGTTTTTTTTAAAGAAGGAAGTCCCAAAGCCATGAATCTTATGCTTGGGTTTTCGGCAGGCGTCATGATTGCGGCAAGCTTTTGGTCGCTTCTTTCACCGGCCATCGAAAGGGCGGAGATGTATTTGTCGGTGCCGCCGTGGTTTGTGGCGGCAATCGGATTTGCGTTTGGCAGCGGATTTATGTTTTTGTGTGACAAGGCGGTTCGAAAATTAAGTGCTAAGGGCGAGACGACTCGCAGTATCAGCAGCTCCCTGCTCCTTGTTATATCAATCACTTTACACAACATCCCGGAGGGCCTTGCGGTAGGAGTTGCGTTTGGGGCAATCAACCAAAGCGTGAATATGCCCGAAGCGTTGATGGGAGCCATCAGCATCGCTGTCGGAATCGGTATTCAAAACTTTCCGGAGGGGGCGGCGGTATCCGTTCCTCTGAGGCGTGAGGGCTACTCGAGAAAAAAATGTTTCTTAATCGGGCAGTCGAGTGCTTTGGTGGAGCCTGTTGCCGGAGTTATCGGCGCGGCAATGGTGATACACATTCAAACGATGCTTCCGTATGCGCTTGCTTTTGCGGCGGGGGCAATGATGCTTGTAGCGGTGCATGAATTGATCCCACAGGCACAGGAAGGCCGCAAAGAGGGCTCTTTCCTCTATACGATGGGAATTCTCGGCGGGTTTGCGTTGATGATGATTCTTGATGTTGCACTTGGCTGAAAGAATGGAAAGAAAGAGGGAGAGATAAATGAGGGGGAAAACTGTTTTTGCATTTTTGGCTTGCTTTGTTGTTTCTGCGGCGATAAGCACGTGGGTTCTGTGCGGAGCCACAGGAGGGACGCGGACTGCTTCTGCGAACACAGAGGAGCTGACGACGGTCGTTATTGACGCAGGACACGGCGGCATGGATGGAGGGGCGTCTTCAGCAGACGGCACGCAGGAAAAAGAAATCAACCTTGCGATTGCCAAATGCCTTGCTGAAGAGATGAAGGCATATCCGATTCACGTCGTAATGACGAGAGAAGACGATAACGGACTGTATGTGGATGACGAGCGCAGCATCAGGCAAAAGAAAAGGGAAGATCTTTTGAAGCGAAAAGAAATTATGGAGGCGGACGGGGTGCAGCTTTCCGTATCCATACATTTGAACAGTTTTCCTCAGGATGAAAAAGTATACGGACCACAGGTTTTTTATCCACGCACGCAACGGGTGGGAACAAATGTTTCGAATGATGAGAACACCGCAAAAAAATATGCGGAGGCAATCCAAAAATCCCTTGAAACCAACATTGACGACGGACGGGAAAGGGAGGCAATGCCAAAGAACGACATCCTACTTTTTCAGAACACGACTGCAGACATTGTCCTTACAGAATGTGGGTTTTTGTCGAATCCTGTCGAAGCAGAGAAGCTGAAAACCGCTGAATATCAACAAATTTTGGCAAGATCGATTTGGTCCGGGATCAATGAAATTTTATGCCTTGCGCCGACGGAAAAATGTAAAATTATTGACAGTGCGAACGGCGAACAATAATTCAAAAAAATGTACTCAAAAATCTGTGGATAACTTGGTCTTGACAAATGGAACAACATGTTTAATATATTGAAATTTCAACAGAAATTCGAGATGAAGTTATCCACATGCATAAGAGGACAAAATTGTATACAATCACGGCGAAATATGTGGATAATTCCCTTAAACCTTGAAAAATTAACCTTTAAGAAGTGTTGAAAAATGTTTGTCCGCATGCGAACAAAGGTTGACATAATCACACAAAAAAATATTTTGGCGCGGATTATTCGTCCACGCCCAAATCTTTCAAAAAATCTTCAAAATCCTCATAGTTCCGATTTACAAAATCGTGAATCAGCGAGTGATTGAATTCATATTTTGACACCAAAACCAAAGAGGGACCATACCTTGATTCTTCGAGTTCTTTCTCCAGTTTTAAGATGTTTTCGTAACTGCGCGAAGCGAGAACAATCTGTCCACTGTCAAGCACATAGCAGATACCGAAGAGGTCATCGTACATATAATATGTGCTCTGAGCCAGATGCGCATTGCTTGGATAGAAAACAGAGAACAGTTTTCCGCATTCATGTTGTGACAAAAGTCCGGTTTTGAGAAGCGAGAATGTTTTCGTGTCAAAGCCGGACAAATCGCCTGCAACATCGTAAACCGTAACATATTCCGGTTGTGTCAGCATAAGGGAGGATTCCCAAAGGCTGATGCGGAATGCAGATAAGCGTTCGTATTTGACAACCTTTCGCCCTTCAAGCGTTATGCGGGTTGCCGCAAGGTAATATTTTGCGTCGAACTCCAAAAGGGACTCACAGGTATAGGTTTTGCGTGTGTTAAAGGTTCCGAAATCCGTATCGCTGCTTGTTGCGTAGTAATCGGAATTGCTGCCAGCATCATCCGGAGCTTCTTTGATGGAATTTCGGAGCATGTCCGCGGCAGCAAATTCGGAGAAAAGGTCCGTACGCACATAATTCTTCGTCAAAAGCTTCGCGCCCTCAAAGTCACGCGCAAAACAGCGCATGAGAAAATAATTCATCACCTGCATGGGACTTGATATTTTCGTGCATTCTTTGCATATCAAGGAATGCTGCTCCTCGTCGGATAGGTTGAACTGCGGCTTGAGGAGGAAGTCAAACTCGGATGATTTCTGCGGCATCGGGATGCCTCGTTTCGCATTGAACTCCGCAAAGGATTGAACCAAAAAGCGCAATTCGCGTTCTGTGATAAGGTTTTTTTTGCCTCCGAGGCCGGCAGCCAGACTATGCTCGACCGTTTCGACCGCTTCCAGCATCTCCAAATCGGGCTCTCCGAGAAAGCTTTCATAAGTTTCCAGACCGTACTCCTGCCAGTCGAAATAGAAAAACTGGAACATCTCAAAAGTATCATCGCCTGCTTCTGCAAGCCAATGTGCCTTGATGCAGCAGACACCCATAAGACGCGTGTCGGTGATCCATGCGCTTATAAGCCGGTATGAAGCAGTTTGCGCCTTTTTCTGCAAACCGCCTTTTATTACATGAAAATTTCTGAAATTGCTGTCATGTTCCATCTCTTAAGTTCCTTCTTTTGTTTCTTACGCCGATTGCTGCGGTTTTTAATATATTCAGTATAACTTATTTAAAAGTGATTGACAAGTTAATTAAAGGGTATATAATAGATGTACGGTGGGAGCCGACCAGTAAATAATATCAAAATCCTTATTAAGAGCGGCTGAGGGAATAGGCCCGATGAAGCCCGGCAACCTAGATGTTTCAGGAGTGAAATGACAAAGGTGCTAAATCCTACAGAATCTAATTCTGAAAGATGAGGAACGATTGGACAAATCACAAGCCTCTCTTTCGAGAGGCTTTTCCTTTTATGAGACAAGAAGATAAGGATAGAAAATGGAGGGAATAAAATGAAGAGATTATTTACATCAGAATCCGTAACAGAGGGACATCCGGATAAACTCTGCGACCAGATTTCAGACGCGATTCTGGACGCTATTTTCGAAAAAGACCCGTATGGAAGAGTAGCTGCGGAAACGACAACAACAACAGGATATGCGATGGTAATGGGAGAAATTTCAACAAAATGTTATGTTGATATCCCTAAGATTGTAAGACAGGTTATACTTGATATCGGATATGACCGTTCGGAATACGGTTTCGACGGAAACACATGCGCGGTTCTGTCGGCAATTGATGAACAGTCCGGAGACATCGCAATGGGCGTTGACAAATCTCTTGAGTATAAAGACGGAAGCCTTTCGGACAATGACAAAATCGACACAATCGGTGCAGGAGACCAGGGAATCATGTTCGGATTTGCCTGCAACGAAACACCGGAACTTATGCCGGCACCGATTTCATACGCACACAAGCTTGCAAAGAGACTTACTGACGTAAGAAAAGACGGCACGCTCACTTATTTAAGACCGGACGGCAAGACGCAGGTTACGGTAGAGTACGACGGAGATAAGGTTAAGAGAATCGATACAATCTTGATTTCAACGCAGCATGACCCGGAAGCAACGCAGGAACAGATTAAGGCTGACCTCATCGAACATGTAATTAAGCCGATTATTCCGGCAGAACTTCTTGACGATGAGACAAAATACTATGTAAATCCTACAGGACGTTTCGTAATCGGAGGACCTCACGGAGATTCCGGACTTACGGGACGTAAGATTATCGTAGATACTTACGGCGGATATGCTCGCCACGGCGGCGGTGCCTTCTCCGGCAAGGACCCTACAAAGGTTGACCGCTCGGCAACATACGCTGCAAGATATGCTGCAAAGAATATCGTAGCGGCAGGCCTTGCCGACAAAGTTGAAATCCAGCTTGCATACGCAATCGGTGTTGCAAAACCGGTTTCCATCCTGGTTGACACCTTCGGCACAGGCAAGATCGACGATGAAAAGATTGCGGAATTGGTTGAAAAGAACTTTGACTTAAGACCGGCTGCAATCATCCGTGATTTGGATCTCAGAAGACCGATCTACAAGCAGACTGCTGCATACGGACACTTCGGCAGGACAGATGTTGACCTTCCTTGGGAACACACGGACAAAGCAGAAACGCTTCGCCAGCAGGCAGGACTATAATATAATAGGTAAGAAAACCGGTGCACGCGCACCGGTTTTTGTATGCGGCAAAAGACAATAGTGCGGAAAGCACAAAAAGCACAATAATATTTTGTATTCATAGACGAAAAAACTTGACAAACAACAATTCGAAGATTAAAATAATAATGTTTTTTTGTTATAGGTTTAAGCACGAAGGAGGGAAAATAATGAAGCAGGTAAAGTATATTTTTGTAACAGGAGGAGTAGTTTCAGGGCTCGGCAAGGGTATCACCGCTGCTTCACTCGGAAGACTCCTGAAGGAGCGCGGACTGAAGGTTGCAGCGCAAAAGCTTGACCCATATATAAATGTAGATCCGGGAACGATGAGTCCATACCAGCACGGCGAAGTTTTTGTAACGGAAGACGGAGCGGAGACGGACCTGGACCTTGGACATTATGAAAGATTTATCGACGAAGACCTGAACCGGTTTTCAAATTTGACATCCGGCAAGGTGTACTGGAATGTATTGAACAAAGAACGCCGTGGGGAATATCTCGGGGAAACCGTCCAAGTGATTCCACACATCACGAATGAAATCAAATCGTTTATTTACAATGTCGGGCGTGCGTCCGGGGCGGATATTGTCATAACCGAGGTCGGAGGAACAACGGGAGATATTGAAAGCCAGCCTTTCCTTGAGGCCATCAGACAGGTGGGACTTGAGGTCGGCGAGGAGAACTCCCTCTATATACATGTGACGCTCGTACCGTATCTTCACGGATCGGACGAGCATAAGAGCAAGCCGACGCAGCACTCGGTTAAGAATCTGCAGGGACTGGGGATCAAACCGGATATTATCGTGTTGCGGGCAGACGAACCGATAGAAGAAAGCATCTTTAAGAAAATTGCATTGTTCTGCAATGTGAAACCGGACTGTGTCATTGAAAACATAACGATCCCGGTGCTGTATGAGGCACCGCTGATGCTCGAAGCACATAATTTTTCGGATATTGTTCTGCGAGAATTGGGTCTTGCTGCTCCGACACCGGACCTTACAGACTGGAGAAAGATGATTGACAACATTCACAATGCAGAGCATACGGTCAGAATTGGTCTGGTAGGCAAATATGTTCAACTGCACGATGCATATCTGTCGGTTGCGGAGGCACTGCGGCATGCAGGATATGCCTTCAAAACTAATGTAGAAATTGAATGGATTGACTCTGAGCAGATAAATGAGCAGACTGTAGAAGAAATTATCGGCGGCTTGGACGGAGTTGTTGTTCCGGGCGGATTTGGAAACCGCGGAATCGAAGGGAAAATTCTCACGGCGCAGTTCTGCAGGGAAAAGAACATTCCGTACCTTGGAATCTGCCTGGGAATGCAGGTTGCGGTAATTGATTTCGCAAGACATGTGTGCGGACTTTCGGATGCAAACTCAGGAGAATTTGACGAACTGAGCCGCAATAAGGTAATCGATTTCCTTCCGGATCAGAGCCACCAGGTTGACAAGGGCGGCACACTCCGCCTCGGTGCGTACCCATGCAGAATCGCAGAAGGCACAAAGATGGCGGCATGTTACGGAAAAGCTGAAATTACCGAGCGACATCGTCACCGCTATGAATTCAACAATGATTACAGACAGCTTCTTGCAGACGCAGGACTTGTAATCAGCGGAACCTCACCTGACGGGAGCATTGTTGAAACCGTTGAGGTGCCGGGAAATGACTTCTTCGTGGGTGTGCAGTTCCATCCGGAATTCAAAAGCCGGCCGAATAAACCGCATCCACTGTTTTTGGGATTGATAGAAAGCGCTTTAAAAGGTAAAATATAAGAAAAAACAAGGAGACCTTTATGGGAAAAGAAATATACGAAAATCCGCTTTGCGCAAGATATGCATCGAAGGAAATGCAGCATATTTTCAGCCCGGATTGCAAATTTTCGACCTGGAGAAAGCTGTGGACAGCCCTTGCGGAGAGTGAGCAGGAACTGGGACTTGCGATTACCGACGAACAACTTGCGCAGCTGCGTGCACATCAGGAACTTACAGATGAGGATTACGCAAGAGCTGCCGATTATGAACATAAACTCAGACACGATGTAATGGCACATATCAAGACTTATGCGGATGCCTGCCCGGCGGCGGCACCGATTATACATCTAGGGGCAACGAGCTGCTTCGTAGGTGATAATACGGATATCATACAAATGAAGGAAGGACTTCTTCAGATAAAGAAACTTCTGCTGGGACTGATTGCGGCACTGGCGGATTTTGCGGAAAAACACAAGGACACACCGACACTTGCCTATACGCATTTTCAGGCGGCACAGCCGACGACTGCGGGCAAACGGGCATGCTTGTGGCTGCAGGATTTTATCATGGACTTTGAGAGGCTTTCGTATGAGCTTGGACACTTGAAACTTTTGGGATGCAAGGGCACGACGGGAACCTGTGCAAGTTTTCTTGAGCTTTTTGACGGTGACCGGGAGAAGGTGGAAGCACTTGAAGGAAAAATCGCAGAGAAAATGGGATTTGAATCGTGCATGCCTGTTTCGGGGCAGACCTACTCCCGCAAGGTGGACAGTTTTGTCCTCAATGTCCTGTCGGGCATTGCACAGAGCTGCAGCAAGATGGCCATTGACATAAGACTGCTGGCACACATGAAGGAATTTGACGAACCATTCGAGACGAGCCAGGTCGGCTCATCGGCAATGGCATATAAGCGAAATCCAATGCGTTCGGAGCGTATCACTTCGCTGGCAAGATATGTGATAAACTGTGCTTCAAATGCGGCGGACACCTCGGCGGTTCAATGGCTTGAGCGTTCGCTGGATGACTCGGCAAACCGCAGAATTTCGATACCGGAATGTTTTCTTGCGACGGACGGAATCCTGTCCCTTGCAATTAATGTTATAGAAGGCGGCAGAATTTATCCGAAGGTTATGGAAAAGCATCTTGCGGAGGAAATGCCTTTTATCGCAACGGAAAACATCCTCATGGATGCCGTAAGCCGCGGAGGCGACCGGCAGGAACTCCATGAAGTGATTCGCAGATACTCACAGGAAGCAGCCATCCGCGTCAAGGCAGAAGGAATGGAAAACAATCTTCTGGAAGCGTTGAAGGCAGATGAGCGTTTTGCTCTCACTGACGAAAGTCTTGCGGAAATATTGGATGTGAGGAAGTTTATCGGGTGTGCACCGGAGCAGACCGAGAAATTTTTAAATGATGCAGTGCGTCCTTTGCTCGAGGAAAACCAAGGCGAGGCAAGGGTCGAAGTAAAGATAAATGTGTAAACGGTTGTAAGGAGGCGAAAAAAATGTTAACAGCAGTAGTCGGAACAAACTGGGGCGATGAAGGAAAGGGCCGTATGGTTGACCTTCTCAGCGAAAAATATAATGTAGTAATCCGTTATCAGGGCGGAAACAACGCGGGGCACACGGTCGTAAACGAAAAGGGCAAGTTCATCCTGAACCTTCTGCCTTCCGGAATTCTCCGCGATGAGACCGTGAATGTGATGGGACCGGGCATGGTAATCGATGTGGAGCATCTTTACCATGAGGTGGATTCCCTTTACGAAAAAGGAATTGAGATTACCCCGAAGCATCTTGTCATAAGCGACAGAGCAACCATCTGCATGCCTTATCACAAAATGCGTGACATTCTGGAAGAGGAACGGCTTGCAGACAAGAAGTTCGGCTCCACAAGACGCGGCATTGCGCCGGTTTATGCGGACAAATATATGAAAAAAACGATAAGAATGGGTGATCTGCTCGATAAGGAAAGTTTACGCACCAGAGTGGAAGACTTGGTAGAGTGGGAGAATCTTACGGTAAGCGGTGGATATGAACACGAACCGATATCCGCGGACAACATGATGAAATGGCTTGAAAATTACGGAATGCCGTTTGTACCGTACATCAAAGATACTACGGAATTCCTGGATGAGGCTGTAAAGTCCGGAGAAAATTTGATGTTTGAAGCACAGCTTGGAGCACTCCGGGACATCGACTTCGGAATTTATCCTTATACATCTTCCTCTTCCACCATTGCAGCCTATGCACCGATTGGGGCGGGAATCCCGTTCTATAAGACAGACGAGGTTATCGGGATTATGAAAGCATATTCCAGCTGTGTAGGTGAGGGTCCATTCACATGCGAAATGTTCGGTGCGGAGGCAGATGCGCTCCGGGAAGCAGGTGCTGAGTATGGTGCGGCTACAGGCCGCCCTCGCAGAGTCGGCGGATTCGATGTGGTTGCTTCGCGTTACGGAACCAAGATGCAGGGAGCAACAGCAATTGCACTCACAAAACTGGACGTTCTTTCCTATATGGAAAAAATCCCTGTATGCACACACTACGAAGTGGATGGAAAGCTCACGGATTCCTTCCCTACGGGAGCTGCGCTTATCGGTGCGAAACCGCACTACGAGTATGTTCCGGGATGGAACTGCGATATTTCCGTATGCAGGCATTTTGACGAACTGCCGGAGGCGGCATGTGACTATGTGGAAATGATTGAAAAGGCAGTTGGCTGCCCGATTAAATACATTTCGGTCGGCGCAGGCAGAGACGAATACATCGAAAGATAATGAAAAATATGTACGAAATTGGGACTCATGCGAGTCCCAATATATCGTCCAGATCCTGCTCCGGTGCAGTTATCGGTCTGAGATCAAAGGTGTCGACAAGCAGCTTTACGACAGACTCCGATAAAAACGCCGGTAGTGTAGGACCAAGATACATGCCCTTTATTCCGATGGAAAGAAGGGTTAAAAGAATGCAGACTGCCTTTTGCTCGTACCAAGAAAGTACAAGAGTGAGAGGCAGTTCGTTTACCGAGCACCCAAAGGCATCCGCAAGGCCAAGTGCGACCCGGACCGCACTGTAGGCATCGTTGCACTGGCCGACATCCATAATTCGCGGAAGTCCGTTGATTTCACCCAGGTCAAGATCGTTGAAACGGTATTTTCCGCAGGCAAGCGTCAAAATTAAAGTGTCCAGCGGTGCCTCTTTGACGAATTTGGTGTAGTAATTTCTTCCCGGGTGTGCACCGTCACAGCCGCCGACGAGGAAGATGTGTTTTATTGTTCCTGATTTGACAGCAGAAATCACTTTATCTGCATTGGATAAAATCGCATTGTGAGCAAAACCGGTGGTCAGCATATGTCCGCCGTTTATTCCGCTCATGCTGCGGTCGTGTTCATAACCCCCAAGTTCGAGCGCTTTTTGAATCAGCGGCGAGAAGTCTTTCTTGCCGTTTTCTTTTTCTTCGATGTGAACGAGTCCGTCAAACCCTACGACAGAGGTTGTATAGACTCTGTCCCTATAGCTGTCGCGCGGCGGCATCAGACAGTTGGTTGTAAAAAGAATCGGAGCGGGGATGTCCTCGAATTCTCTTTGCTGGCTTTGCCATGCGGTGCCGAAATTGCCCGCAAGGTGCGGAAATTTGTTAAGTCCCGGATAGCCGTGTGCAGGGAGCATCTCGCAGTGCGTGTAGATGTTGATTCCTTTGCCCTCCGTCTGCTCCAGCAGCTCATGCAGGTCCTCGAGGTCGTGTCCCGATACAACGATGAAGGGGCCTTTTTTTATGTCGCAGGTTACGCGTGCAGGTGCCGGATTTCCAAAAGCACCCGTGTTCGCACGGTCAAGCATTTCCATGCATTTGAGGTTCACTTGACCGAATTCCATGATGAGCTGCAGCCACTCTTCCGGCGTGTGTTCCTTGTTAAGCGCGCACAGCCCTTTGTAGAACCACGCAGAGACATCCGCATCATCGCACTCCAGCCTGTAAGCGTGGTGTGCATAGGCTGCCATGCCCTTCATGCCAAACAAAAGCGTCGAACGCAGGGAAACAATATCCGTATCTCCTTCCCAAAGGGAAATCAGGCTGCAGCTTTGCGGATGTCTTTCCGCACCGTATGAAAGTTTGCGCCTAAGCGATGTTACGCGGTCGGTAAACCGGGTAATGGCAGCGTTATCGAAATTTACATTTGTCAGTGTGGTAAAAAGCCCGTCTGCGATGAGGCGCGTTGCTTCCTCAGGATATTCTTTGCGGCTTTCGGCGGCTTCGGCAAGCAGTATCAGCTCGCAGATAAGTTTATCCTGCAAATTGGCGGTTTCCGGCTGCTTGCCGCAGACACCGGAGCGGACACATCCTGAATTTCCGGCCGTCTGCTGGCATTGAAAACAAAACATTTTAGACATGATCATCCTCCGTAATCAGATTTTTTCTATGGGTAGTATGCTTTCTTTCGAGAATTTTATCCTTGCAAGACAGATGTCTTGAAAAAACGGTGCGAATAAGGTATGATGTTAGGAGCAAAAGGTATGAGAGGATTGAGAAAATGAAAAAGAAATTAATACGAATAATCACATTGGGGGCAGTCTTGGCACTGCTGTTTACATCGGCTGCAAATGTCTATGCAGATGTTGCGGAGGAAAAGGAAACACCGGACAGCACGGCAGAGGTGCAGGAACCGGTCAAAATCAACATAGAGAAACTGACGGTTGTTCTTGAACGTTATCTTGCTGCGGCTGACGGCTCGGTTATAACACCGAAGGTTGTTTCCGTCAGCGGCCGGATTGATGACGAAGAGGGCGGGGTGCAGAAAGACCTCAGCTTAAAGCCGGATGAATATGATGTGAAATATTATCGCGTACACAGTTTTGCGAATGCGAATTATGAAGAAGTTGAAGCAATCAGCGCGGTCGGCGAATACAAAGTATCGGTTACGGCGAAAGATACACAAACCTATGAGGGAGAGGCATACAGCTTTTTTTCGGTTGTGGGAAAACCGCAGCAGCTGACAATCGCAAAGACGAAATACACATTGACGGCAGGCAGGGAAGCTCCGCTTCTTGAGCCGAAGACAGATGGAGACGGCACAGGTTTTGTGTTTGTTTCTTCCGATCCGGCGGTAGTAAGCGTTTCAAAGGGCGGGCAGACGAAGGTTTTGAAGCCGGGCAGGGCAATTGTGTCGATTCGTACAGAGGGCACGACCCTTTTCCAGCCTGCGAATCTGCAGGTTACATTTCAAGTAAAACCGCATAAAACATTTTGGACCGGCAAAGCGCTGAAAAGGAAAAAATCCCGGGCTGCACTGGCGTGGAAAAAGCAGGAAGGCGTAACCACTTACGAAGTCGTTTACGGAACACAGAAAAATTTCGCAAAGCAGAGCAAAACCAAGCTTGTGAAGGGCAGTCTTACGAAGACAACTTTGAAGGGCCTGAAAAAAGAAAGCATTTATTATGTAAAAGTGCGGGCCCTTACCGAAACCACGGACACGCGCGGAAATAAAAGAACCATGGAAGGTCCATGGTCCTCTGTTCGCAAAATCACAGGCTGAGATAATACTGCAGCCGGACTGAAATCAGTCGAGTTTTCCGACGATTTTTCGGATATGTTTAAAATAGTCCTTTAGTTGATTTACGAGAGCCTTTGGTGCATTCTCATAAAGACTGCCGTTGCAGTCTTTATCCTCGGGAATGAGAACGAAAGGCTCTTTTTCGTATTCATCAAGCATGTAGCACGGATAGTAGGTCTGTTCTGCAAGCGCAACTTCGCCGGACTCGTCCCGTTCAAGGGTGAGGGACAGAATCAGGGTTTCTTTTGTGGCTGATCTGAGCATGGATGAGGTAAAATTCCCCATTGAGTAAATATAGGGGGTTACGGTATCCCGATAGCGTAGTGGTTCGTAGGGCTGCAAAACATGCGGATGCGAACCGACGATGTAGTCAACACCCGCCTGAACGAGCATCGCACCATACCGCTCCTGCCTGGCTGCCGGAACATGGGAATACTCTGTGCCGGAATGGCTGTATGCAATGATGTATTCCGCACCCTCTTTACGCAGGGCCTGGACATCTGCATTCATTTTATTCTGGATTGGCCGGCTCAACATAGTGTCTTGTTCTTCCCCGGTAAGAAATTTGTCCTTTAAATTGTAATATGCCGCGTAGGAGAGAATGCCGATTTTGATGCCGTTTCGCTCCATTGTGAAGTATCGCTTTTCTTGTTTGCTTCTGTAAAGACCCGTATGCGGAATGCCGCGTCTGTCCAATTCTTCCAAAGTCTCAATTATTCCGGTCTTTCCTCCGTCGCATGCATGATTGTTTGCCATGATGAGTCCGTCAAACCCGGCATATTCCAGGGCATCCAGCCATTCATTCGGTGCGTTGAGATATGGTTTGCCCTGAAGAAGATTCATGTCCTTGGAAAGCGGAAGGCTCTCGCTTACCAGTGTTTCCAAGTTCCCGATTACGATGTCCGCCTCATCGAAAATCTTTTTAACATACCGAAAGGTCGGTTTAAAATCATAGCTTGTGCCGTCAAAAGCCTTTAGCTGCTGAGAACGCTGGCACATAAGATCGCCCGTCAGCATAACCGTGATTTTGTCCGTCGGAGTTTCCTCGGCAAAAGCCATCGATGTAAACGTAAGCATTGCCGTAAGTGTGAATACTGCAGCGGTCGTAATTTTTTTTCGTTTGAATATACCCAAATTGATTGTCCCCCCCGTGAAAAAGTTTAAAGTATTGTAAACAGTATTTTACCACAGATGTCGAAATTTGTCACGAAACGCCCTTGAAAAAAACAGGATTTTGGTATAAAATAATTAGTAATATTTTTGTTAAGAAAAGATTTTTTATAGAAACCAAAAGAGAAGAAAGTGAGGAGAACATGGCGTTTTACTTTGAAGAACCATCAAGAACATTTAACGAATACCTTTTAGTTCCGGGCTACTCCGGCAAGGAATGCCGCGTCGAAGCGGTTTCGCTGGCAACTGCGGTAACAAAATTCAAAAAGGGCGAAAAACCTGAAATCACAATGAACATTCCATTAGTTTCTGCTGTAATGCAGGCCGTTTCCGATGACAAAATGGCGGTCGCGCTTGCGAAAGAAGGTGGAATTTCTTTTATATTTGGCTCACAGTCGATTGAAAATCAGGCAGAAATGGTGCGCCGCGTGAAGACGCACAAGGCGGGATTCGTGACCAGCGACTCCAACCTCAGACCGGACCAGACGCTTCGCGATGTGCTCGAGCTCAAGGAGCTTAAAGGTCACAGCACAATTGCAATCACGGACGACGGCACGGCAGAAGGCAGAATTCTCGGACTTGTGACGAGCAGAGACTACCGCGTTTCCAGAATGGAAATGGACACGCCGATCAGCGACTTTATGACTCCGTTTGAAAAACTCGTTTACGGAAAGTCGGGAATCACCTTGAGTGAAGCGAATGACATTCTTTGGGATAATAAGCTGAACGCACTTCCGATTATCGACGAAAATCAGAGATTGACGCATTTTGTTTTCCGCAAAGACTATGATTCGCACAAGGATAATCCGAACGAACTTTTGGACGAGCATAAGAGATATGTGGTAGGCGCAGGCGTCAACACGCGTGACTACGAAGAACGAATCCCGGCACTGGTTGAGGCAGGCGTGGATGTGCTTTGCATCGACAGTTCCGAGGGTTACAGTGAGTGGCAGGCAGATACGATTCGCTGGGTGCGCGAAAAATACGGCGACAGTGTGAAGATCGGTGCAGGCAATGTCGTTGACGGCGAAGGCTTCCGTTACCTTGCGGATGTTGGGGCGGACTTCGTGAAGATCGGTATCGGCGGCGGCTCCATCTGCATTACGCGTGAACAAAAGGGCATCGGCCGCGGACAGGCGACTGCGGTTATCGAGGTTGCTGCGGCTCGTGACGAGTACTTCAAAGAAACCGGAATTTACGTTCCGATTTGCTCCGACGGCGGAATCGTTTACGACCACCACATGACGCTTGCGCTTGCCATGGGCGCGGACTTCATCATGCTCGGCAGATATTTTGCGCGTTTTGATGAGTCTCCGACAAACAAATTGAATATAAATGGTAATTATGTAAAAGAATACTGGGGCGAAGGCTCAAACCGTGCAAGAAACTGGCAGAGATATGACCTCGGCGGCGACCCTCGCATGAAGTTTGAAGAGGGCGTTGATTCCTATGTTCCGTATGCCGGATCGCTTCACGACAATGTGAACCTCTCCCTCACAAAGGTAAAATCCACGATGTGCAACTGCGGCGCGCTTTCGATTAAAGAACTGCAGGAAAAGGCGAAGCTGACGCTCGTTTCGGCGACATCCATCGTGGAAGGCGGCGCGCACGATGTTATCCTCAAAGACGCGTCCGGAAATGTGATTAAGTAGTTGAGGTGGATTTATGAGAGAAAATATCGTAGTTTTGGACTTTGGCGGCCAGTATAACCAGCTGATTGCCCGCCGTGTCCGTGAATGTAATGTATATTGCGAGGTTCATCCTTACACGATTTCGATGGATGAACTGAAGGCGCTGGCTCCGTCCGGGATTATTCTGACGGGCGGCCCGAACAGCGTGTACGGCGAGGATTCCCCGCAGTGCAATCCGGAAGTTTTTAAGCTTGGCATTCCGGTGCTCGGAATCTGCTACGGCGCGCAGCTTCTTGCTCACCAGCTCGGCGGCAAGGTTGCGACGGCTCCGGTCAGTGAATACGGCAGAACTGAGGTTACGGTTGACGACCGCAGCGGCCTGCTTTCCGGTCTTGGCGTTGGCGGTCCGGAGACGACGGGCTGTGGCAGGCCGGGCAATACGATTATGTGGATGAGTCACACCGACTATATCGAAACTGTGCCTTCCGGCTTCAAAGTGACGGCACACACGCCGGTCTGTCCGGTAGCAGCTATGGAAAATGCTGCGGCGGGCTTCTATGCGACGCAGTTCCACCCGGAAGTTATGCACTCCGTGGAAGGCTTCAAGATGCTGCAGAACTTTGTGCTCAAAGTCTGCGGCTGCAAAGGCGACTGGAAGATGGACAGCTTCGTGGAAACGACCATCCGCGAAATCCGCGAAAAAGTCGGAGATGGCAAGGTGCTTTGCGCCCTGTCGGGCGGCGTTGACTCTTCGGTTGCGGCAGTGCTGCTTTCGAAGGCTGTAGGCAAACAGCTTACCTGCGTTTTCGTTGACCACGGTCTTCTTCGCAAAAACGAAGGCGACGAGGTTGAGGCTGTCTTCGGTCCAAACGGTCCGTATGACCTGAATTTTATCCGCGTGAACGCACAGGAGCGCTTTTATTCCAAGCTTGCCGGCGTAACCGAGCCGGAGGCAAAGCGCAAAATCATCGGTGAGGAGTTCATCCGCGTCTTCGAAGAGGAAGCAAAGAAAATCGGTGCTGTTGACTTCCTGGTTCAGGGCACGATTTATCCGGACGTTATCGAGTCCGGCCTCGGCAAATCCGCAGTCATCAAGTCCCACCACAATGTAGGCGGACTTCCTGACTATGTTGATTTCAAAGAAATTATCGAGCCGCTTCGTATGCTGTTTAAGGACGAAGTGCGCCGCGCCGGTCTGGAACTTGGTATTCCGGATTACTTAGTTTTCCGTCAGCCGTTCCCGGGACCGGGTCTTGGCATCCGTATCATCGGCGAAGTGACTGCCGAAAAGGTAAAAATCGTGCAGGATGCCGACTATATCTACCGCGAGGAAATCGCGCGCGCGATGAGCGAAGGCCGGATTCCGCAGTTCGGACACCCGGGCACTTTGGGTCAGTATTTCGCGGCGCTCACCAACATGCGCTCCGTCGGCGTTATGGGCGACTTCCGAACCTATGACTACGCAATCGCGCTCCGCGCTGTGACGACCAGCGACTTCATGACC
>FR881997.1:0-24456 GCA_000435615.1 Firmicutes bacterium CAG:238 | reverse complement strand
ACTGCACCGGGAAGCCACCTGGGACGATTGAGTTTGAATAATCAGCAGGCATGAAAAAAGCAAATTTCTTTAAAGAATTTTCACGATTTTTTAAAGATATTTACGCCAAGTCCGTTTTAATGGACAGAATATTTTGTAAAATCAAGTTAGAATTACTGGCGGAGGAATTACAATGAGTACAACAGGAATGAAATATAAAACCTCATTGATAAACAATAGACGCTACTTAGGCAATAAATATAAGTTACTTTCATTTATCACAAGTGTTGTAGATGAAGAATGTACTAATATCGAAACAGTTGCGGATATCTTTGCAGGAACAGGTGCTGTATCCTCTGCTTTTGCAGATAAAATGCTTATTACGAATGATTTGATGTATAGTAATTATGTTTGCAATTATGCTTGGTTTGGAGCGGAAAGCTATGACACACAAAAAATAATTGATTATGTAGTCATGTACAATGGGAAAGCAAATTGCGGTGAGAACTATATGACGCGTAATTTTGCAGATACCTATTTCAGTAAGAAAGACTGTGCTAAAATTGGGTATATTCGTGAGGATATAGAACGAAATTATAAAAAAGGTAATTTGAATAACCGCGAGAGGGCAATCCTGATTACATCATTGCTTTATGGAATGGATAAAATTGCTGTGACTTGCGGACATTACGATGCATATCGAAAGAACGCAGAATTTGATGATTCGTTGGAACTCTCTGTTCCTTTGGCGAAGGTTGATAATCATCCCTTAAATCAATGCTTTAATGAGGATGCAAATAACCTTGTTAAGCGGATTGAAGCAGACCTTGTTTATATTGATCCTCCGTACAATTCAAGACAATATTGTGATTCATATCATTTGCTTGAAAATGTAGCGCGCTGGGAAAAGCCACAAGTGTTCGGGGTAGCCAAGAAGATGGACAGAAGCGGTATGAAGAGTAAGTATTGCACAACTGGGGCAACAAAAGCATTTGAAACCTTGATAAATGATATAAAAGCTAAATACATCTTGCTTTCTTACAATAATATGGCCGATAAAGGTAATTGCCGCTCCAATGCAAAAATTTCCGATGAAGATATTTTGAAAATACTAAATGCAAAAGGAACCGTAAAAGTCTTTGAAGAAAGTTATAAGGCATTTACAACCGGAAAATCTGACATAGCTGAAAATGCAGAGAGACTGTTCCTGTGTGTTTGCTTTGAATAGGAGTAAATCAATATGATACAATCACCACTTAATTACACGGGAGGGAAATATAAGTTATTACCTCAAATTTTGCCATTATTTCCCCAAAACATAAATACCCTTGTAGATTTATTTTGTGGTGGTTGTAATGTAGGTATAAATGTTAATTGCAATAAAGTTATATACAATGATTTAAATGAGAATTTACTTCATTTGTATAACACGTTCAAAAATCTTGATAAAGATGAAACTTTAGATCGGATTTATGAAATTATAGAAAAGTATAACTTATCCCTTGTGAGTAAAAACGGCTATACTTATTATGAGTGTGAAAGTAGCAAAGGTCTTAGCAATTATAATAGAGATGGTTATTTAAAACTGCGTAAGGATTTTAATCAAAAACATGCTGACGGAAAGTTGGATGATTATTATTACATCATGCTCTATGTAATGATTGTATATTCCTTTAATAACCAAATTCGATTTAATTCACACGGAGAATTTAACTTACCTGTAGGTAAAAGGGATTTCAATAAAAAGATGGAACAAAAACTTATAAGTTTTATTGATAGAATTGTGAGACAAAATTGCATTTTTTCTTGCCGAGACTTCAGAGATTTCGATGTATTTGCATTGACATCCCAAGATTTTGTTTATGCAGATCCACCTTATTTGATAACCTGTGCAACCTATAATGAACGAGGGGGATGGAGCGAGACTGACGAAAAAGACTTACTTTCTTTTTTAGATGAATTGAACGGCAGAAATATTCGTTTTGCATTATCGAATGTGCTGAGAAGCAAAGGCAGGGAAAACAATATCTTAGTTGACTGGCTTGATAAAAACGCAGATAAATATAAAATTATACAACTTAATTTCAGCTATTCAAATTCAAACTATCAAACGAAGGATAAGACTTCTGCTTCAGAAGAGGTGCTGATAATTAATTATTGAGAGGAAGTAGCTATGCCAAATATAATTCCATATAAAAGTTTCTGTTGGAGTCTAGGCACTACCAGCTTTAGAACAAGAAATTTCAATAAAACTATTGAAGAACAACTTGTTTTATTAGATGAGTTTTGGTCGCTTGAAGAAAATAAAAATGAGGAATGGACTGGAAACAAAACTTTGCAGGCTCGATATTATGATTTCATGCAGTCAAAAGGTTTTTTGGAGGGAGAAGCCGAGAACAAACCTAAAGATGCGCGTGAAAAAACATCCGGATTGGTTGATATAGGATTAATTGATGCTGGCAGGAATTTGAGCAATGCTGGGAAATCATTACTAAAAATCGCTTTCCAAAACGATTTTTCCTCCAACAACCAATTTCAAATAGCACGGGATAGCTTTATTTATTTGAAACAACTGCTGAAAACGCATTATAGTATTGACGGACGCACTGTCCGTCCGTTCATGGTATTGATTCATTTACTGAACAAATTTGATTACCTGACGCTTGACGAATATACATATCTGTTGCCATTATGTATTGGAGAAAAAGAAATGGCCGAAATTGTTGATGGTATTTCAATGCTACGTACAGGCAGGACTAGCATCGACGAAATTATTATAAAACGTATGATGAATATGCCTAACTATAAGTTGGCATTAGCATACCTTCTTGAAAATGAAGTTTCAAGGGATTTGATATGCGAAATAGGCCTTAACAGAAAAAGCAGACGATATGATAGAACATATTATGAACTTTATAATGCACTATTTGAGACATTTGTAAATAATAACGTGGAAAGTATATCTGCAATATATCAGGCTACTAAGAATATAAACATAGGAAAGTGGTGGCGGAGTTACTTATTCGACACCACATCTGAAGCAACTATTAAGAAAAGCCCATTAGAGCATTTAAAGCAAACAAAATTTAATGAAGTTTCTGATGAAGAAAGTTTTAAAAGAGTATTTTTTTATACAATGCATCTTTTTAAAGCAAAAGCTACGCTGTCAGATTATCTTGATTTGAATCGGCGATATATTAGAACGACAGATGTTGTTTTGTTTGAAGACAATACGATAAAGTTTGATATTGTACCTAAATATTTTTTTAAGTCAATTGCAGAAAAATTATATAAAGACACATTTACTTCTTCGAAGATGTTGTACGAAGATTGTTCTCTTACTGAAATATCGGAATGCCTTGTCGTAAGCGACGAAACTATCATTGCTGGAATCAACAAAGAACTTGGCATAAATGTTTCCAACATGCAGTCGGCACGAGATGCTTTAGAGGATACACGTTATCAGAGATTACAACATCTCATTGATACTAAATTTACAGACGACAGGTTGTTATTACTTCTTGATTGCTTTGAAAGCAGAAATGATGATGAGATTAGAAGTATGGTTACCGACAATGCTGATATACCAACCATTTTTGAATATGTGTTAGGAATTCTGTGGTACAAAGCAAGCGAAAGACACGGTAAAATTCTTGATTATATGAAGCTTTCACTAGATGCCGATTTATTGCCGAAAACCCACGCTGCAGGCGGTGAGGCAGATATAGTTTATGAATATGAGACGACAGAGGTTTATCCGGAGCATACACTTTTGTTAGAAGCAACCCTTGCTGATAGCACAAACCAGCGAAGAATGGAAATGGAGCCTGTTTCAAGACATTTAGGAAGACATTT
Organism: Firmicutes bacterium CAG:238; assembly: GCA_000435615.1. Lineage (GTDB taxonomy): Bacteria > Bacillota > Clostridia > Peptostreptococcales > Anaerovoracaceae > CAG-238. Next base: position 20,622 of record FR881997.1, on the reverse strand, counting down.
AATTCGTACGGGTAATATGAATTCTTATTGTGTATTTGCGACTACTTATCTCGATATAAATGTAATTGCAGATTTTCGAAGCCGGAAAACAACACCATTTTACGACTCCCAGGATTATTCAAAGGCTGTAACGGGAATGAAAATTATTCCTTTACAGACATCAGAATTAAAAAAGATTGTTTCTAACAAGAAAACCTATAAAGAACTGTATCCACTATTTGAAGCAGCATTTAATTCAATATTACCGCCACATGAGTGGTACAGGGCGTTTTCATTGGAAATTTGATTCACGAATAAATAATGTGTGTTAACGATGAAATATATTATGCAGTATTGACATAACAGGGTGGGAGGAAGTACATATGATTAAATCTATAAATATCGAACAATATAGAAAACTTAAAAGGATTAATATTCAATTCGAGAAAGGCGTTAATGCAATATCTGGCACGAATGGTACATGTAAAACTTCCTTGTTACATTTATTCAGTAATTCCTTTCAGGCTGTTACAAAAAAATGTGAGTGGGTCAAGGATGATAATTGTTTAAAAGTTTTGAATGCGGTTAATGCTATTACTAATCCAAAGGTAGAATCTCTAACACGTGGGGATAAAAAATATAATGATCCAGCTTATGGAGTAAAAGGCAGTTTATTCTCAGTAGATTACTATACGCGAGGCTCACTAAACTTTAGAAGACACAACTCTTCTATTATGACAAGATATGCCGTAAAACCAAAATATCAACTTGGCTCACATGACACATTACCGCATTGCCCTGTTATTTATCTTGGGTTATCAAGACTGTTTCCATATGGAGAATATCAAGATGATGAACAAATAAAACAGATTAACAACAAATTGCCTGAGAGCTATAAAAATAATATTGCAGAATTATACAAAAAATTTACAAACTACTCTATTACTTATGGAAATTCGCAAAGAATGGGAGATGTAAAAGTTAGAACAGAATTTTCAACTGAAATAGAAGGAATTGATTCAAATACAATTTCCGCAGGGGAAGATAATTTAACTATAATATTGACAGCGTTGGTGTCGCTTAAATATTATTTTGAATCTATATGTTCTAATAACGATATAGAAAGTGTATTATTGATTGATGAATTGGATGCAACACTGCATCCTGCTTTTCAAATTAAGTTATTGCAACTGTTTAAGGACTTCTCGCAGGAATATAAAATTCAAATAGTATTCACAACACATAGTATATCATTATTAGAAACAATGTTTGAATACAAATGTAATGTTATATATTTGTTAGACAATATAACGAATGTAACGCTGATGGATTCACCTGATATATATAAAATAAAATTACATTTACAATCGTTAACGCAAGATGATATTTATATGGACAAGGTTATACCGATATTTACAGAAGACGATGAAGCTAGAGTAATTCTTGATATGTTGTTAAATTACTTTTCAGAAATACATCCTGAGGAATTTAGGGGAATTAATAGATTTTTCCACTTTGTGCACGCTAATATAGGAGCTGAAAATTTAATTGGTATATTCACAGATAGCAAGTTATTGAGAACAACCATAAGATCAATATGTATTTTGGATGGAGATCATAATTCTGATATGTCAAATTGCATATTGGCATTACCTGGAAATGACTGCCCTGAAGAAGTGTTATTTAGTTATGCACAGAAGTTGTACGAAGAGGATGACTGTTTCTGGACTCAATCGATTATTATTGAGAAAGGTTTTGGCAAAATCTATTATTTGTCAAATATTAAAACAAAGATAGACGACAACAAGCAAATAATTGAACAGTATCGATCCAGTGGACAATCAACAAAGGGAAAACGCCGAGAATTTAATAAAAAGTTGTTCAATGATAACCTCACATTTTTTAAATTACTGTATAAGCACTGGTTACATAACATTGATAATCAAGAATGCATAGAAAAGTTTTATAACAATTTCAGGTCACTTTTTAAAAAAATGTCCCATTATCAAGCAATAAATCCTAACGAATGGAAATAATCAGCTTGAAGGGGTGATCGGAGGAAGTAATAATGCAAAAATCTTTATCTCCTTTGCGTTATCCGGGAGGAAAAGCAAAATTATATAACTATGTAAGAGATATTTTAGAAGCAAATGACCTTATCGGAGAAACATATATTGAACCATTTGCTGGAGGCGCAGGATTGGCACTTAAGTTATTACAAAAACATGATGTGAAACGTATTGTACTTAATGATTTGGACCGGGCTATATACTCATTTTGGTGGAGTGTTATAAACAATACAGATGAGATGTGTCGATTTGTGCGTGATGTTAGCTTAGATTTAGATGAATGGAACAGGCAAAGAAATGTTTATACCAATCAAGATCAATACGATGATTTGACGCTAGGTAAAGCTACATATTACTTGAATAGAACTAATATATCAGGTGTTATTTCAGGCGGTGTAATTGGTGGACAAAATCAAAATGGAAATTATCTGATGGATGCTAGGTTCCATAGAAAGAATCTTATTAAAAGAATAGAAGAAATTGGCGGATTATCAAGTAAAATTGATATATATAATTTGGATGTCTTTGATTTTATCCAACCAAGTATTATGAGAAAATATTATAAAGTGTTGATTAATTTTGACCCTCCGTATGTAGAAAAAGGTGGACAATTATATAAAAATTCATTTAATGAAAAAGAACATACGGATTTGCGAAATGCAATAAAAAAATGCAAAAGAAAATGGATTGTGACATACGATATTTGCGAATTAACTCGGCAATTATATTGCGATTATAGGACTGATTTTATTGATATAAATTATAGTGTTAATCGCTCTCGCAAAGCAAAGGAACTGATAGTTTTTAGCGATAACCTTATTTTGCCGAGTAAAGCATAAGAGAAAAAAGGTGACATTATTTTGGTATTAAAACTTCTGCAAAGAAAATATAGCAGAAAGAATACAAAAAGGGCAAATAGAAAGATAAGTCACGAAATAAGTCAATTTAATATCAAGCTAAAATTTGTTAAATTCAAATAATATATGTAATGCTCAGAACCGTTGAATCCCCAGCGGTTCTAATTTCATATAACGACAAGAAAGAGGTGCAAGGAAATGAATTTTAAGTTGAGCGTAGACAGATGGAATCTGGTATCGGAAAAAGGACTGCCGCAGGACGGTGAATTCTGTTTTCTCGTTTGGAAATCGGAGGACGGAGAGTACAACTGGAGTGCCGGCGGGTACAATGCGAACGAGAAAGAATTTTATATAGACTTCGGTTATGGCGGACTGGTTTTATCAGAGGAAAATGTGGTTGCATGGGCGGTCTTTTTCGAGGACGAAACTTTCGAGGTGGAGTAAACAAAGAGAAAACAGAGAGGAGATATTGGGATGAGTGAATATCGTCATAGAGTAAAACTTGTTGCAGACCTTGAAAAGATTAGGAAAAATGGAATGAAACCGTATGAGGCTCAGAAGTCCATTTATGATTTTTTTAAGGACAAAGGTTTTTCCTACCAGCGCCATTTAGGGTTTATTTATGAACGTGAATTGACAGCGAAAGAATTAGATCAAATCAATGTAGAACTGGACAATAACGGCTGGCTGCGTCTTTTTCGTAGTTTCAATATCGATTTGATTGGAGAAACCAGAGATTTGACATATTTATTTCAGAAAAAGTAACTTGATAAAGTCCGTGAAAACGAAGCAAATCCCAAAACCATCGGAATGATTGGATTTGTTTTTTTTTGAATGAAAAACCATGCCCTTTTTATTGTACATGCATTTTGCTACAATCTACTTGCGGAGGCAGAACGAATAGGTAGCCGTGACGGAAAAATAATTTTCTTGTAAGTCCGGACAAACACTTTGACGCGATTGCAAGTCTGCTGAAAGAAAAGGTACACGAAATAATTTCTAAACAGAATTGCTTATTGGACAACTTCTTCGAGGGACCCCTTAAATTAAAGGTTGATAAGAAAGTACTCGCTATCTACATCATTTAATGATAAAATGATGTAGATAAACTTGAAATGTAGGAGATTTATATAGATATCAAAGTACAGAGAGAAGGTCATTTATGAAAACCGTACATGCATGGTTCAAGGAAGTGGACGCAGCCAAAATAGCAGACGAATATTTTAGAGAGTATCCAATCGAATACGAAAATTTTTGCCGTTTAAAAAAAACCGTGGCAGAGATTAAAGAGGCATACCGACTGCGCCTTCTAGAATTTTTGGAAATGCTGTGCAAGTTGGAAGTGGATTCAACGGCACAAGATAAGATCTTTTTTTTGTCACAAGATTTATAGCAATTATGAAGAAAAGGTGGAGACTGTTCTATGCACCAAAACTGATATTTTAGCGTGCGATAAGCCTGAGACATATTCATGTATTCTTGTAGATTTTGCAGAAGTCATGGGATACTGCATTGCAGATACTGAATTGACGAAAAAGAACATTTACGCAGTACTCGCACAGATCCTATATGAAATGACCTTCTTTGGCTTTACACAGGAAGAACTCAACGAAGAACGTGAGCAGTTAAAGGCTTCAATCAAAGAGGCAGCAACTGGTCGCACACGATCAGCTGGGGAAGTCTTCGCGGAACTCGGCATTGAGGAAGAAGAAACAAGCGAACAGGAGAAAGAGATTCTCGCAGAATTGCAGGAGCAGGAGAGAAAATACAACCAGTTTCAGCTTGTGGCAGAATGTAAAAAGGTCAAGAATCTGCTTGTTGCACAGTAATCGGTCGCTGTGCGGCTAGAAGGGACGCTTCAAAGCATAGCGATGTAGATCTTCGGATAGACCGTGGGAAGGTCAAAAGCGATCTTACGATGGCTGGACTTTTATGCAGCCTTGAAGATGACTGAATAGGGAGATAGACCCTGTAAGGAGAAAGAAAATGAAAAGAATTTTGATATTTGTTATCACCATAATGGTAATTTTCACGTTGCCTGTGATTGCGCATGCTGATAGTAATGATGCGCGGGGTGGAATATACTTAATCGAAAACGATTCAACGCTTGAGCACACCGGGAATCTTGACAACAAAGAATATAATTCTGAAGTTCCGTATGGAACCACTTTTATATGTGGTAATTACGAAAACACTACATATAATCCTAAACTCTTATCCTCTTTCAAGGTTACCGTCACCTTTGGGGAAGAAAAAATATCTTTAGATTTATTCAAATCATTCAAGGCAGGACGAAATAGTTCCTCATCAACATCTGTAGACAAAGGGGGAATAAGCTTCACTCTTGAAGACAGGATATTCCCAAGAATATGGATTATATACTCAAGCGCCGCGAGGACGCTTGGAAACAACTCCTTATCTCTTGCGGACACTTATAAGATTTCCGCTGCATGGACCTACGACGGCACGAAATACGAAGCGAAAACGACGGTGAATCCTGTAAAAGGCCGGGACTTTTCAACACTGTCGTTTCTCCGAATTGATGGCACACACAACGGAAAACCTCTTGCTACAGCAACATCTTATTCTGCCCAAAATATTACAGATAAAACATCGTCCACCTTATCTCCTGCGTATAAAAAATCATACTATAGCATATCGATGCCGGGAAAGGGGCTTTTGATGTATATTGGATGCGATGAAGATCCTGCTTCGGATATCTTCAAGAACGAGAGCATTTACTATCAAACCGGTACGCAAAAAAAGAAGGCAATAGAAAGCCTCTCCATAACAATTCCGGAAAGTTTAGCTGAAAACAAGGTGTATAACCTCAAATTCAAGAATCGCGATGGGATTGTTATCACTTGCCCGGTCAAACTTAATGCATTTGGGATAATAGATAATCTAGAGACCTCTTCCTGCACAAATAGTGTAAGATTATCGTGGGACGCAGCAGATGATGTTTCTTCATATTTAATTTCGACATCCACCGGCTCAGTTGAAGTGAAGGAAGCGGAATACAATTTCACAAATCTTAAACCCGGTTCGCAATATTATGTTTCTATAAGAGCAAAAGCAAATATTGGTTCGTACAGCCAAACGGCATCACCACTTAGTCTTAATCTTCTAACTAAGCCGCTCAAAGTAACTAATGTTAAGGCTTCTTCTGCTTCAGGAAAACTAAATGTTTCGTGGAAAGTAAAATCCGGCACAGGATATCAAATACAGGTTGCTGCTAACAAAGCATTTACGAAGAACTTAAAAACATATACTGTAAAAGGCTCTAATGTAAAATCAAAGAAGATAACGGGTCTTACAAAAGGTAAGACATATTATGTGCGTGTAAGAGCAATAAACGCGTATAACGATGATAAAGTCTACGGCAGTTGGAGTTCTACAGTAAAAGCAAAGCTTTAGAAGATACATCCTTTGCCGCGGATGAAGATACAGAGCTTGTTTGCATTCCGTGGTACTATGTACAATCTGTCGCAGATGACGGCGTAACCCTTACAATGGGAAGCAATGTTGTATTTGAGGATGTTGACAAAATAGAAGAATCGCATAATATGATTGTTGCCCTTAAAAGCACCGAGAACGGCATCACAAAATATACGGTGGTTTCCGGTGCCAAATCCGAAAGCAAAGCGTTAAATATCCTCGAAAGAAAATATGAGAAGAACTATACCGGCGGAAAGTTTACGACTATTACATATCAGCTTAACCCTGAAAAATTAGGAAAGTTTACTATAAGCTACGGAAAACTTAAAAAAGATATCGAGGTTATTTTGCCGGGGATAGGATTTTACTCTAAACCGGAAGCTAAGGCTAAAAAGAAAATCACTGTTAAATGGAATAAGGCTGAAAACGCAAACAAGTATCAAATCGCTATATCGAGAAGTAAAAGCTTTAAGAGCGGAGTAGCTATATATAATGCAGATGCAAACACGATAAAGAAGGCAATTAAGCTTAAGAAAAGCGGGAAATATTTTGTAAAGGTGAGAGCATACCACGACTTTAGTGAGGGCATTTACGGCGCATGGAGTAAGGTTAAGTCAGTAAAAGTCAAAGCGTAATTGATGTGTACAATAGGAAAACGCAGCAAATCCCAAAACCATCGAAATGATTGGATTTGGGAATTTTTTTTGAAATGAAAAGCCATGTCCTTTTTATTGTACATACGTTTTGCTACAATATACTTGAAATCAGACTGCGAAAAGTACATAATGAAAGGGAAAACATGGCAATATATTTTATCGACGGGGACAACAATCCAAAGGAACACATTAAGGGAATCGAGCTGCTTGCGGCAGGTGATGAAGTACATATCTTTTATGCGGCAAAGAATACTTACTATTTGAGCGATAAGAACAGAAAAGCCATTATGAGCATGACCGAGGCAGGGGTGTTTTACAAGAAAGTTATGTCAGCACCGAATTCGGTAGATTTCGCAATTTCAATTGCGGCGGCAGAACGAATAGGCAGCCGTGACTGCAAAACCATTTTTCTCGTAAGTTCGGATAAACACTTCGACACGATTGCAAGTCTGCTGAAAGAAAAGTTACAAGAAGATATGATCGTCAAGCGAATTGAAACCATCTGGAAGGGGGTCGTTATGGAGCCTTCTGTAATTGAAACATGGGATAAGGTTTGCCTGCTCATGAAGAACATACTCGGAAAAGAAGGGGAACTTTTGTATAAGCAAATCAAGTCGCTTCCGGCTGATGCTCCGAAAGAAAGGAGTTTACTGCAGCGGCTGCTCGGAAGAATGCGGATGAAGGAAGCAAGTTAATAAATATGAAAACGGTATAGGAATGACGGAAGGAGAACCATTATGGCGAAATCTCAAAATCAGAAATTGAAGCTGATCTATCTTGCCCGGCTCATGCAGGAGAAAACCGATGATGAGCATGGGCTTAGTATGTCGGAGATCATCAGCGAACTGAGCCTCTGCGGTGTTAAAGCTGAGCGGAAAAGCATATACGATGATTTTGAGGCGCTGAGAAGCATAGGAGTGGACATTGAAAAGAATACGATTGGAAACCGGACGGAGTATTATTTGGCGAGCAGGGAGTTTGAACTTCCGGAACTGAAGCTGCTTGTGGATGCCGTTCAGAGTTCTAAGTTCATTACCCGCAAGAAAAGTGAAACACTGATCAAGAAGATCGAAGGGCTGACGAGTAAGTACGAGGCAAAGAAACTTTCGCGAAATGTCCATGTGACAAACCGTATTAAGAACATGAACGAAAGTATCTATTACACGGTGGACGACATCCACAATGCCATCAACAGAGATAAGCAGATTTCTTTTAAGTATTTCAAGTGGAATGCTGACGGTGAGAAGGAACTGAGGCGTGGCGGGAAGACCTATCAAGTAAGCCCTTGGGCGCTTACTTGGGACGATGAAAATTATTATCTTGTGGCATTTGATGCGGAGGCCGGGATGATTAAGCATTATCGGGTGGACAAGATGATGAAAATGACCGTTTTGAAGGAAAGAAGGGAAGGCGCGCAGCATTTCAAGGATTTTGACATGGCACTGTATTCCAAGAAAATGTTCGGCATGTACAACGGCAGGGATGAGTTCGTAACTCTGAGGTGCAAGAACCAAATGGCCGACCCTATCATAAACCGGTTTGGACAGGATGTGCTCTTGAGGAAGGTGAGCGGCGAGGACAGCTTTGATGTAACCGTAAAGGTGGCGTTGAGTCCGGTTTTTCTCACATGGGTTATGAACTTCGGAGGCGATATTAAAATTTTGTCGCCGGACCATGTTGCCAAGGAGCAGGTGGAACTTGCAAAGAAAATTATTGCTGCGTATGAATGACGAAGGGAAAAGATATGAAATTAATACATCTTTCGGACCTTCATCTGGGGAAACGTTTGAACGAGTTTTCCTTGATTGAGGATCAGAAGTATATTTTGACGAAAATTATCAATGTGATAGATGACGAAAAGCCGGATGCGGTTCTTATTGCAGGTGATGTTTATGATAAATCGGTTCCGTCTGCGGAGGCCGTTGAACTTTTTGATGACTTCATTGTCAGAATGGCAAAACGCAGCATGCAGGTTTTCGTTATCAGCGGCAACCACGATTCTGCGGAGCGTCTTGCTTTCGGAAACCGGCTGATGGACAGAAGCGGAATTCATTTTTCGCCGGTATATAACGGTGAAATAACGCCGCTCTCACTCAGCGATGAGTACGGAGAAGTAAAGATTTATATGCTTCCGTTTATTAAGCCTGCGCATGTGCGGCGTTTCTATCCCGAGGAGAGGATTGAAACCTATACGGATGCGATACGTATTGCAATCGGCAATATGCAGGTACCCGGAGACAGCAGGAATATTCTGATAACACATCAGTTTGTTACGGGGGCATCAAGAACGGAATCGGAAGAAATTTCCGTAGGCGGATCGGATAATGTGGATGCTTCCGTTTTTGACAAATTTGATTACGTTGCTCTTGGACATATACACAGGCCGCAGAACATCGGCTCGGAGAAAGTAAGATACTGCGGAACGCCGCTTAAATATTCTTTTTCGGAGGCAAACGACAGGAAGTCGGTGAGCATCGTTGAAATAGGAGAAAACGGGGCAGTGGCAATTCGTGAGACCCCGCTCGTCCCACTTCGTGATATGGTTGAGCTCAAGGGGAAGTACGAGGACTTGATGCTTAAGAGTTTTTATGAAGGGAAAACTTATCAGGAAGACTATACACATATCACGCTGACGGATGAAGAAGATATTCCGGATGCGCTTGCAAAGCTGAGGGTTGTTTATCATAATTTGATGAAGCTTGATTACGACAACACAAGGACAAGACACAGAATCGAAATCGGTGCAGCGGAAGACGTCGAAACGAAATCCCCGCTGCAGCTGTTTTCCGAATTTTATTTGAAACAGAACGGTGTTGGGATGAACCGTGAGGAAACGGAATTTATGAGTTCGCTGATCGAGAAAGTATGGGAGAGCAGGCAATGAGACCAAAAAAATTAATAATGTCAGCTTTCGGCCCTTATGCCGGAAGAACAGAACTGGACATGGATGCACTTGGCACGAACGGATTATACCTCATTACAGGGGACACGGGTGCCGGAAAGACAACCATCTTCGATGCGATTACCTACGCACTTTACGGGGAGGCGAGCGGAAACAACAGAGCGGCAGACATGCTTCGTTCCAAGTATGCGGAAGCGAAAACTCCGACAGAGGTTGAACTGTTGTTTGAATATGCCGGTAAAGAGTATTGCATAAAGCGCAATCCCGAGTATGAAAGGCAGAAAACCCGAGGGGAAGGCATGACTGTCGAAAAAGCCGGCGCACAGCTTAGGTTCCCCGACGGAAGGGTTATTGCAAATCGAAACGAGGTTAACAAGGCAATCGTAGAGATAATGGGAATAGACCGCAATCAGTTCGCACAGATAGCAATGATTGCACAGGGTGATTTTTTGAAACTGCTCATTGCACCAACCGATGAGAGGAAGAAAATTTTTCAGAAGATATTCCACACACAGAATTATTATGTGCTTCAGGAAAAGCTGAAAACGGAAGCCTCGCAACTTGCGAGGGAGTATGACAGAGCAAGGGAAAGTATTAAACAGTATGTGAGCGGAATCGTCTGCGAGGAGGATAATGCGCTTTTGGTGAATGTGGATAAGACAAAGAACGAGCAGCTGCCGATAGGCGGTATTGTTGAGCTGTTGGAGACACTCTTAAAAGAAGACAATATCCGTTACAACGAATACACGCAGAAGTACAATTCCCTGGATGCGGCAATATCGGAGAAAGCGAAGCTGATTGCAAAGGTTGAGGAGCAGAAGAAGACCGAAGATTCTCTTGCGGAATCAACCGAAAAGCTGAAAGAGACAGAACCAAGGTTTGCCGAGCTGAAGAAAGCAGTAGCGGCAGCGGAAGAAAAAAAGCCTGAAATAACGGCACTGAATAATCGCATATCCGTGTTAAATGCGGAGCTTCCGGAATATGAAGCACTGGAGTTAAAAGCAAAGAGGAAAAAAGAAATTTCTGAAACAATATCCGCAAGCAGCAAATCAATCGAAGAAAAGAGCGAGACGAGTGCGAAGGTCAACGCTGAAATTGCGGAACTGGATGCGGAACTGGAAACTTTGATAAAATCGGAAGAGGAAGAAATCAAGCTAAGTACGCAAAAGGAATCTATTAATAAGATTCTTTCCGAGATAGCTGAAATCGTCACCTCGCTCAGCGAGGTCAATAAACTCGAAAAAGATTTGAGGGAAAAGCAATCTCAGTACACATCACTGGAGTCCATAACAAAGGACAAAAAGCAGACTTATGACTTGAAACACAAGCTCCACCTGGATGAACAGGCCGGCATTCTTGCGGAAACACTCGAAGAAGGAGCACCTTGCCCTGTATGCGGGTCGACAACCCATCCCCTGCCTGCAGTAAAAGCCGAGGGAGCCCCGACGAAGGAAGAACTTGAGAAAATCAAGCAGGATTATGAAATGGCAGCGGGTAAATTAACGCAGGCAAGTGAGGCGGCACATGGAGTAAAAGTAAAAATTTCAGAGAAAAGAGAGTCCGTTCTTACAAGTGCACAGAAGTTAGTGCCGGTTGAAACATATGACGGCATTCCGGAGGCTGTGCTTGCAAAGCAGAAGGAGTGTGAGTCTGCTCTTTTCGATCTTGTTCAGGAGCTTAAGGACATAAAGAAAAAAGTTGAACGAAAAAAGCTTATCGAAGAGTTAGTCCCGAATAAGAAGCTGCTTTCGGAAAATTTGAAAAATGAGACGATCAAACTTGAAAAAGGTTTAATTGCGTTGCAAGCCGAGCTAAACTCAGCAGAGCAAAGAATCAGCGAATTAAAAAAGAAACTGAGCTTTTCCGCAAAAGAGGAGGCGGTCAAAGAAATAGAAAATCTTAGCAACCGAAGAGGCACTATTGAAGAGGCACTCAAGGCCGCTGCTGACGAATATTCCGAGTGCGAAAAAACGATTGCAGGCTACAAGGCAGCGATAAAAGAAGCGACGAAAATACTGGAGGGAAGAATTGAATGCGATGTGGAAGAAGAGAAGAAGCACCTTTCAGATAACATTGAAAGGCGCAGCATTCTGTCCGATAAAAAGCAGTCGGCGATGACAAGAATAACCGCAAACAAAGGTGTTTTGGACAATATTCTCGCAAAGTCCGAAGAAGCATCCGAAATTGAAAAGAAATGGAGATGGGTACGAGCATTATCAAACACAGCCAACGGAAATATAAGCGGAAAAGAAAAGATAATGCTTGAAACATTTATTCAAATGACTTATTTTGACAGGATTATCGAGAGGGCGAACACCCGCCTTGTGGTCATGACAGACGGGCAATATGAACTCAAGCGCAGAGCCAAGGCGGAGAATAACAGAAGCCAAAGCGGACTGGAGCTCGATGTAATCGACCACACTAACGGCAGCGAAAGGAGCGTAAAAACCCTGTCCGGAGGCGAATCTTTCAAGGCGTCTTTGGCTCTGGCACTTGGGCTGTCGGATGAAATCCAGTCATACGCAGGCGGAATCAGACTGGACACCATGTTTGTCGACGAAGGCTTCGGTTCCCTTGATGAAACATCCTTGCAGCAGGCGGTGCGGGCACTTGCAGGGCTTACCGAGGGCAACAGACTGGTAGGGATTATTTCACATGTTGCGGAACTGAAAGAGCGAATTGACAAGCAAATCGTGGTAACGAAAGAAAAAACTGGAGGAAGTGCAGTGAAAATTATCTCGTGAAAATTTTTTAAAAATGCTTGACTTGCACATTGATGTACGAGCTATAATAAAAAAAGAGTCTCTGAAAAAGGCTAAAAATGCAGAAAGAAAAAGAATATTAACGAGGTAGAAAAATGAAACGCAGAATATTAACCATGCTGCTGACGCTCGTCGTTGCGCTCACCATGACCATGGGAAGCGTTACGGTTTCGTGGGCGGGCATCGATATGTCGGCAATCGAGAGTTCTATAAAGAATGCTTTGAAAAGCTATGAAGCTCAGGAGCTTACGTCTGATGGCGATTTACATGAGCTCGTATGGAAATCGCTTCCGAGCGATATGCAGTCGGCAACAATTGACATCTACAGAGATAAGTTTACACCGGCAACTGAAGACACTGACGGCAGTATCACATTTTATGTTGCTATCGACGGTGACCTTGTGACAGAGGAAGGAAATCCTTTTGCAGCACGCATTCCGAAACTTGGCAAACCTGTAGATACCACGCCTTGCGCGGAACTGGAAGAAGACTGGTCCCTTGTAGGGAAGGCTGTGGCCAAGGTAAAGATCAGCAATTCGACTACGAAGGAGCAGCTTTTAAGTGCAGCGAAGACAGCTGTGAAAAACGGCAGTACATGTGAGCTGTCAGAAAACAAGTTCTACAAGGTAGAAGCAACTACCGACAAAGAAGGCAGCATTACAATTTATATTGCTGTATCACTGGATGGCAAGTCAAAGGAACTTCGTTATTCTAAAAAGATCCCGATGATCGGAACTAATATGCCGAGCAAGTCCATCTCCGTTAATAAGGAAGAATGGAGAATCTTACGTGAAACCAATAAAGAAAGATTTAAAGAAGGCAAGAAACTTCTCACAATGGTAGGCGCACTTCAGAAGGCATGTGATACTCGTACGAACGAGTGTGTGAAATATGACCTCAAAGCGCATCGCAGACCTGACGGCAGCTTGTTTAACACAGCAATTCCGTCATCCTACGGCACCGGAGCTACCGGCGAAAATCTTTATAACTGTACCAGAGGCGTAAGCGTTACCGGCGAATCCGCAATGTTTGCATGGATGAACAGTACGCTTCACCGCAAGAACCTTTTGGACTCGAAATGGAATTACATCGGCATCGGCGTTCAGAAGAATGTCGGTGTGCAGATTTTCTCAAAGAAAAGCTCGAAAATCGTTAAGTATACGACAAGTGCCGGAAAGACAACCTTCAGCAGTGTTGCGGAAATGGAAGATGCATATTTGATTTGTACAGACAGCGCAGGCCGGAAGTCTTATATGCCGCTTGACAAGGACTACATGAAGAAGGTATCCGGCGGCTATACGCTGAACCTTAACTCGAGCAAAACAATAAAGATTAAGGTAAAATCAAGCACATCTTCAGGCACTTACTCAGATGTAGCATCCAAGGACAAGGCAGCTGTAAAATAGGTTGTCAAGAAGAAGATTATGAAGCCGCTTAACAGCAAAGAATTCAGACCTACGGTTGCATGCACGAAGGGTGAAGTCTTCGAATACATTTACAAGGCAAATGGAGCACCGAGAACAGGCTTCAAAGGCATTAAGAACTGGTTTGTTGACTTAAAGAGCACAGATTCGTATTACTATGCAGTATTCTGGGCGAAGAAGAAAGGCTACATTGACTACGGACAGTTCAGCGGAGAGCAAGTGTTCACCAGAGGCCAGGCACTCTATTATGTATGGCTGAGCGTGGGTTCGCCAAAGGCAAAGAAGGCAACGACTTTCAATGACTTCAGGAAAGAAGTATATTATGCAAAGGCTGTGGCATGGGCACAAGAGAAGAAAATTTATACAGACACCGGAGAACACAAATTCGGTGGTGACGATCATCTTATTACTCGTGGCGAAATGGCAAGACTCATTTGCTACGCATACAAGTAAAACTATAGGCTACTCCGAATTATTGTGGTGATACAAAATTTAGTGAGGCGGGCACTCAAAGTTGACAATTCAGCGATGAGTACCCGTTTCCTTTTTTTACAACAAGCGTAGTTTTTATCTTTTTTCGCAAAGTTTGATTGCAAATAACCCTTATTCCATGTATCATATTAAGTAGCAGTTTTCAGATATTTTATAGGAGGTACATAGATGAAATACACATCGGCAGAGGCAGCAAAACTCATTAAAAGCCTGAACGAGCAGCGCTCGGCACTCGCGACTGAGATTATTAAAAAATCGACTTTTCCGGCAGCAATGGGTGAAGATCCGGAGACGGTGAGACCGGAGTTCAACTTGACGGAAGCATTGCGGACGCTTGACAAGCTCGAGGAAAGAATCCGGCAGGTTAAGCATGAATTGAATATTTTCAACGCGACAACTGTTATTCCGGAAATAGAGATGACGATAGATCAAGTTCTCATATATATTCCTCAGCTTTCCTACCGTAAGGACATCCTCGGGGAGATGTCGAGGAGACTGCCGAAAGAAAGGGATATGAGCCCGTATCTCAGCTCGTCACCGATTGTGAATTATATTTATGCGAACTACGAGATTGAGGACGCGAAGAAAGAACTGAAAGAAGTTTCCGAAAAGCTGACGCAGGTGCAGCTTGCACTTGACCGAGTAAATTCGACGGTTAGCTTCGAAATACCGGATTGAGAGCGGCCCTGCCCCTAATATTATAAAAAGGCAAACGGATATACGGTTATAATGCCCTTCCGTCTACGGCTTTTGGACAAAACTTGCAGTTGATTGATAAGCAAAGGTTCAAAGTGAAAGTCATTGGTTATTCTTATGTTATTATTTATGGTTTATGTTCAGTGACAAGAATGCAAATGATTTAATAGCTGTTCGAAGGCTGCGGAAAAAACTTTTTGCGGGGGAAGTTCGGTTTCAACTCGCATAAATTCACATTTCATATAACAACAAGAAAGAGGTGCAATGAAAGAAATTTTAAGTTAAATGAGAATTTTTTTGTCAAAGTTTGATTGTAGCTAATCCATAATAGATATGTCCTACTATGTAGACGGCTTGCGGAAAAAGACGGGCACGGGAGGAGTCACTTTATGAAACGCATTTTTTCTATAACCATAACATTGCTGTTATGCTTTAGCCTAGTTGGAGCAGCTTTGAATTTACCGCAGGTAAATAACGATAGCTATGCATACGCTGCCGAGTCATCGGATGGTTTTACATCGCAGAAGATTGACGGTGTGAAAGCGAGCATAACTGCACAGGGAAACATGACCATATCCTGGGGACCGATTGCTTTTGCCGATGGGTATCAGGTTTATAAAAGCACGCGCAGGGACGGAGGCTATAAGCGGATTGCCATCCAGAAATCCGACAGCTCCATGTACTGCTATGACGACAAGACAACACTTGGAAAAATGTATTATTACAAAGTAAGAGCCTATCGAACTGTAAACGGCGTAAAACAGTATACACAGTATTCCTCTGCGGCTTCCAGACGGATGACAGCGGGCCCTTTGAATATTTTTAATGCTAAAATCACAGTAGCAGGAAAGGCGACGGTCGAGGTTAGCTTTCTATATGATGGCGACGGATACCAGATTTATTCGCATGATCTGTCTACAAATAAAAAGGTTTTGCTTAAGACTGTAAAGAATAATCAACAGCAGCGAGTAAGCTTTACTTTGAAAAATCCAAAAGATAGTGTTACTTTTGTTGCACGAAATTACATAATAAAGAACGGGAAAAAATACTACGGCGATTACGGGGATTATTTCACTGTTTTTGTCAACGGAAATGAAGAAGTTAAAATCGGTAATAAAAAACTGAGAAACATAGTAAAAAAAGCTGTTGGCGGTGGTAAAATCACAAAGAATAAATTGGCCAAAATTTGGTCAATCGAATCAAAAGCGCCTTACGAAGACTGGGAATTGGGCGACTGCAGCAAGAATGATTTTTCTTTTCTGAAATATTGCAACGGACTGGGCACATTGGATTTATCTTATTGTGAATTAAAGGATGCATCCTATATTTTCGACAATCTTCCGCGCGCAAACAGGATTCGCGAGTTAGATTTTTCCTCAAATCAGATAAAGAATGTTGCCGGCATAGAAAAACTGAAAAAACTGGAGACTGTCAATTTGGAATCCAACATGCTTACCACGATTGACGGAATCGAAAAGCTGGATAACTTAACAGAACTTAATATAGGAGACAATCATATTACAGACTTTTCAGCGATTAGGGATTTGAAGCATAGGATAGTGCTCTATTACTATGCGCACAACGGAGCAATGCCTTGGAATCAGGAACTTTTGGGGGAATCGACGAACTGCAGGGAGTTTGTCGCAATCTGTAAGGAAAAGTACATTGAGGATGTCTATGCGGAATACAACGAAAACGAGGCAAAAGGCGAGGACTTGCTGGACAGCATTATTTCGAAGATAATAAGCGACAATATGACTGATTACCAAAAAATTAAGGCGATACATGATTATATTGTAAACAATTTCACTTATGGCGGCTATCCTTCAATGTCACTTGTGCCGCTATATTATCCAGCGTTGTATTATAACAGAGGAGTCTGTGCGGATTACGCCTTTGCCAATGATGCACTATTAGGCAGAGTCGGCATCAAATCCTTTTATATTACCAGTGATTACGGGGAAGGACATGCTTGGAATATTGTTCAGCTGGATGGTCAATACTACCATGTTGACTGTACATGGGATGACCCGATTGGCGGGTCTTTAAGGTATATGTATTTCTTGATTTCTGACGCGCAGATGAATGTGAACCGTTATTATCCGTGGGAGACAAGTAAATATCCGGCATGCCCGAACAATTACAGTTAAATAATGTGTCAGGGAAAGAATTTTGCAACCCCGTAACATATCCAAAACCGTTGGGCATCAACGGTTTTGGTTTTATGTGCTAGCAAATCAAGCCCTGAAACAGAAGCTGATATATCTCAGAGGAACTATACAGAATAAAGCCTTGACATACTATCAATTGATAGTATATAATATTATATACCAGTAAACAAAATGGAGGTGTGTCCTATAAAAATACCTATAAAGTCCGCAAAAAAGGATGTAATTCTTTTTCTGCAACAAATAAAAAATATTATCGAACAAGAGGACTTCAATATCGCACAGGATTTTCAAATGATTACTTCAAGGAAAGCAGATATGAAATATTCGACGCCATATACTTTGATTGATTTGGAGTATGATGTTGAAAATGTTATTCAAGTTATCGGAAGTTTAACTATAGAGGACTATTCACAAAGCTTGATTGATAACGATAACAGCCTACCTCCATTATTATTTGTTTTTGGAAAGAATATAAATAATAAGGAAGTGTACATAAAATTAAAAATAAAAGAGCAGCTCAGAAAATATATATTATGCGTATCTTTTCATTATGCGGAGCATCAAATGCCGCACCCGTATGCATAATGTAAGGTAATGAAAGAAATAAGGGAACAAAGAGGAGAGGGTTGTATGACAAGAGAAATGACAATAGGAAAGATTTTTATGGATTGTCCGATTTGCGGCAACTCCCATGAAGTTGAAATACGGGAAAGAAAGGCGAAAATCCTCATTAAGGGAGAAGAGATTGTATACCAAGAAAAATTCTTTTTTTGCGCTAACTCTGACGATGAAGAATGTGAATTTCAAAGTGGCAAAATGATGAATGAAAATTTATCGAATGCAAGAAATGCCTATAGAGAAAAACATGGACTGCTGACATCTGAAGAAATCGTAGAAATTCGTAGGATATATCATCTGTCTCAGGTTGAATTATCAAAGCTGTTGGGCTGGGGAGAAGCCACCATTTCCCGATACGAAAGCAAGGCTATACAAGATGAGGTCTATGATAATGTACTACAAAATTTAAAAAATAATCCGGCTTCCGCTTTTGAATATTTGGAAAAAAACAAAGCAGAATTTTCGTTGGAAAAATATTTGGAAATAAAGACGGCAATTTTGCAAAAAATCGAATCATATGGAAAAGAGTATTTAGCACGCCAATCTCTGGAAAGCGAATACGCTAAATACACCGAGAAATGCGATGCGAATGGAAATACTATCCTTGATATTGATAAAATAGAGGGGAGCATTTCGTATTTGGCTGAAAAAATAGATGCTTTATATAAAGTCAAATTGATGAAACTGCTTTGGTATATTGATGCACTTTCATTTAAATTCCGAGGATGTGCGATAACCGGATTAGTATATACTCATCAGAAAATGGGAGCATTGCCGATAGGTCACTATAAAGTGATGAACCTCGAAAATGTTCTTTTTGATGAAATTGAAGATGAAAGGTATGATGTGATGTATAGATTTAAAGGGAACGAAAAAATCGAAAAAAAATGTCTTACGCAGGACGACTATGCTATACTTGATTGCGTCATCAATAAGTTTGGTTCATATTCCGGAAAGGAACTGATGGAATATATGCACAAAGAAAGCGCATATCTAAACACGGAAATGAATGAAATCATTCCATTTTCTTTAGCAAAAGAAATCAGAGATTTTAATTAGTAACAGTAAAGTAATAAATGACAGCGATGACTGGTGGTACTAGAAAGGAGTAGCGCTTATGCAGTGGGAGACATTGTTATCAACAAAAAAATTAAAACCCGAAGCCGAAGAAGTTTCGAACTTTAAAGAGTATCCAATTAATGAATTTGAAAAGGATTACAACATAATTGTTTCCAGTGCCGCTTTTCGCAGGCTTCAAGATAAGACGCAGGTCTTTCCACTTGATAAGAGTGATTTTGTCAGAACACGGCTGACGCATTCGATTGAGGTATCTACAATTGCGCGACAACTCGGAATTATGATTTCTCAAAATTCAACAATGTATAAACCTAAGGATATGACACCAGAAATTGGAGACGAAATTTCATCCGTTTTGCTTTGTGCAGGTCTTTTGCACGACCTGGGGAATCCTCCATTTGGACATTTCGGTGAAACCGTTATCGGGGATTGGTTCAAGAATAATCTGGGGAAAATTAAATATAAGGACAAACCAATCAACGAATGGCTGACAGACCAAATGTGCTTGGACTTGGAACATTTTGAAGGTAATGCACAGGCATTGAGAATTTTGCTAAAGGCACAGAAAAACTCAGAAATTAATATATCAGAGGCAATTATCAGCACATTGGTGAAATACCCGACAGATTCAGGCTCTGTTGACAAGGAGAGCGCGGATATTAAGAAACATAAGCTTGGTTTTTTTAAAGCCGAGCAAGAATTATTTGATTATATTTCTCAGTCGGTCGGAACCAAAACAGACACAGGTGAAATTGTACGTCATCCATTAGCATACTTTCTAGAGGCAGCAGATGACATTGCATATGCAACAGCGGATTTAGAGGATGCTTTTAAAAAGAATTTGTTTACGCTCGACCAGTTCATTGATTACTATAAAAACTCTTATAACCGTGATAGAGTTGAATCCAAGTCAAACCACGAGCATTATACAGAAAAATTACTCGAAGATTTGAAGAGACTTCGAGCCGACAATAGGACAATGGAGAGTGAGAGCCGAGCTTTCAAAAAATGGCTTAATTTAACTCGCCGATGGTTGATGTATGTTGCTGTATTTCGATTTTCTTCAAATTATGCGAAGATAATGGATGGCACGTATTCGGGAGACCTTTTCGAGGGAACAAATCATGAAATAACAATTGAAATCTTGAAGGGTGCTATGCGAAAATTTGCTTTTAATACATCGCGAATTTTGAAGTTGGAGTTATCAGGACAAGTCACTTTGGAGTTCCTTTTAGATAAGTTTGTGCATGCAGCTTTGTATAGTGATTATCAGGACGAAGAAAAGGGATTTCTCCCCTCAAAGGCAGATAAAAAATATCTTGCGATTTTTTCTGACAATTATAAGCAGGATTATGAAAATGCAAAAACGGGAGACGAAAAATTTGACTTGTACTTACGTTTACTTATGGTTACAGATTACATAAGCGGAATGACTGATTCATATGCCCGAACCTTATATCGCGAACTAAGGGGCTGTCGCA
>FR881996.1:11346-15246 GCA_000435615.1 Firmicutes bacterium CAG:238 | reverse complement strand
TCCAGGAAAGCTGCCGATGGGGCAAACAATGGAGCGTATGAAAGAAGGCTATTCCAAAATCAGAAATGAGGCCCTCGCCCATGCGTTTGCGTATATGAACCTGATCGAACATTGGGGAAGCGGCATTCCGAGAATTATTGATAAAGTAAAAGCTGCCGGATTGCGGGAACCGGAGTTTATTGGCGGCGAAGTTGATTTGCGCATCAATATTTATCGAGGTCAGGTTGACGGCACTGTTGACCTCAATACCACCGTTAAACTGCCGGAAAACCGCCGGAAAACCGCCGATAAAGTGCCGATAAATGAACAGGAACAGCAAATTTATAAGTATGTATCGGAAAATGTCAGCATTACAACGGCACAGGCGATGAAACTTCTTGGCATTAAACAGCGTAGAGCTAGAGAAATACTGGTTAAAATGGTAGAAAACGGTTGGATTAGAAAAGAAGGTGCTTCAAGAAGCACAATTTATGTAAAAAATACGGAAGGGTTTAACGACACAGATCAGTAAACGGATTGAAATCCTTTCCTCAGCCATTTCAGAACAAAAAAAGCATATCCATAATGTTTGCGTAGCAAACAGCGGAATTGCTTTGACGCAGGATACGATCCCGGTAATTGAAACCATGGAGATCCTTCAGAACTATAAGTTCATTGAAGATGTTAAAAAATCTGCACTGGCAGCATATATGAGAGAATTCGCAATGAGATACTCTGATGCAGCGGCAGTGTTTGTCCTGAAAAATCGGAAATATAAGAAATCTACGATTGCATTTTTGGAGCGCTTCTTGAATTACTTTGGTGTTGAAAACACATTACATCAGTTCTTATCCGCACTCTCGTCATATGCAATTCCGGGAATGGAGGAATTTTATGAACCTGCACGAGCATAAAGAAGAATTTTAAGAGCTGATTGCTATCACAGCAGATTATATTGGAGTTCCTGCCGATGCAGTTCGAAGCTTCTAAATCTTACAAAAGAAACAGACAGCTTTCTTGCTGAACGAAAACAGTCTGGACATTTAAGGAAATTTATATACTTCATAGGTAAAGGAAAGACCTGCCAGCAGATACAGCAATGATATGCAAGAAGAAGTGAGGTCATCTGTGAATAGCCGTGACAATTCATTGAATAATTCGAAAAATCATGATAGAATAAAATATATTATGGGTGTGACTCAATGAGGTGATGTAATGCAGATGATAGATAATATTAATAAGACCGTCAAGGACGATTTGCAAGCAGGTATTCATAAAGGCAGTAAGATCTCTGTTGCTGCCGCTTGCTTCTCTATTTACGCGTATCAGGAACTTAAAAAGCAGCTTGAAAACATCGACGAGCTTCGTTTCATATTTACATCTCCAACATTTGTGACTGAGAAAACGCCGAAAACACAACGAGAATTCTATATTCCACGCATTTCAAGAGAAAGCAGCCTGTATGGTACCGAGTTTGAAGTAAAACTTCGCAATGAACTGACGCAAAAAGCAATTGCAAAAGAGTGCGCGGATTGGATCAGACGCAAGGTCGTTTTCAAGTCAAACGTCACACAAGAGCAGATGATGGGCTTCATGACGGTCGACGAAAGTACCTATATGCCGATTAATGGATTTACCACTGTTGATCTTGGCTGTGAGCGCGGCAACAATGCCTATTATCCGGTGCAGAAAACCGAGAGCTTCGAGAATGCTAACTACTTCCTCAAGCTTTTTGAGCAGCTATGGAATGACAAGAAAAAGCTGCAAGATGTCACGGATATTGTGATCGAGAATATTTCCGCCGCGTATCGCGAGAACGCCCCGGAGTATATCTATTTTGTTGCGCTCTATAATATCTTCAAAGAATTCCTTGATGATCTTACAGAGGACGAGCTGCCAAACGAAGCGACGGGATTCAAGGAAAGCAAAATATGGGGAATGCTTTACAACTTTCAGCGCGACGCTGTGCTTGCCATCATCAGCAAACTCGAAAAATACAATGGCTGCATTCTGGCAGACAGCGTAGGTCTCGGTAAGACCTTCACCGCACTGGCAATCATCAAGTATTATGAGAACCGAAACAAATCTGTGCTTGTTCTCTGTCCGAAAAAACTCTCAGAGAACTGGAATACATACAAGGGCAACTATATCAACAATCCCATTGCAGCAGACCGTCTGCGATACGATGTCCTCTATCATACGGATCTTTCCCGCGAGTATGGACAATCGAACGGCATTGACCTTGGCCGTTTGAATTGGGGCAATTATGACCTTGTTGTCATAGATGAGAGCCATAACTTCCGCAACGGCGGCGAGGTGTCCGGAGAAGACGCAAAGGAAAATCGTTATCTGAAACTGCTTAATAAGGTCGTTCGTGCCGGGGTGAAAACGAAAGTGCTGATGCTGTCGGCAACACCGGTCAACAACAAGTTTATTGACCTGAAAAATCAGCTTGCGCTCGCCTATGAGGGCGACGCTTCGCAGATGAACAAAAAACTTGATACGACCAGGAGCATTGATGAAATCTTTCGTCAGGCACAGAAGTCTTTCAATGCATGGAGTAAGTTTCCGGCTGAAGAACGCACGACGGATGAGGTCTTCGAAGATGAACTGGATCGTATCTATCGACGCTCTGCTTCGTAATATGGGTTTTTAGTTATCAATGTTCAACTTATTATTGCAATTTACGGTGTGGTTTCAAATTAAAAGATTATGGAAATTGTAGACATATTCCGACAATTGTGCTAAAATAATATAAAGAAAACGTAGCCCCTTAGAGTTTGACTAAAGAAAATCTGTTAAGGGAGGGTGTATCCGTGCTAATGCTAAAAACATAATGAAAATAATCAAGACCAGAGCCGACAGAGCGTGCAAATGCATAAAAATGGATCAGAGGCTCTGGTTTTGCTACAAAATGACAGCAAGATCATGATCTGCTTCATTCATCAATTTTTTGAATTATAGTTACAAACCTGTTGATTGTGTCTTTCACATCAACAATTGCAGCATTTATCGAATCCATCAGTGTTAAGAGACCGGAATCAAAATTAGTTAATGTTAATTTAGAGTGTGTTAATGCAAAATTATACGAATAATTTTGTCTTACGAGCTAATGAGCAAAGAAAGAGCGGAAAAATGGAAACACTAAAGGAAAAAGAATGGCTATTCATTAACGATTTAATAAAGAAGCTATATGAGCAAAAAAATATGCAGGATCTTGGCGATACGTTTCTTCTGTCGATCAGAAAGCTTATTAAATATAAGGCTGCAGTGTTTACAGTTGTTTCGAGTGATTTTACTGTAGTAATGGACAAATCGACATTTTCGTCAGAAATAGACGC
This sequence comes from Firmicutes bacterium CAG:238, assembly GCA_000435615.1. Classification (GTDB taxonomy): domain Bacteria; phylum Bacillota; class Clostridia; order Peptostreptococcales; family Anaerovoracaceae; genus CAG-238. The sequence continues at coordinate 11,926 of FR881996.1, read as the reverse complement.
AGACTATATGAAGATTTATAATGAGCAATTTGCGTATCAGGATTTTACCAATCCTATTCTGAGTTTTCCGATGTCAACATCCTTCAGGGATTCCGATGTCATTGAAGATGATTACATGCTGAAGCACGCTTTTTATAGAGAATGGCTTAAACCAAAAGGCTATCGACATTTGGGAGGACTTCTTGTAAAAGTACCAAATCAGGTTGATGTCATCGTATCGTTCTGCAGAGATGAGACCAATGGGCCGGTGCAAGACAGAGAATGCTTTATATTAGAATTGTTTATAGGGCATTTGGAAAATATCATTTATTCTATTATGCAGCCGAAAGCAATCGATTTTTTGGATTGTAAAGGATTGGACATATATGACAACCTGTCTATAAGAGAAAAAGAGATATTCCCTTATATCCTTAAGGGCTATTCCAATCAGGAACTAGCAGATGAATTCTGCATCTCAACATCCACTGCAAAGAAGCACGTATATAGCATCTTAAGAAAATTCAATTTGAACAGCAGAGGAGATTTGATCAAATATATGATTGCTAGATAACATGATGTTGTTGAAAATATAGCACGGCAG
>FR881996.1:0-11296 GCA_000435615.1 Firmicutes bacterium CAG:238 | reverse complement strand
TTTTCTAATATGGTGGTCCCTGTGGAAGACAGCATAAATCGGCAGGATTTTCCGGAATGTAACTCTGAATTGCGGATCTGCAAGGTACAGATGGTAGATGGATTGAGAGAGAAAGTTATACTGTAATTACACTGAAAAACAGAAAGGGGATGCAGATTATGACATCTGCCGAAAAAAATACAGAGATTAAGAAAACAGAATGGATTATCACAGGAACAGCTGGCAGAAAAACTGAATGTTTCTAGACAGGCTGTTTCCAAATGGGAAATGGGGGCAATTCCTGATATAGAAAATATGGTCAAATTAGGAAGATATTTTGACTGCTCTATAGATTATCTTATGAAGACCGAGAGTGATGCCGACAATGATCAGGGCATAAATAAGCACAATACCGATGTAAAAAAAGCAGTGGCAGTATTATTCAAAGGTGTATCTCGATAGCCAGTATCATGATAGGTGGGATACTTGTTTTATTAATGCCGTTATTTGCAAAATGGTATCAGGCATCTGAATTTAGAAATTTTCATGAGTATTTTACAAATTCATCAGAGTATATTTTACTGTTTCCTTTGGTTTGTATTTTAATAATAGCTGTTTTATTATTGAGTGTTGGAATAGTACTTCTCTATCGTAAACGGTAAACCATCCGTGCTTCAAAACATTTATGCCGCCTTGCAGGGCGGCATTTTCGATATCCGGGATTTCTTTTTACAGACTTCGGAGAGCACAGCGAACCACGGAAACAGCTCATCCGGGAATCCGGAAGATTTCCTTTTGCAAAGCTCGTCAAACTCCCGAGACTAATGGAATAGTCCGAAAGAACTATATGATGGGCAAAACGGGTATGATCGGAAGAAAAAAGTGATATATGAGAGCATTTTTTTTTTTTAAAACTAATTATAAAATGAAAGAAGGTACGTAGGAGCTTTATATTAATAACTTAAGGAGGAAAACATGGAACACAAAATCTCTGAAAAGCTACCTTTTAAGGTGAGACTTTCTTACGGGCTTTCTGGTTACACTAGTTTCATCACATGGACACTATTTAGTATGTACGGCTTGTTCTTCTTTACAGACATTGTTGGGTTGAACCCTACTTTTGCCGGTGCGATCATCTCATTGGGAACTTTATGGGATGCGATCACCGACCCGATTGTAGGTAGCATCTCAGATAACCTGAAATGTAAATATGGCAGAAGAAGACCACTCATTATAGGTGTCGCAATACCATTTGCAATTATCAGTGTTCTTCTTTTTACAAACTTTGGATTAAGCGAAGGAGCATCAAAAGTATACTACGTTGTAATTATCCTATTATATTATACAGCGCAGACCGTACTTGACATTGCCAGCTCATCACTAGGTTCGGAAATGACACTTGACTATGACGAGAGATCAACACTGGCAACCTTTAAGAACTTTTTTTGCATGGTAGTTATGATTATCATCAGTCCAACGCTGATGATGGTAACTTACTTTGACGAAAAGTTTGCGGGATATGGATGGTCCGCAACAGTTGCAGTGTTCATGCTCATTGCTCTTGTATTCATATATACTCTGTGGAGAAACACAAGAGGATATGAAAAACATCTTGAAAATTCAGCAAGCAAGTTTGAACTTAAAGACATCAAAGAAATCTTTAAAAATAAATCAGCAAGAATCGTAATGCTGATTTTTGCGATCGCTATTTTCGGCAACTCGATCAATCTGGCTATCCAGGTTTACTACTACAGCTACTATGTTCAGATGAGTGAAGGTCAAATTGCAAGCGTAATGGCATACGCTGGGTTCCTTGGCTGTTTTGCAGCGATAGGTATTGACGTTTTATGCAAAAAGTGTTCAAAAAAAGCTGCATGGATCATCGCCTGCGGGATTGAAGGCGCATCCATGATCGCTTTAGTCGGGATTTTCATTAAACCGGGGCAGCTTACCATGATTTATGTCCTTGTTACATTAATGGCGCTTGGTCTTGCTGCTATTTATCAGGTTCCATGGAGCATGATCCCTGACTGTGTTGATGTGCAGGAGCTTGCCACCAAGAAGAGACTAGATGGGATCGTATTTGGTTTCATTGCTTTCATACAAAAAGTATCCGGCGCAGTTGCGATCGCTCTTGTAGGAACAATACTCGAAATTATCGGATACAATGCAGCGGGAGTTCAGACGCAGGCTACGCTTGGCGCAATGAAAGCTGTTTACGGATTTGGATGCGGAGGAGTACTGATCCTGACCGTATTGATCGTTCTTGCTTATCCGCTGTCAAAGAAGAGACACAACGATGTATTGAAGGCATTAGAAGACCGAAGCAACGGGAAAGAAATCGATATAAAGGAATTTAAAGATCTGATCTAGGAGAAATTCCTGTAAGAGCTTATGCATATGACTGCATATAAAACTTTAACATGGAGGTAGTTATCATGAACAAAATGAGCAAACGTGCCTATGAGCATACAAGGTTTTTTACCGAAGACTGTGGACAGAGAATCGCCGGTACTCCGCAGGTCCTGAAAGCAAGTGATTATATCCTTGATTATTACAGAGAAAACGGCATTATGACTGACACTCATGAATTTGAAGTGCCGGTAAGCACGATAAAGAAAAGTGTGCTTCAGGTATATAGAAATGATGCATGGGAAGATATAAGGCATACTCCCGCTATTTTCTCAAAGGCAACACCTGAAGGCGGTATGGATCTGGAACTTGTTTACGTGGAAAACGGCAATATTGCCAGCTTCAAAACAAAGGATGTAAGAGGTAAGGCAGCTCTTATCTGCAGAGACGTATATTTTGAATATCCTGATATCAATATGTACAAGAGACTATATGAATATGGTGCGGCTGCTGTAATTTACACTACAACTGACGGTCACTGGGACGTACCTTTTGTATATGCAAACTTTGAAACCATGCATGAGGAATTTACGATTCCTACATTTGTCATTCACTGGAAGACAGCCCTAGAATTATTAAACTCCGGAGTTAACAAGGTTCATTTAGAATTCGATTTTGAGATCGAACTTGGCAAAACAAGAACAACGATCGGTGTGGTAGAAGGCAGCGGTGATACAGATGAAAGCATCGTCGTGTGCGCACATCTTGATTCCGCGATCAGCAGTGTCGGTGCGGCAGATGACGTTGCGGGCGTTGCAATGGTAATGGAGCTTGCAAGATACTATAACGAAGAAGCAAAGGCAGGCAGAAGACCGGAAAAGATGATTCGATTTATCGCATGGTCAGGCCATGAGTGTGGTTTGCATGGCAGCAAATACTACCTGAAAGATCACATGGACATATACGACAAAACCAGATTTGTTCTTAATTATGACATCGTAGGCAACACGCTTTCCAATTACAGTGCAGTTGGCGGATTTAACGATGAAGTGCGTGAAAAACTCAACGAGATCACGGCATCCTTAGATCTGGAATGGGCTGTGACTGCGGCACCTATGGTATGCGATACCCTTAATTTTGCCGCCAAGGAAATCCCTCAGATCACGCTTTCTGCGGGTTTCTTCTGCGGGAATCATACAAAGTATGACTCCCTTGACCTTATCTCACCTGAAGGATTTGATCATCCTCTTATGTTTTCAGAAGCTGTTATTAACTGGGCAGCGAATGAAACGGTCAGCCAGGGATATCCTGAAGAACTGAACGAAGGAATGAGAGCCTGCTGTGAAATGTATGGTTGGGGAATGTTTGATATTGTATAATGTAAACGATCATGGACGGAAAAAACTTTATCCTTGACAAAGAAAAATGTTCAAAGTGCGGTCTGTGTAGCAAGATATGCTCAGGCTTGGTCATAAAAAAAGATGAAGAGGGCTATCCTTATTTGGATCAGAAGCTGACTGTGCATTGCTTCGAATGTGGTCATTGCATGGCGGTTTGTCCTGCGGCATCGCTTGTTTTTTCCAAAACACCTATCCGCGAAAGCCCGGAGATAGATGAAAAGCTAAAAATCTCAAAACAGCAAGCATATCAGTTCTTAAGATCAAACCGCTCGATCAGAAACTTTACAGACGAGCGCGTGACTCGTGAAGAAATTACAGAACTTCTGGAATTGGCGGCCTGTGCGCCAACCGGCGGAAATATTCAGGACGTAGAATGGATCGTCATTGACAGCAGAGAAAAACTAGCTGAGATTTCAAAGATTGTCAGAAATTATCTAGAGAATCTGGTGAAAAAATCGGGAAATATGTGGCTACTTTCGGCTGAGGTGCTTGGAACTGATAGAGAATATGTTTTTTGGGATGCACCGGTGGCTATTATGGCTACGGCTGATTCTCAGGCTAACATCAGTATTGCGCTGACATACCTTGATCTGTATGCAAATGTAATGGATCTGGGCGTCTGTTGATGTGGTTATCTTAATTTCGCTATGGAGGGTGGTGCAGAAGATCTGAAAGGATTAATAGGTGGAAATAAACTGAAAAGTTATTATTTTCCTGTATTTCTTGGACATCCGAAAAAAGATATAGAGTTCAAACGAATGCCAAGCAGAAACAAACCTGTGATCCATTTTAAGTAAGAGTGGAAATGGCCAGAATCACTATTGGGTTGGTCCTTTTGGACTATTGGCTTGGCTTAAATGATGATTGCTTTAAAGTATTTAAGCACTTTAGACAATTTACAAAAACAGCATCAAATATTAGTATTAGTAATATCGATAATGGATGAAAAACTCATAAATATGAACTCATGAATTCATGAATTCGTAATCAAGAAGTACTGACAAAGGAAACAGGAGGTTAATATGGCTAAGATTAAGGCAGATTTTAGCAGATGTAAGGGATGCTTCCTCTGTGTGGAGGTATGTCCTAAGACGGTGCTGATACCGTCAAATGAGCTCGGAGCAAAAGGCTTTAGAATTGTACAAATTGATGAAACTAAAGAATGTGTGGGATGTGGATCATGCTACAAGATGTGTCCGGATTACTGCATTGAGATAATAGAAGGATAGTGAGGTGTAAATATGGCAAAAGTTTTGATGAAAGGCAATCAGGCTCTGGCAGAAGCATGTCTTCGTGCTGGCTGCAGATTTTTCAGCGGTTATCCTATTACACCGCAGACGGAGATCCTGGAATATTTATGCTGGAGAATGGATGAAGTCGGTGGAGTATGTGTTCAGACAGAATCAGAACTTGCTGGTGTAAATATGCTTTTCGGAGCAGCGGCTGCAGGCGCTCGTGCACTTACCACTACAGCAGGTCCCGGATTCTCGCTTAAGCAGGAAGGTATCTCCTATCTTTGTTCAAGCGACCTGCCGGCAGTGATCGTAGACGTTCAAAGAATCGGATGTGGACTTGGGGATATTTTCATGGGTCAGGGAGACTACTGGCAACTTACAAGAGGCGGCGGGCATGGTGACTATCATACACTTGTATTAGCGCCTGCATCAGTGCAGGAAAGTGTTGAACTCGCAAGTGAAGCTTTCGATCTTGCGGAAAAGTATCGTCATCCGGTCATTATGGCAACAGACGCCACAATCGGACAGATGATGGAACCTGTTGAACTGCCTGAAATGAGAGAACACGACATGGATAAGTTTGACTGGGCTGTCCGTCCGAGATGTGAAGGAGAAGAACAGCGCGCTATCTGGAACCGTTACTGGGACTGGGAAGATGGCGGAAGAAAGTATCCTGAATATGTTCTTAATAAATACACAGAAATGGAAGAGAATGAACAGCGCTGGGAGAACTTCTATACAGACGATGCAGACATCGTTATTGTAGCTTACGGAACAAGCTCTCGTATTGCAAAATCAGCAGTTTTGAGAGCTCGTAAGGAAGGAATTAAAGTCGGTTTGCTGAGACCGATCACATTATGGCCTTACCCTAAGAATGCTTTTGATCAACTTCCACATGTTAAGGCGTTCTTAGATGCTGAAATGAACATTCTCGGTCAGATGAAAGATGATATTATCCTTGCAGACAAAAACAGAAGACCGGTTGAGTTTTTCGGCTCATACTGGGATCCTATCAATGAATTTGAACTAGCAGCAAAAGCCAGAGAAATGGCTGAGAGATATTAAGGAGGTGGGCTGAATGAATTTTTCAATTCCAAAAGATATCGAAATGTCGAAGCAGGCCTCATGGTGTCCGGGATGCGGACATGGCATTGTTTGTCGTGTTATTGCTGAGGCAGTAGAGGAACTGGGTGTGAGTGATAAAATAATCACAGTAGACGACGTTGCATGCGGACAGTTCGGACAGTTCGCTCTGAAATACAATACGATCATGAGTGCACACGGAAGAGTCGTTATTACTGCAGCAGGCGTGAAGAGAGTCCGTCCGGAAGCTCTTGTTATCGCAAGACCCGGTGATGGTAGCGCATATAGTATCGGTATTGAATCAACCTTGTACTCTGCAATTCGCAACGAAAACATTTTGACGATCGTTATCAACAATAGCGTATTCGGCATGACAGGCGGCCAGATGTCTCCTACATCACTTTACGGCATGAAGACGGCAACATCACCTGCAGGCCGCGACATCAAGCACGATGGCAGCATGGTTGATATTGCAAAAATCCTTGCCGGTACAGATATGGCGTATATGGCTCGTTGTGCAGTGAATACTCCGGCAAATACAGAAAAAGCAAAACAGGCGATTAAGAAGGCTTTGAAAAAAAATATGAACGGCGAAGGCTTTTGCTTGGTTGAAATACTGAGCATGTGTCCTACTAATTGGAATATGTCAGAGGTTGATGCATGTAATTATGTGAAGAATGTTCAGAGTAAGGCGTTGCCTCTTGGCGAATTCATTAACAGGGAGGGTGACAGATAATGATTGAGATTATATGTTCAGGAATCGGCGGACAAGGCGTATTGGTCGCCGGGAATATTCTGGCCGATATCGCTATGGAAGAAGGGAAAAATGTGTCATGGTTTCCTTCATACGGATTTGAAATGAGAGGCGGCGCAGCAAACTGTGAATTAAAAATCGGTGAAGAAGGCCACCTGAGCCCATACTGTCTTGAGCCGGATATTCTTTATACACTCAGTGAATCCGCGATCGATACATACGAAGACAGACTAAAACCGGGGGGCGTATTACTGGTAAACAGCAGTATCGTCAGTGCCGATCGTAAATATCGTGATGATATTAAAGTTATCAAAGTACCGGCTACTGAAATCGCGGCAGAATGCGAAAATGCAAAAGGTGTCAATATTGTAATGCTTGGTGCACTTGCGGCTGCAAGCGATCTTTATGATATTGATGAAACCAGATTTGGCATGAATCATTACTTCAGAAAAAAGGGTAAAAATAACCCTAAGAATGATCTGTGCTTCAACAAGGGTGCTGAAGCCGCAATTTCACAGCTTTGACAGCAACAACAAGGAGACAGAGATGAAACATAGATTTATAGCTAAAAGATACTGGAAAGATCAGAGTACCGCTATGGGCCAGTCAGATGTGCTCTCAAAATCATTTGATGATGTGATCAATCTGAGTCTTGGAGATCCTGACCTGATCACACATCCGCTCATTATTGAAAAGGCTTTTGAGGATGCAAAAAAAGGACATACAAAGTATACTGACTTCCAGGGAGATCCTGAACTGCGTCAGGAAATTTGTAAATTCTATAAAGAAGAATATGATATGAACGTTGCTGATAGTGAAGTTTATGTATGCGCATCAGGATGTCTTGCAATGTATCTTGCGATGGAAGCGATTCTTGATGACGGTGATGAAGTGATCATGCAGGCGCCGTATTTCACTCCATACCCGCAGCAGATAGAACTGGCAAGAGGTATTCCGGTAGAAATGCCTACATACGAGGAAGAAGACTTCCAAGTCAATGTAGATCGCTTAGAAAGCCTGATTACAGAAAGAACGAAGGCGCTTATCATCAACTCGCCAAGCAATCCTACGGGAAACTGCCTTACGGTTAAAACAATGGAACAGATTGCTGAGATCGCCAAAAAGTATGACTTGATCGTAGTATCTGACGAAATATACACAGCGTTCAGCTATCAGAATCCGTTCGTACCTTTTGCGTCACTTCCCGGCATGAAAGAAAGAGCGATTACGATTAATTCTTTCTCTAAGAACTTTACCATGACCGGATGGAGGATTGGCAACATTATCGCACCGGATTATCTTGTAAAGATCATGCAGCAGATAAATGAAAATGTAGTATTTACTGCACCGTCGATCTCGCAGAGAGCAGCGATCTATGCACTGAGATACAGAACCGAAGTACAGCCGGAAATGATTGAAGAGTACAGAAAGAGGATTTTCTATGCAGCAGAAAGAATCAATGAAATTCCTAAAATCAGCGTTATTTATCCGCCAAAAGGAAGTTTCTATCTGTTCATCAACATTAAAGAGACCGGCTTGTCCAGTGTTGAGGCAGCAGATTTATTTTTAAGAGAAGCACATGTTAATACTTTACCGGGCAATGCCTTTGGCCTTTGCGGTGAAGGATATGTGCGTATCGCATGTACTGTCGGCATTGACATGCTTAAAGAGGCTTTTGATAGGATTGACAGAGTTTGCAGAAACCTGTGATCTGTATCGCTAAGATCTGTAATAGGAGGAAAATGATCATGAATATGGATAACTTTATAGGTGTATTCGACACTATGGAAGAATGCATTGAAGCAGCAAAGATTGCACAGAAAAAACTTGTGAATGAATATTCTCTGGCAGATAGAGACCGTTTCCTTAACAGCATAAAGAAGTTGTATGCAGATAACGCAGAAGAAATGGCTCAGCTGGAATTTGATGAAACAGGATTCGGCAGATATGCAGATAAATTAGATAAGAATATCTCAACCGTAAGCACACTTGCCGGAACAGAAGCGCTTAAGCATGATGTAATGGCATCAAATGATGGCCTTACAGTTGAATACTATGCGCCATGGGGTGTTGTTGGTGCGGTAACTCCAAGCACGAATCCAAGTATCACCGTATTCGGCAACGGAGTTTGCGGTATGATCGCAGGCAACTCAATGGTATTCAACGGACACCCAAGCGCAAAAGTTGGTACAGCTTGGTCAGTCGATATCTTTAACAGAGCCGTTGTTGCAGTCGGCGGACCGGAAAACCTGCTTTGCACAGTAAAAGAACCTACAATGGACACTTTAGATACCATGATGATGTCTCCTGACGTTAAACTGTTAGTAGGAACCGGCGGACCTGGAATGGTAGCTACGCTTATGCGTTCCGGCAAGAGAGTTCTTGCGGCCGGAGCTGGCAACCCTCCTGTTGTAATTGATGAAACTGCTGATATTAAGAAAGCAGCGGAAGAACTGTATGCTGATATTTCCTACGAAAACAACATCCAGTGTACTTCAGAAAAAGAACTGTTTGTTGTTAAGGATGTGTTTGATGAATTTATGAATGCATTCGAAAAGGCTGGCGCAGTAAGATTGAATAAAGAACAGGGCGAAAAGGTTACGGACATTTGTCTGACGAAGACGGATGATGGAGAATATGCCGGTGCAAAAAAATGCGTAGGCAAAAACGCTGGCGTGATCCTTGAAATGGCAGGAATTCTGGTTGAAGGAGATCCGGGCGTTGCATTCTTCGAAACCCCGAATGACCACCCGCTGGTATATACGGAACAGTTAATGCCGATCATTCCGGTCATTAAGTGTGAAAACTTTGAAGAAGCCATGAACAGAGCGGTTGCTGCAGAAGGCGGACGTCATCACTCTGCTTCCATCTGGTCGAACCACATTGACCATGTAACTGCATTCGGTAAGGCCATTGATACGACGATTTACGTACAGAACGGGTGGACAAGTGCAGCATTCGGACTCGGTGGTACTGGTATCAATACAGCTACAATTGCTACACCTACAGGTGATGGACTTACAAATCCTCAGACATTCACACGTAAGCGTTACTTTGTAATGGCTCACGGAGGAAACTATATCATTTAAAAAATACACTTTGAGTAAAGCTGATTTCCTTCCTGAAATCAGCTTGAAAAAGCTGTTATAAAAACGAGAAAAGCCGCAGCGTGAAGATAATACAAGTTTCATCTCCTCTTTAAAACTGACTTAGTATTTCACACTGCATTTTTTCTATAATGATAATGCGTAAGATTTGCGATATTGTATATGTAAAAGAAAATGAGGTAACAGAAAATGAAAATTTATGACTTAAGTATAACAATCGAAAACGGCCTTTGGTACTACGGAACTCCATATGTTCCTTATGAAGGAAAAGCCTTGTCAACCATTAAGGATAATGGATATATTTGCAGCAAGCATGTGATGACATCGCATACTGGGACACATCTGGAGAATGCCAAGCACTGGTCTGAAAGTGCTGCAGGTACAGATAAAATGGATCTTGTTAAAATTATCGGCAAAGCTAAAGTGCTTAAGATTGCCGCAAATGACAGACCTTTCTTTGAAATTACAACAGATATGCTGAAAGAGACAGGTTCAGAGAAACTAGAAGCTGGGGATATATGCATATTAGCAACAGGATGGGATAAGAGAGCTAAAGAGGAGAATTATACTTGGGAGAGTCCTTTTATTACAATTGAAGCGGCTGCATATCTTAGAGACAAGGGCATCAAATGCTTTGCAATAGATGCTCCGATGTTCGGCGATCCACGAGATGGTATGGATTGTGTTCCAGAAGGAACCGAGGTGCCTGATTTTGCTTTTGCAAATGCAGGGATTCCATGTATTCTCGGTATGGTTAACTGCATGGAGCTTCCTGAAGAAGTTATTTTCTGCGCGGCGCCGCTTAAACTGAAAGATGCAGATGGATCGCCTGTAAGGGCATTTGCAATGGACGTTGACTGCTGTAAGTAAACCGCTTTAAATTATAAAATGTAAGGGGGAAAAACATGGAAGATCTTAACAACAATGAAACTGTCACAATGGATAGTGAGCTTTTAACAAAAGCAATTGGGGGCTTGTTTTGGAAATATTCCGTATTGGCTTTAGTCGGCATTCTTTTTTCATGTCTGGCGGTAATTCTGGATGGAAACTTCATGGGAAATGGTGTAGCTAGATGGCTTTAGCTGCAATTGCAGTAGCCGTATCGTTCATGTATTTCGCCATGGGCCTTTCATCGATGCTGGGCATAGGTGGTACAACGGCTGCCGGAATCAAACTTGGCGATGGAGATGAGGAAGGAGCTCGAGATGTATATGGGACGATTCTTGTATTTAGCCTTATCGTATAAGTCATTGTAGGCGTGTTGTGCATCATTTTTATGAAGCCGCTGCTTATACTGCTCGGAGCAACATCTGACATATATCCATATGCTGCAGATTATGCGAAAGTGTTCTTTGCAAGTAAGCGTCAAACCATGCGCACATAGGG
>FR881995.1 GCA_000435615.1 Firmicutes bacterium CAG:238 | reverse complement strand
TGAGTTTCTGCAAGAAAGAGTGCATGGTGAGGAAGGCAGAGTAACGGGGGTAAACTCGCTTTTCGCGGAGACCTACAGCAAGATAACGCTGAACAACAGCGTGACGATGAAATAGAGAAACAAGAGTTTTTGCATTACAATCCAAAAACTCTTGTTTTTTTTGCACTTTTTGGATATAATAACCCTAAACAGACCGAGGGAGGAATTGCGGATGCTGATTCAGAGGGAAGAATATTTGAATAAATTAATCGCGCTTAAAGATAAGAAAATAATCAAAGTCGTTACAGGCGTGAGACGGTGCGGAAAGTCAAAATTACTTGAAATGTACAGGAAGTGGCTCCTTGAACAAGGTGTGGAAGAAGAAAGAATCGTTTCGATAAATTTTGAAGATTTGGATTTCGAGGATTTGACAGACTATAAAAAACTGCACACATATTTGAAAGAGCATTTGGTCAAGGACAACATGACATATATTTTTCTGGACGAAATACAAAATGTAGAGCAGTTCCCTAAGGTCGTGGATAGTTTGTATATTAAAGACAATGTAGACATCTATATCACGGGTTCCAATGCACACATGCTCTCGAGCGAAATCGCCACCTTGCTGTCGGGGCGCTATATACAGATAGAAATGCTTCCGTTATCATTTAAAGAATATATGATAAGCACAGGCAGCATGAACGACAGAGGAATAAAGTATGTGGACTATCTGCAAAACAGCTCGTTTCCATACACCTTGGAACTTGAGGGAAAGTCCGATGAGATAAGGAGCTATCTTGAGGGATTGTACAATACGATTGTCGTAAAAGACATAATAAACCACAGCAAAATTTCCGAACCGAGGATGCTCAAGAGCATATTAAAATTTATTTTTGATAATATCGGAAATCCGCTCTCGTCGAAAAAGATTGCGGATACGATGACCTCTTCAGGACGCAGAATCGATACGCGAACCGTTGAAAAATATCTTGATGCCCTGACGGAAAGCTATATCATATATCAGGCAAAAAGGTATAACATAAAAGGAAAGCAATACCTTAAAACGCTTGAAAAATACTATGTTGTGGATATTGGCCTGCGCCTTATGCTGCTTGGATCAAAGCAGATAGACGCGGGGCGGATACTCGAAAATATAGTATATCTGGAATTGCTGCGAAGAGGGTATGATGTATATGTAGGCAAAGTTGATGAATTTGAAGTGGATTTCGTCGCACAAAACGGCAAAGGCACAACTTATTTTCAAGTAGCCTTATCTGTTCGTGATGAAAAGACACTTGAGAGAGAACTGCGCTCCCTGCGCGCAATCAAAGACCACTATCCGAAAATCCTTCTCACTATGGACGATGACCCTGAAGTCCATTACGACGGGATTCGCAGGATAAATGCGAGAGACTGGCTGCTCGGGCTGGAGGAGTAGCAGAGTGGAAGCGATTTTCTGTTGTTTCTTTTCCGAAAATCAAGTATACTATTGATAAGGTGTATGTATGGAACGGACAGAAAACACAGACTTTCCGAAAGGAGTGTGAAGAAATGAGCGATACAACGAAAAAGAAAATATCCATCGGTGTGGAAGATTTTAAAGAAATCATTGATAAAAATGGATATTTCGTCGATAAAACTTTGATGATTGAAAAGTTAATCGAAAGTAATGCGATGGTGACTTTGTTTACGCGTCCGCGGCGCTTCGGCAAGACGCTCAATCAGTTTATGATCCGCCGCTTCTTTGAGGATGAAATTACTGAAAAAGGCGAGAAAGTCGATAATGGCTATCTCTTCGACGGGCTGAAAATTACAGAATGCGGCGAAGAAATTATGAAGCACAGCCAGCAACATCCGGTTATTTTTATGACCCTAAAGTCGGCGAAGCAGCCTACGTATGCGTTAGCTTATATGGAACTAAAGAAACGCATCAGCGAGGAATACAAGCGGCATAGATATGTTCTGCAGGGGGAAA
>FR881994.1 GCA_000435615.1 Firmicutes bacterium CAG:238 | reverse complement strand
CGAGGGGGCATATGCTCATGTGGATACTTGTTGCAGCGAGCGTGCTTGCTGTTCCGCTTGCGGAGATTTTGCCGGAAAGCGATTTTTCCGCTAAGACCTATCTGCCGCAGAGCCACAACACGACGGAGACCGTGTGGGTGGAACCGTATGAGAACTTGGATGCCAGAGGCTTTGGAATCGAGGAACAGGGAAATTACTACACCGTGCAGAAAGATCATGTCAGCATGCAGGTGCCGTTTACGGGCAGGACGGTTGACAGCGACTTCACAGCAACGGTATCAAGAGCGAAAATCGAAAACTGCGTTTGGATTGCAGGCGCAGCGGCAGTGCTTCTTCTGATGCTGGCAGGAACGGTGAGACAAAAGCGCAAACTGAAAGCTTTGCCGTGCATGGACGATGCAAATGCGCGCGCTGAGCTTGACGAACTAAAGAAACTCGTCGGAATCCGCGACGTCGCAAAAATACAGATTCGAAGCGGCGCGGACTCGACTTTCCTCACTTTTATGGGCGGGCAGTATGTAATCGCCTTAGAGGACGGATATACGCAGGAAGAGCACCGCAGGGTGCTGGCGCACGAACTGACACACCTTGCACACGGCGACTTAATCTATAATTTAATTTCGGCATTTTTCCTCGCCGCATTTTGGTGGAACCCGGTGATTTGGCTTGCATTCCGCAGATTCAGACGCGACATGGAAGTTTACTGCGACTATGATGCGGTGCGAAAGACGGGAGATAAGAAAGGATACGCCGAGACTTTGGTGAGAGCAGCGGCGGGGACGGAGCGATTCATCCTCGGCACGACATCCTTTATTGGTGGAGAGAAGGAAATAAGCGCAAGAGTAAAGGCACTGGCGGCGTTCAAGAAACCAAAGCTCTGGATCGCAGTCCTTGCAGTAATTGCACTGGTAGGAGCCTGCGTATGCATTGCCGTAAATCCAAAGAGCAAAGACCCTTGCACGAGATATTTTCGGGATATGCAGGCAGAAAACTTTACAAGCGTTTCGATTGCAAAAAAAGCGAACCGCTTTAATTTCGATATAATCCGTATTGATGATACAAAACAAAGGGAAGAACTTGCAAAACTCTTCCGCTCCGTCAGCGAAGAGAATTTTACGGACGGAGAGCCGATGGAAGGCAGCGAATCGAAATACAGACTTTATGTTAACATGGAAAGTCCGGAAGAGAACGCCACAAATTATTTGGAATTGATTAAAGACGAAGCGGCAGGCGAAGATGTGTACTGCATCAGCAAAATAGATGGAGAAGGCACAGAGGACGAAGAAATCAGCGGCAAGCGTTTTCATTCATCAAAGCTGACCGCACTGCTCAAAGAATACGAAGAGACGAATCTGCACATATCCTATTGGGCTGATGCACAGAGTGCCGGCAGTGTCGGAATCGTCATTGAGAACACAGAATACGATAATCCGAGTCCGTATCTGACATATGGGGGAAACTTCCGCATTGAGCATTATACGGGAAACCAAGATTATCCATATGCAGACAATAGCTGGGAGTCTGTACAGGAACTGAAAGACGGCAAAAACACAGGAGCAGGAGGAACCGCCAAAGGGAACGAACGTCTTGCAGCCACGATAGATATTACACCAAAATACGGAGAACTGCCGGAAGGCATTTATCGGCTTATCCTTCCGTTCACCCAGAAATTACAAAACGGGAAAACAATCGAACAGGAAAAATCTGCAGTCTTTGAGTGGGTGGAGAACCGTCTGCATTTTGTGGACTGGGATTTTCTTCGCACGCAGCCGGATGGGGAATTGAAAGACGAAACAAAGGACGAACTGAATAAGATTTTCAAAAATGGGAACAAAAATACGCTCTACGACTACTTTACAAGCGCATACAGCAGCCCGGATAAGATGGATTTTGTTGAATTTTTGAAATATTACCCGGCATTTGACGACAATCATGTCTGGACAGCGGAAATGAAAGAAAAGTTTGAGAACTCGGAATATTGGAGTCCATACAGGAAAGACGGATGGACGCTTGACAATTATCCGGAAGGCCCTTCTTTCTATGACCCTGCGAAGATTAACGAAAGCCTTGCGTATTACGCGGGTATCACGACAGATGACATCAGAGCAAACTATACGGAGAAAAAATGGAAGACATTCTACGTGAAAGAGATTGATCGATACGTGGTCTTTGGAGATGGCTGGACGACAGCTGAATTTATCGTTGAGGAAGGGAAAAAGTCAGGCGACACCGTTACACTAACCGGCGAAACAATTATGTTTAAGCCGCTAAAGAGCGGGGAAATGCGTGAGTTCGGCACTTCCGTTCTGACCCTCAAGGAGAAGGACGGCAGATACCTGATTCAATCACTACAAGCAAAGTAAAGAAAGACGAAAGGGATATTATGAACAGACAAATTTCAATCAGCGATGCCGAGTGGACGATCATGAAAGCACTCTGGCAGAGCGAAGATAAAAAAATGACATTAAAGGAAATCGCCGAAGCGGTCGCAGATGCGGGCTGGAGTTACACGACCGTCCGAACGATGGTCGGAAGACTTGTGGAAAAAGAAGTAATTACGGCCGATGAGAGCCATCCGAAAAGCTTCCGCTACAGCGCGGCGGTTAGCGAGGAAGCCTGCCGCAAAGAGGAAATGAAAAGCTTTATCAACCGCATCTTTGACGGCTCGGCGAAGCTCATGGTTTCCTCGCTGGTTTCCGGCAAGAACCTAAGCAAGGAGGAGCAGCAGACATTGCTCGAAATCATTGACAAAATGGAAGGTTGACTGCAAAGGGGGATTTGCGATGGACTTATTCAACACAGCAATTTTGGTTACAGCGGCGGCAGCGGTAGTGCTGCTTGTGAAGCTGGCATTTGGAAACAGGATAACGCCGAGGGGGCATATGCTCATGTGGATACTCGTCGCAGCGAGCGTGCTTGCTGTGCCGCTTGCGGAGATTTTGCCGGAAAGTGATTTTTCCGCTAAGACCTATCTGCCGCAGAGCCACAACACGACGGAGACCGTGTGGGTGGAACCGTATGAGAACTTGGATGCCAGAGGCTTTGGAATCGAGGAACAGGGAAATTACTACACCGTGCAGAAAGATCATGTCAGCATGCAGGTGCCGTTTACGGGCAGGACGGTTGACAGCGACTTCACAGCAACGGTATCAAGAGCGAAAATCGAAAACTGCGTTTGGATTGCAGGCGCAGCGGCAGTGCTTCTTCTGATGCTGGCAGGAACGGTGAGACAAAAGCGCAAACTGAAAGCTTTGCCGTGCATGGACGATGCAAATGCGCGCGCTGAGCTTGACGAACTAAAGAAACTCGTCGGAATCCGCGACGTCGCAAAAATACAGATTCGAAGCGGCGCGGACTCGACTTTCCTCACTTTTATGGGCGGGCAGTATGTAATCGCCTTAGAGGACGGATATACGCAGGAAGAGCACCGCAGGGTGCTGGCGCACGAACTGACACACCTTGCACACGGCGACTTAATCTATAATTTAATTTCGGCATTTTTCCTCGCCGCATTTTGGTGGAACCCGGTGATTTGGCTTGCATTCCGCAGATTCAGACGCGACATGGAAGTTTACTGCGACTATGATGCGGTGCGAAAGACGGGAGATAAGAAAGGATACGCCGAGACTTTGGTGAGAGCAGCGGCGGGGACGGAGCGATTCATCCTCGGCACGACATCCTTTATTGGTGGAGAGAAGGAAATAAGCGCAAGGGTAAAGGCACTGGCAGCTTTCAAGAAGCCGAAGACATGGATTGCAGTCCTTGCGGTTTTGGCACTGATTGCGGCCTGTGCTTCGCTGATTACAAACCCAAGGACGGATGCAGGGCTGTGCCAAAAATATTTTTCGAGCCTCAAGGCAGACGATGTGGTATATATGTACCTGTATCAAAAGGAAACGGAAATCATCGGAATCGGTGAGAAAGAAGAAATACAGAAGCTTTTAGATCTTTTCGGGACTTTGGAGAAAGAAGATTTTGCGGAGACTGCGGACAGTGCTGACGGCGAATATACAGATACATTGGCACTGCGGCTCAAAAATGGAGAAAAACTTGAGCTCCGCGGCGATATGGGTGAGGGCAGAGGTCTTTACTACATCGCAAAGTATACCGAAGAATCTTACGAAGAAAACGGAATCAACGGACACTGGCTTACTTGCCCGCAAATGGGCAGCCTATTGCAGGAATATTATCAAACAAATCTGCATATGGACTTGGGCGCAAGCGGGGGACTTATGGATGAGGTTTATCTTCACATCAGAAACACAGGCAGGAGCGAGTACAATGAAACCCTGCGGTATGATGATAAGTATCGTGTAGAGCGATATACAGGAAATACGGAGATTTCAAGCAGAGACGGTCATGCCCGGATTCTTTACGAAGATGACGCATCAAACTGGGAGATGCTGGAGCCTATTGATTCGCCGGATACGGAGGATGAGCAGAACCAATATGAACTGAAAGCGGGCGAGTCGGCAGGACAATATATTTCACTCCGCAGGGACTATGGAATGCTTCCGACCGGAATCTATAGGATTACCAAGACCTTTACGCAGGAACTGGCATCGGGTGCAATTACAAAAGAATGCAGCACGATATTTCAGGGAGAAGCGTATGCTTTAAGCAAGGAAGAATGGACGGAACTGCTTGCAGCGCCGGACGGCGAACTGTCAGATGAAGTTGTCGTGAATCTTGACAATAAATTCCATGGATACTGTCCGTATGATGGATTCGGTGGCTTGAATTACAACACGAACACGATGTATTGCTTCTTTTCGAGCAAATACAGCAGCCCGGAAAAGCTGGATTTTAAAAAGTTCCTTCAGTACTATCCGCAGTTCGACGCCTTCCTTGAGTGGACGCCGGAACTCAAGAAAAAGTTTGAGGCTTCCGAGTTTTGGCGGGAATATCGGGAACAGGGAATTACCGTTGACACCTCTCCTGCACCTGTACGGCTGTATAAGCCTGAGATTATCAATGAAGGGCTTGAGTATTACATCGGTATCGGTCTGGATGAGATAAAGGCAAACAATACGCAGGAATATTGGGACAGCATTTATGTAAAAGAAATTGACCGGTTCGTAAACTTTACCAGCGATGCCGGAGGATGGACATTTGAACCGGAAAGGGGAACAAAGAAAGACGGCATAGTGAAATTATATGGTGCTCCTCGCAAAGACGGAAGCAGGAATGTACTGACCCTTAAAGAAAAAGATGGACGATATTTAATTCAATCGTTTGTGAAAGAATAATAAGGCGCTCAAAAGCCGCTCCCACGCGAGGGAAGCGGCTTTTGCCAATGAAGGCCTTCACCCTGATAAGCACCGTTTCGGGTGGGCAGGTTACACTTTTTTGAAAGTATTATAGCAAAATTTTGAAAAGACGGCAAACAGGCGAAAAAAACAGGCACTCGTTTTTTACAAATGCCTGTCATAACGATTAAAGTGTCACATACGCCACCAAAGCGATTTTTTCCTTGTGACCTTTGTTGATTTTTTCCTCAGCTTCCGTAATTGCGCTGAGATCCACGCCCTCGAGCGTCGCAAGTGTTGCTTTCATTTTTATCACCTCCTTGCTATCATCTGCATTTTTTAGTAAAATACAATAGGAAAAAAGGAGAAAGCTATGAAATATTTTCTTTATTATTTAATTGTAATCAATCTTATTACGTTTTTTGCATTCGGAATCGATAAACGAAAGGCGGAAAAAGGCGCGTGGCGAACGAAAGAATCAACGCTTCTGGGACTTGCGGCAATCGGAGGCTCCGTAGGCGCGCTGCTCGGAATGAACGCTTTCAGACACAAAATAAAGCATAAAAAATTCACCATCGGCGTGCCCGCAATTCTCATCCTGCAGGCAGCACTGATGGTGTGGTGGTTCTTTTTTAAATAACAGTATCAGGCGTTCAGCGGATTGTCACGCATGAAACGGACAAGCAGCGCCTGCGTAAGCTCATTGATGGCAAGCGGGTTGGTAAGCTGCGCTTTCATGCCGCGTGCGGCAAGCTCGACGAGAAAACTGCCGTCAGCTCTGAAAGTACAGTTATAGGGTCTTTCAGGTGTGCTGTAGGAGCAAAAAGAAAGCACTTCGCTTCCGCAATAGTGTCCCTGCACCGTCAGAGCGTTTGCAGCGACTTTCATGCTGTCAATATGAAGGTTCGGCCATCCGTTTTCACCTTTAATCGGAAAGCCAAGCCGATTCATCGCAGCGTGGATATCCGTCTGCAGAATCACCGGAAAAATCTTATAAAGCTGAAGAAGGTCATCATGGTTGTGAAGAAGTATTTTTTCACGCAAGGTGTCCTTTTGTATTTCATCGCGGCATTTCTCAAACTCTTTGTAGAGCAGAACACTTTCCCCGCCCGAGATTTCATCGTCGCGAGCCGGGGCAAGCCCCATATAGCGTTCTACATTCTTCTGCTTGAGACTGCCGATGGTATCGCGAAGACTGCTGTAATGCCGCAGGAACAGAAGCAGATCAAGATTGAACGGTTGGATGCAATAGTCACCAAAGCCGAGTTTCGACGCCCGTTCGTACACATAGGGGATATCGAAGTATCTGCCGTTATAGGTCAGAATACAGTCAAAATTTGAAAGTTCGTTTTCAAGCTCCGCAAGCAGCAAGCGTTCCTCATCCGCCTTACTTGTCTCCGCAAAGAGCTGGCGGACATGACAACTTCCGTCGGGTTCGATTCCCATGATTCCGGCAAGTATCATCGGATTGTATTTGGGATACAGCCCGAGAGTTTCAATATCAAAGACGCCAAGACGCATGCCGCCTAAATACCGCTGCAAAATTTTGGAGTTAAAATATTCACTCTGATGCGTGTAATCGTATATTTCCATGTCAAAATCCCTTTCTTGATTCACGCCTTAAAACAAAATAGACTGCAGGGGAGCAGTCTACTTTGTTCAAAAGGGGTATTTTGGATTTGAGATTATGAGGTTATCAGGGGGGATAACCACGCTCTTATTATAGATAAAAAAATGAAAAAATGCAAGTGTTTCTGTGAAAAAAATGTGAAAAAACTTATTTTTTTACGAATTCTTGAAGAATTTGTCGATAAATTTTTGGAAACGCATGGCAAAAATAAGGTATAATCGATAAAACGGCCTGAGAGGGCAGTGTGTATTACATCAATAAAAGAAATTTCACAGGAGGATAAGCAATGGAAATTTTAAAAGTATCAGCGAAATCAAACCCGAATTCGGTAGCAGGGGCACTGGCAGGTGTTTTGAGAGAAAAGGGCGGAGCCGAGATACAGGCAATCGGAGCCGGAGCACTGAACCAGGCAATCAAATCGGTAGCGATTGCAAGAGGATTTGTGGCTCCAAGCGGAATCGACCTTGTGTGCGTTCCGGCATTTACCGACATCGAAATAGAAGGAGAGGAAAGGACCGCAATAAAGCTTATTGTTGAGCCTCGATAATTCGATAAAACAGGAGTCCGCACGCGGGTGATAATACTCTCCCCGATGCGGGCTCTTTTCTTTTGCCTTAAAATATGCTAATATTACCGAAGAACGAAATTTTGGAGGAAAGCTATGACATTTGAAGAGAAAACCATTAAAAGTGAAAGAATATACGAAGGTGCCATCATTAACCTCAGACGCGACGAAGTTACAGTGCAGAACGGGACATCCATGCGCGAAATCATTGAGCATAACGGCGGAGCGGTGCTTGCTGCCGTAACAAGCGAGGGAAAGCTCGTCATGGTAAGGCAGTATCGCAAACCCGCAGGCAGGGTAATGCTCGAAGTTCCGGCAGGAAAAATCGACCCCGGCGAATCCGCAGAGGCAGCAGCAAAGCGTGAATTGAAGGAAGAAACCGGATATACGGCCGGAAAAATAAAATTCCTCATGCAGTTTTACCCGTCGGTTGGATATTCCGAAGAAATTCTATATCTGTACTTATGCACCGATCTCACCCCGGGAGAGACGAATTTTGATGAAAACGAAGCCATCGACATAGAAGAATATGAGATAAACAGACTTCACAAGATGGTGATGGACGGAGATGTTCAGGATGCAAAGACAATCATAGCCATTATGACGGTCAAGAACCTGCTTGAAGAAGGAAAGCTTGAAGCAGGCAGGAAATAACGATTAAAGCGCCCCCTGCAGAATAAAATATGGAGTACTTTCGTATATCGGACTGCAAAGCTTTTCTGGCGCTGCGTGAAGCAGCGGATCTTCGACGGCTTGAAAACAGATAGGAAAGCGTCGCAAGGCCGGTTTGAAAGGAAAGTATGCCGAGAAAGCAGAAAACCGGCAACTGTATGAAATGCGGCGGCATGAGCGTGATAAGAATGTAGGCGGTACCTTTCAGACCGAAAGCCTCAAGAATCGCGGCCGCGGAAAAGCCTACGGATACTCCGCGTGTGAAAATGTATAGTGGGATAAGCGGAAGCAGGATCGGCAGAAACGCCGAAACATACCCGATTAAGAGCACGGGCAGGAATGAACCGAGTGCCGAAAGAAAATTTTCGGAGGAAAAGTTCTCGCCATCTCCGCCGCCTGCCTCTGCCACATGGAAAAACGAAATTAAAGCATCAAAAAATCCGGACTTCGAACCATCCGTCATGCCCGTTTCAAAAAAGGAACCGGTGCAGATTCCCACCGCAATTATAAACAGGAAAACCCAAAAAATTTTGTAATTTATCTTCATAGCTTATGACCTCATAAACAATATACGGTCGTGACGGAGTTTCATGCACGAAAGGGTTTACATAATTCGACAAAAAAATTATTTTTTCGTTGAAATTGCGTCGGATAAGTATTATACTTTAAGGTACTCACTTATCGGGCAAGGAGAAGCAGAAGGATGAATTATCAGGATTATGCAGACTACCTTTCGAGCGAAAGAAACATGTCTGAGAACACGAAAAAAGCGTACATAAGAGATATTCGGAATTTTGAGGTTTTTATAAACGACAGGGGAACATATAAGCCTGAAGAGGTTACAACCACCGAACTTTTGGCATATTTGATGAAACTCAGAGCTCAGGATATGTCAAAGGCAACATTGAACAGAAAACTCGCTTCTCTGCGGGCGTTCTATCATTATCTTCAGAAACTCGGGAAGATTGACGAAAATCCCGCAGAAGGCATCAAGTCGCCGCAGGTTGATAAGAAAGAAATTGAATACATAAGTGTTGAAGAGATAGACAAGCTCATGAAAATGCCCGACAAAACTCCGAAAGGAATACGGGATAGGGCAATTCTGGAGCTTTTATATGCAACGGGAATCCGTGCGAGCGAGCTCATAGAAATGCAGGAGGATGATTTAAACCTCCGGATGGGTTTTGTCAAATGCTCACCGCAAAGCGGCAAGGCGAGAATCATACCGATGGGTAAGATTTGCAGAAGTGTGCTTGAGGATTACTGCCTCACCGCCAGACCCGTTTTGCTCAAAGACAATGAAACGGACATCTTATTTGTCAATTATGCAGGAAAGCCGATAACCAGGCAGGGACTTTGGAAGGTGCTGAAAGAGTACGGCAAAGCCGCGGAGCTTTCGATAAGCCTCACACCGCAGGTGCTCCGAAATTCGTTTGCGGTACATATGCTTCAGAACGGAGCGGATGTGAAATCCCTGCAGGAACTTATGGGGCACGAGGATATCTCGGCTACCCAGGCATATTTGACAGTTGTAAAAAACAGAATTAAAGATGTGTATGACAGGACACATCCGAGAGCATAGGAGGAAAAAACATGCTGCTTGCGGTTGACATCGGAAATTCGAGCATAGACATAGGCGTTTTCGCAGAAGACGATTCGCTCATAATGAAGAGCAAAATTTCTACGGACAGAGCTAAGAGTGCGGATGAATATGCAGTTCTGTTTCAGGGGATTTTTCTTCTGAACGGCGTTGATACAAAGAACATAACCGGAAGCATTCTCTCTTCGGTAGTCCCGCCGATTACGATTGCGGTTTCATCTGCAATCCGGTCGCTGTTCGGAATCCGAACGCTCGAAGTCGGACCGGGAATTAAAACCGGGCTCAATATTAAAATCGACAGCCAGACGGAGCTTGGGGCGGATATCGTCGCAAATGCGGTTTCGGCTCTGGGAAGCGATGACGGGCCGCTTATGATTATCGACTTCGGTACTGCCACTACGCTCACTGTCATCGATGCAAAAAACACGCTTACCGGCGTTATCATAGCACCGGGAGTCAGAGTGTCGCTTGATGCACTGTCGATGCAGGCATCCGAACTTCCGGACGTATCCATTGCCATGCCGAAGAGGCTGATAGGCAAAAACAGCCGGGAATCTATGAATTCCGGCGTTTTGAACGGACATGCACTCATGATGGACGGATTTTTCCGTAAAATAAGCGATGAGCTTCTCACCGATGACTTGCATGTTATTGCAACGGGCGGACTTGCGGATACAATTCTGCCGCTTTGCGAAACCTCTATACGGTATGTACCGGATTTGACCCTTGAAGGGCTCAGAATCCTGTATTATAAAAATATTTTTAAGTAAGCGTTGCACCCGCAGGCAGCGGGGCGACAGCGGAAAAGGAGTTTTCAAATGGAAAAAAACATCAATACGCGGACACAGAAGATGGTACAAATGGCCATACTTGTTGCAATTATGCTGATTTTCGCGTACACACCACTGGGATACCTCAAGGCAGGTCCGATTGAGATTACATTCATGGTTCTGCCGGTGGCAATCGGAGCCATTATCCTCGGGCCGGCGGTCGGAGCGATTCTCGGAGGAATCTTCGGGGTTACAAGTTTCATTCAGTGCTTTGGTGCATCCGGTTTTGGGGCGCTGCTTCTCGGACTGAATCCGGTTGCAACATTCATAACCTGCATCGTTCCGAGAGTACTGTGCGGATGGCTTTCGGGCCTCCTCTTCAGGGCATTACATAGTACCGGAAAAATGAAGACGGCATCGTATTTCATCGCATCGCTTGCCACAGCACTGCTGAATACGCTTTTCTTCATGACGTGCATCATCGTGTTCTTCTGGAGCAACGATACATTCATATCCACAATGGCAGGAGAAAGTCTGCCGACGAACGCCATTTGGCCGTTCCTCGTTGCATTTGTTGGAGTAAACGGAGTTGTTGAAGCGGCCGTAAACTTTATCGCAGCAGGCACAGTATCAAAAGTGCTTTCCAAAACTGTAAATAAGTAAGAAAACCAAGGAGCATGTCGGACGATGTGCTCCTTCTTAATAAAGAAAACTCGACAAAGCATGGATGAATTTAAAAATCTGCCGAAAAATAAAAAAATTCTGTTGCACTTTGCGGGTTTTACCGTCTTTATTTATAGAAGGGTAAAAGAAAGTGAGGTATAATCATGAAAAAATCAAAAAGAACAATATTCGTTCTGCTTTTATGTGCCGGATTAAGTGCTGCAATGTTTACAGGGTGCGCTTTTAAGGACAGCGATTCCCAAAATAAGGAGCTGGCAGATTGTTTTCTGACGGAATTCCTTACGATTAACAGCGACGGAAGAAATGATGAACTGATGACAAAGCTTCAAAACAATTCTGAGCTTTTTACCGACGAAGCTGTTTTGCACGATGCTTTGGAAGAATATTATCACGGCGTATCGGAATACCTCACCGATGAGTGCTTCAATCAATTGCTTGCCGAGCGAACGATATGGAGGCTTGACGCGGATTTCCTCGGTGCGGGAAACGAGTGGACAATTTCCGCATTGGATATTCAGAATACTTCCGAGGCTGATTTCTACGGCTTCCATGCGGAGCTAAGCAACGGCGGAGAAGTGAAAGAATTAAGCGGCACGCTTTCGTTTACGGCAGATCATTTGATAGCATCTGTCCTGCTTGACGATTATCAAGACCGGTTTGAAACAAGTCATCCCAACTGGGCAGAGGGTCTGGAGGAATACGGCGTCGGTTACTACATCAAGCCTGTGGATTATCAGGCTGCCGCGGTTGATCTTTTCGGAGAAAAAGTATCTGAAAAAATGATGGAATTACGGAAAGCTGACCTGAGAGAGCTGGAAGAAGCAGAGGGAAAAGAACTTGTTGACGAAATCCGCAGGTGGTGCAGCCAAAACGCAGAGAAAGACTTTGACAGTCTGTGCTATCAGAAAGGGAATGACTACTGGATCTTGTACTATAACAAGTCTGCCGGCAGTTTATCTATCCGGTGTGAGCCAGAATTGA
>FR881993.1:14496-24106 GCA_000435615.1 Firmicutes bacterium CAG:238 | reverse complement strand
AGCAGGAACTCCATAGAAGCCTTCCGCAATACTACCGGCAATAGCCGTCAGAGTATCACAGTCACCGCCAAGGGACACCGCAGTGCGAATAACGTCTTCGAAGCTGTTTCCCTCCAAAAAGCTGTGATGGCCTCCGGCACAGTTTCCATACAAGTTTCCGTATGAAAATATCCGGGTCTGATCTCATCGCAAGTACGGTTCAATTCATAACAAAATTCGCGTTCAATATATTCTTTGATTTCCGTTTTGCTATGTCCTGTCCTTGCCAGGAAGATAGCACTGGCAGTTGCTTCGGCACCCTTGATTCCTTCCGGATGGTTATGGGTAACTATGGCTGAGAGCCTTGCTGCGTGTCTGACAGCATCGATATCGTTATATAACCATGCAACCGAAGAAACACGCATTGCAGAGCCATTACCAAAACTATTGTAAGCTTTGCACTCCGGATTAAGAAGCCACTGCCTGAACCTTCCGCCGTACCCGGCATTCGGATACATCTTCCCAAACTTCCGCATATGATCAGCCAAGGTTCGCAAAATCCAATCATCTGAAGCACTTGACGGTGCATCAAGAAATGTCAAGCCAACAGCCAAAGTCATTACAGTATCATCCGTATAGGTGGATTGGCGGGAAAATAAAGGGAACTCTTTGCTTTTGCAGCCGCGGTCAAATCCATAAGGGCTGCCGATGATATCTCCTAAGATTGCTCCAATCATCGCTTATCACCTCTCTTTCTGTAATCAATATCAATCTTCCTTTTCCAGTCAGCAGTAAGCGGTGCTGCACACGCTCTTACACTGCTAATCGCCTCACTGATGACTTCATAGTTGAGTGCCGTTCCGATCTTGTCACAATGATAGTTCGCTGCCATGGATTCATCAATACCAAATCTTCTGGTTTCTGCAGCCGCATCGATGTTTGCCCCAAGGAAAAGGAATTCCCAGCCATAACGCTCTTTCTGACGCTCGATCATATGGCGCACCTTATCGTAGGTGTAACGATGGCTGGCGTTTTCCATACCATCCGTTGTGATGATAAAGAGAGTCTTTTCCGGCACATCTTCTTTGCGGGCATATTTGTGAACATTCCCGATATGATGGATCGCACCACCGACCGCATCGAGAAGTGCCGTACAGCCACGTACGTAATATTCCTTGTCCGTAAGGTTCGGTACATCTGCGATCGCAACACGATCATGAATCACCTCCGTTTCGTTGTCAAACAGCACGGTGGATATCACGGTATCCCCCGGTTCCTTACGCTGCTTTTCCAACATGGAGTTGAAGCCTCCGATCGTGTCCCTTTCCAATCCCGACATGGAACCACTGCGGTCTAAGATAAATACAAGTTCTGTCATTTTAAAATCCTCCTGTTTTTTAATGTGGTTTCATTATAAGAAAATCAGGAGAATAAATGGTCGCATAGCATGCGACATTTTTATGTTTATGCGCCGATAAGCGGCTGATCAAACGCAAATAGAACCTCGTTCAGCTCAAACACATCGTAGTTTCTGTTTACCAGGAAATACTCCACTATCACATCAAACTTACTGCTATGGGATAGGGCAAACCCTGCTCTGCCGATAAAGTCTTTTGTTTCATCTACATCCAGTTCCAGTGCAAAGGCAAAGGCCAGTGCTGTTGTCTTAGATGGCTTATAGTCCATATTATTTCGTACTATTTCAAAAGGTATAGGCAACCTCCTTATTCAAAAGCAGGTCAGTTAATCCTGCAACATATCCAAATACATATCCAATCTTGCATTAATGTATCCTGCAAACAAGTTTTCCATTGCTGAAAGATTATGTTTCGCATAATATTCATCAAAGGCATTATAATAGGCATTTCTGTCTATAAATTTAATATCTATAGGTGGGAATCCGGCTTTCATCAACTCAAGATTTACAAGCAGTCTTCCTGTTCTGCCATTACCGTCAATGAAGGGATGAATGCCCTCAAACTCAATATGAAAACGGGCTAATTTTGTCACGATATGTTCTTTGCGTTCAACAAAGTCATGCAATAGCTGCTCCATCTTCCGCTCAATCAGGTACGGCTGCACAGGTTCATGCGGAGCACCCATAATACGAACCGGAACTCTACGGTAGACACCACGGTCTTCTCTCTTATCAGCAAGGAGAAGATAATGAATCTGTTTAATGATGCTCTCGCTGATTGGAACATTCTCTTTTACAAGTTCGCTCACAAAATCAAAAGCTTCTTTATGACCGACTGCCTCCATATGGTCTTTCAGCGGTTTCTGCT
This sequence comes from Firmicutes bacterium CAG:238, assembly GCA_000435615.1. GTDB lineage: Bacteria > Bacillota > Clostridia > Peptostreptococcales > Anaerovoracaceae > CAG-238. The sequence goes on along the minus strand of FR881993.1, from coordinate 21,842 downwards.
CAATCGTAAGACCACGAAGAACTAAATCTGTTTCTCTCAATGTAAGAGTATTTCCTTCGATGGCATTGGAATTGTAGGTGTACTCTACGACGAACTCTTCTTTCAGTCTTTCTGCTTCGCCGGCGGTCAGTGGTCTTCTGCTGTCCAGTTCAGCTTTTTTGCGGTCAATTTGCGCCAACAGGCTCTCCTTTGACTTATAACGACCATCGGCAGGTTTCCTTGCGTCCACAGGAATTTTCCATCCACGCCCTTCCTGGTACGCACCCTGAATTTTTCCCTCAGAACAAAGAACTCTGATTCTTCTATCAGAAATGCCCCATTTTTCAGAAGCCTGTTTTACTGTCATAAACATAGATTATCACTCCAATCTAAGATATAGTATACCACTTTAACGGAACAATATCAATAATATCGGAACAACCTTTACCAAAATAACGGAATAATGCACATAGCATTATTCGAAAAAAACGGGTATCCAAAATTAGTTGTGGTAAAGCATTGCGCCGACGCGTCGGAGGTAGGCGCGTCTCCACAAGGACCGAACATGGTGTTTACGCAGTGCGCCTCCTCGGGAGAGAAATAGCATTTACACGAAAAATGCTTCTATGAGGGGGTGTTTCGTGTATTTGGGGTCTCTCAGAAGAGAAAAAAACGACCCTGTAAAAAAGTGTTAAAAAATTCACCCTACCAAAACGTTGGAATTTCAATCTCCCAGAACTTTACATTTCTGTAAAGGATAAAATCCCGGTGCAAATCGGACCTGAAATGGGATCAAAAAGGTGTAAAACAAGCAAAAATACACGAAAATGGGGTCTTTTTTGGGCACTTGGTGGGAATTGCCTAATTTTTCCAGCCATTCCGTACACGACGAATCCCAGAATCGTAAACTCCGCAACACCTTCCGCACCGACATACCGATAAATTCTGACGAACCGTTCAGCAACATTTGACGGTTTGCTTTTTTGTCAAACACAAAACGACAAAACCATATTCCGGCACTTCGTCTCAAGGAAAAAAATCAGGTAACCCACCTTTCTATGTGTCCACTGTTATGGGTACTTTTATTCCGACATCGGAATAAAAGTACTTATCCCGATATTTCCGTTATTCCGATGTTTTGAAAAGCGCAAGTTTCTGTAAAGGTTCTTCTACAAAACATCGGAATAAGTTTTGCCTTCCTTTCGCTCTGCAAATATAGTACAGTTTTCTTACAAATCAATTTTGTAGGAGGTATAGTTATGTACAAAACAACAATATTTGCAGAAGGTGTTGCAAGCATACAGAGATATCTGTCTGAAAGAGAAAATTCAACCCGCACATTTGAAAAGTATTTAGAGGCTTGCAAATCATTGGAGGCATTTTACTTTCTTGAAAACATTCAGCATTATGAGACGGATGCAAACAAGCGATACCGCATTCATGTTGATACCCTTGTAAAGAAAGGAGAAATCTCTGAAAGGCAGGGCAGGCACTATCGAAGATTCAGCCTTATGATGGACGACTTCTATCATGACAGACCGTTTCAGGAAAGATATCAGACCGGGAAACAGTACAAATACCGGTTAAGTGAGGATTCCTCTCAATGGGTAGACAAATTTTTAAAAAGTCTCACACTTGCGGAATCTACCATTCCAAGTGCTGGTACGATTGCTCGCAGTTTCTTCTATTTCCTTGAGCAGAACAATTTGGCTGTCGAAACCATGATGACAGAAAAAAACCTAGTTAACTTTTTGAACTTCAAACATACAGAAAACAAAAATAGTATGGAGTTTGTCTTGTACTTGTTCCGAAAGCTTCTTCAATTTCTCAAAGCAAGCGGTGTTCCAATTAACGGCATGGAACTCGTATCCTACAAAGCAGCCGCATCCCGCAGAAAAGTTCTTCCCGCAATCGACAGTTGTGATATGGAGCTGCTTTTGAAATACCCTGACCGAGAAACGGCTATTGGGAAAAGGAACTATGCGATTCTGCTTTTAGCTTCCTGCAGCGGGATGCGATGCATGGATCTTGCAAATTTGAAGCAGGAACAGATCAACCGAAGAGAGAAATCTATTGTATTGGTTCAGCATAAAACAAATCAACCGCTTAGCCTTCCTGTCAATCAAGAAACACTTGATGCACTGGACGATTATCTGACGCATGCACGTCCCAACTCCTCGCTTCCTTATGTTTTTTTGACTATTTTCGCCCCTTACCGAAAGCTCCAAAGCCAATCAATCCAAGCTATGTTTATTCAAAATCTGCGGGCAGCCGGAATTGAAAAAAAAGCTTATGACGGAAAATCTTTTCATGCTTTTCGCCGTACAATCGGAAAATGGCTTTTGGAATCCGATGCAAATACCGAAATGATTTCTCAGGTACTTGGACACCGCAATCAGAACGTTCTGCAGCGGTATCTTCCTCTCGCATCGGATATTCTCCGAGAATGTGCTTTGGATTTTACTTATGCACCTGTGACAACGGAGGTGTACAAATGAAAAAGAACCGATTCGTCAGTGCTTTCTCTGAACAGATTGAAAGCTACCTTCATTTTAAATGTTCGATTGGTTACACAGAAAAGTCGTATCTTCATAGGATGCGTCAATTTGATGCATTTTGTGCAGAGAATTTTCCTGACAGCAAGATAGTAACCGAAGAAATTTTGGAAAAATGGTCATGCCTGCGAAATAGAGAATCGGAAAACAATCGCTTGCAAAGACTGATAGCACTGAAAGGACTGCTGAATTACCTAAAAGCAGCAGGTATGCAAACCTATACGATGCCACAGGGTCTGATTCGCAAACAGCAGTCCTTTCGTCCTTACCTGTATAGCGAAGAGGAACTGCGAATGTTCTTTCGCGGTGCAGATACGCTGCCGGATCATCCTTCCTCAAAATATCGGCATCTGCTTGTTCCGGTTATGTTTCGTATGCATTTCTGTTGCGGACTCCGGCCACAGGAAACGCTGCATCTGCGCTGCTGTGATGTCAACCTTCGGGAAGGAATTCTGTATATTGCTGAGTCGAAGGGACATAAAGACCGCAGGATTGCCATGTCAGAGGATCTTCGCAATCTTTGCAGTGAATACGAGCGCGTGATATCTCGAATTTTACCGAACAGGATGTACTTCTTTCAGCGTTCGCAGGAAAACAGACCATTGAGTGCTGAAACACAGGGAGACTGGTTTTCGGCCTGTTTAAAAAATTCCGGCTGCACATTTTCCGGGAGAAAGCGTCCTCGGGTATATGATTTTCGTCACAATTTCGCCACCTATGTCATAAAGAAGTGGCGAAGAGAAGGAAAAAACATTTCTGACATGCTGCCGTATCTAAGAGAGTATATGGGGCATTCCTCGCTGGAGGCAACGGCCTATTACATCCATCTTATGCCTGAACATTTTGCCGAAGACGTGGCTACAGAATGGGAAGGAATTCCGGAGGTGCCCAGTTATGAGGATTGAACGCAATGAGCTGTTTTTTCTGCTGCGGGAGTATCTTAGAAACTTCCTTCCAAGGCAAAAATGTGTAAGCGACCATACCTTAAAATCCTATCGTGAATCACTCAATCTGTTTATCACGTATCTTGCAGAACAAGAAAAATGTAGCCTTTACCAAATTACATTTGATCATATTACTGCGGATTCTGTTGAAAGGTTTCTTTCATGGCTGAAAGAGGAGCGCAACTGCGAAGCTACCACTATGAACCAGCGGCTTTCTGTGATACGTGCATTTTTAAAGTATTGCGGCAGCCGCAGAGCGGATATCCATGCCCTTTATCTTACCTGGCAGTCCGTACCTTTTCGAAAAAAACAAAAGGGACTATCCATTCGTCATTTTAGTGAAAATGCATTGGAGGCAATCTTAAAACAGCCTGACCCACAAAAGAAGAAACAACATCGAGATCTGTTTTTTATGATCCTTCTTTATGACACCGGGGCAAGAGACAGTGAAATTCTAGGGCTGCACCCTGCTGACATTGTGCTAAACGCAAATGCGCCCTATGTGATTTTAATGGGAAAGGGCAAAAAAGAACGGACAGTTCCGATCATGGAAAAGACAAAGCAGCATTTTCTAAGCTATATCAAGCGGTTTGGGCTGCAGGAGTCTGATTCCTCAACCCCGCTTTTTTATACAGAAATTCATGGAGAACGCTGCCAAATGTCAGATGACAACGCAGCAAGAATTGTTGATAAATATGCGTCATTAGCAAAAACTACCTGTGACGATGTGCCCAAGAAAGTTACACCCCATATGTTTCGACATAGCCGAGCAATTCATTTGTATCGAAAAGGCGTTCCATTGCCGTTGATTTCAGAATGGCTGGGACATTCCAACCTAGAGACCACGCTAATCTATGCCTACGCAGATACGGAAATGAAACGAGAGGCATTAGACAAGGCAATGCAGTCTAACCATCCACTATACAAGCAGAAGTTATTATCACCAAAACAGTCTGATGATGACTCTGTTCGTAAAGCATGTGGATTAAAATGATACCTTAAAATTATTCCGATGTTTTGTAGAAGAACCTTTACAGAAACTTGCGCTTTTCAAAACATCGGAATAACGGAAATATCGGGATAAGTACAGTATAATCCTCAATAGTGTTTACTTTTCTATTCATTCCCTCAAATCCTCTCAAATTCATTCGTCAGAACACTTGTTCGATATTATGATAACACATTTGTTTTAATTTGTAAATATTTCCATATGAAAAAGGCACCCATCCATGATGCCTTTTCATTCCTAAAATCTATTCTGTTTCTCGCTTTTTCCCTCTTACACGGTACACCACTCTTGCCACTAGAATCGGCACCAGGCACAGAAGTGCAAACAGCACGAACAGCAGCGCCGCGAGCATGCTGAAATCCATGAATCCGCTTTTTGGCTGCAAGGCAAACCATGCCGCAAAGGCAAGCGAAGCAAGCGGTGCCAAAAACGGGATGGCACGGAGCCATTTGCTTGCGGCTTGCTTGCACAGTACATATTGAAGCACAAACAATGCGAGAACTGTAAGCACTATGATTATTTGCAATGTGTAATCCGATAAATCCATATTATTACCTGTAGATGATTGAGCAATGCGGAAGGACTGCCCTTTTGCCACCGCCTATATAATACGAATCGCCGCACGGCAGGTCAACCGGCTCCGGCGTGAGTTTGCCGTCCATAAGATCCTCAAGACCCTGCTGCAGTTCGATAAGCTGGGATGGGCCTTCGTGGAAAGCATCCGGATTGTGTGAAACACAGAGTTTGCGGATGTCCTTGCAGTGCTCGGTGATGCGGGTGATTGCATCATAATAAGCTTTGATGTCGGATTTGCCGTATACATCATCATCGAAATAAAGATACAGTCCGCCGCTGTAATACGAATCGCCGGTGAAGAGGTTTCCGGTCTGCTTGTCCCAAAGCATGATGCCGTCGTCACTGTGTCCCGGGCAATATAAGACTTCAAGGCTGCGGTCGCCCAAATCAATTTTTTCGCCGTCGGCAAGTGGTTTCAGAGTGTACGGAGGAATGGCAAAAGTGCTGCCATCAAAGCCATCCGGCCATCCGCCCGAAAAATTGCATTCGTCAAACTGTCCCTCAAGTTTTTCATGAGAGACACCTTCGCGCGCGATTTTCTCCGAAAAATCCGTGATGTGACCGTACACTTCCGGAAAACGCCAATTGTTTCCGATATGATCAAAATGTGCGTGGCTGTTCACAACCAGAAGCGGTGTTTTGAGATGTGGGCCAATTGCCTCCTCAATATTGCAGACACCCAGTCCCGTGTCAAACAGCACACTGCGTTTTTCGCCCAAAATCAAGAAAGAATGTACCCACTGTGCATGCTTATGTTCACAAAAAGCATAAACGGTGTCGTCTCCTTTTCTTATTTCAAACCAATCGCTATTTCTGTTATTTTTCTCCATTTTCCTTATTTCTCCTTAACATACTGATATTTGCAATGTATACGCCGGCGATGATAACGATTGCTCCGACCAGCTGATATGCGGTGAAACTTTCATGCATGAAAACAACTCCGGATATGATTGAAACAACCGTTGATATACCAATAAGCGAAGCATTCCTGTTCACGCCGATATTCGCAATCGCAACATTTGACATGAAGAAAGCAAGAATCGAGCAGCCGATGCCCTGATAAAGAACAGATGTCAGAAATGCTGTATTCTTAAACGGAAGCGTAACAAGGAATCCGAGATTATCCTGCGTGATGGCTTCAATAATTGCGATGAGTGTATATACGAAAGCCCCTGCTGCAAGCATAATATAGGTAATTTCAGCGCCCGAGAACTGCGTTTCTCTCTCGACAAGGGTACTGTAAATTGCATATGAGGTAACACCTGCGAGAAGAAAAGCATATCCGACAACCGAGAAACTTGCCGTTGCATCTACAGCAAGGATCGTTACCACAACACCGCCAAGTGTTACAAGAACCCCAATGAGCTGACTTCTTGTCGGTTTCTTGTGCAGAATGACTGCGGAGGCAAGAAACGACACAACCGGAAGCGTTGCAATGAACACCCCGCTTTCGGAAGCCGTGGTGTGGCTGATTCCGAAGGTTTCGCATATGTAATAGATTACGGGGCTGAACAGTGCAATTGCAAGAATATTTTTGAAGTTTTTTCCGCGGAAATTCACTTTAACAATTCCTGCAAGTATACACAGTGACATTATCACAAATCCTGTGAAAAAACGCCACCCGAGAAGAGCAAAGGTGCTTGCTTCGTTCACACCTTGCTTCGTGAAAATATAACTCATTCCGAAAATAATTTCGGTACCGATTGCACATAAGTATCCGATCAGAATCTTGTTTGTTCCTCTTTCTGCCATTTCTGCCACCTCTTTTTTTTTATTTATCCAGTGATGCTTTTAGTTCTTCCAATATTTCAAATGCCTTCGATGGTGTGATTTCCATCAGGTTGAGTGCCTTAAGCTTTTCGACTACCGGATTTGGAGCAAACGAGAACATGGAAATCTGCTCTTCGCAAGGCTCTGCGGCTTTTGTGTTTGCAGCCGTTGTCAAGTCGCCGTACATCACACTCTGTGAAGGCACCGCCGTTTCAAGTTCCGCAAGTTTCTCTTGTGCGCGCTCGAGCAGAACTTTCGGTATCCCCGCAAGCTTTGCAACATGGATTCCGTAGCTTCTGCTTGCAGAGCCTTCGACAATTTTGTGAAGGAATACGATATTCCCGTTTTCCTCCGCGACATCGACATTCAGATTCTTGACTCCGTATCGTTCGCCTTCCAGTGCTGTGAGTTCATGGTAATGCGTTGCAAAAAGCGTCCGAATATGTGTGTTGTCGTTACAAAGGTATTCGACCGCTGCCCATGCGATGGAAAGACCGTCATAGGTGCTCGTTC
>FR881993.1:0-14464 GCA_000435615.1 Firmicutes bacterium CAG:238 | reverse complement strand
TCCGATTTCGTCGAGGATAATCAGGCTGCGAGCCTTTGCATTGTTCAAAATATACGAAAGCTCACTCATTTCCACAAAGAACGTCGACTGTCCCTGTGCGAGATTGTCCGAAGCGCCGATACGCGTGAAAATCCTGTCGCACACGCCGATTCTCGCACGCTCACAAGGCACGAAACAGCCTGCCTGAGCCATCAAAACGATTAAAGCGGTCTGACGCATATATGTGGACTTTCCGGCCATGTTCGGACCCGTGATGAGCAGCATGCTTTCGTTTGTATTATTCAAATAGGTATCGTTGGAAACAAACATGCCGTTTGAAACAGTCTGTTCGATGACCGGATGTCTTCCTTTCACAATCTCAAGCTCGAATGACTCGTCAACAAGCGGTTTGACATAACCCAGCTTGTCGCTTACATGTGCAAAGGATGTGAGAACATCAAGTTCCGCAACAGCCGAAGAGGTTGACTGTATATCTTTTATGTAACCCTCTATGAAATTTCTTACCTCAACAAAGAGGTCATATTCCATCCGGTTGATTTTGGTCTCCGCATTGAGCACAAGCCCTTCCATTTCTTTGAGTTCCGGCGTTATGAAACGCTCTGCATTGGCAAGCGTCTGCTTGCGGATATAGTTTTCCGGGATTAAATCATAATAGGAACGGGTGACTTCAAGATAATAGCCGAACACACGGTTATACCCCACTTTTAAATTTTTGATTCCTGTGCGTTCGCGCTCTTTTCCTTCCAGCGTCGAGATCCATGTCTTCGCATCTTTAATGGAAAACTTAAGGCTGTCCAATTCCTCCGAATAACCGTCTTTAATCAAACTGCCTTCCTTGACTGTAAAAGGCGGTTCGTCGCAGATTGCGCGGTCGATGATATTATATACTGCCGAAAGGTCGCATATTCTCGAATCAATGCTTTGCATGATCTCCGAATGAAGCACTCCGAGGTCCGATTTGATTTCCGGAAGCACTGCTATGGAGTTTCGTAAAGCAATTAAATCTTTTCCGTTTGCATTTCCGCACGCAATTCGTCCCGCCAAACGCTCAAAGTCGTAAATCTGCTTGAGGTTTTGTTTGATATTGTTCCGGATAATAAGCTCGTTATACAGTTCTTCGACACCATCAAGCCTAAGATTGATTTCCTTTGCATTGTTCAGCGGTTCTCTGAGCCATTGTCTCATCTTTCGCGACCCCATTGCGGTATGTGTCTTGTCGAGAATGCCGAGAAGCGAACCCTGAATTTTCTTTTCGTACAGAGTTTCGGTTATTTCAAGATTGCGTATAGTCGCCTTATCAAGTGCCATATGCATGCCGATTTCATAAATATTGATATGGGTAAGGTGTTTTAAAGTCTGTTTCTGCGTTTCGAGCAGATAGTTGAGCAGAGCCCCAAGTGCAGGAACCGCACATGTGCGAAAATCCAGACCAAGCCCCGTAAGCGAGATACAGTTAAACTGGGCTTTGATGATTTCTTCGCAGCTCTTTTCTGAGAAATATGCATCCCCGAGGATGTTTATGTATACCCCGGTGATTTTTTTGATTTCGTCTGTCGGATATTCTTCAGAAAAAGTCTGAGAAAGAATAATTTCGCTTGCATTGATTTTTACAAGCTCGTTAAGAATTACGTCATACAGGTCGCTGCCCTTATATTCGGTAAGATAGAGTTCTCCTGTCGAAATGTCGCAATATGCCACGGACATCGCATCACTGCGTGCATAGACGGATGCCAGGTAGTTGTTTTCTTTCTCAGAAAGAATCGACTGAGATGTGATGGTTCCGGGCGTTACAATCTGTATGACTTCGCGCTTGACAATGCCCTTCGCCTGTGCGGGGTCTTCGGTCTGTTCACAGATGGCAACTTTGTGGCCTTTTTCGACAAGTTTGGCAATATAAGAGTCTGCGGCATGGAAAGGAACGCCGCACATGGGCGCCCTTTCCTCCTGACCGCAGCTTTTGCCAGTTAAAGTTAATTCGAGTTCTTTTGATGCAAGGAGTGCATCATCGAAAAACATTTCGTAAAAGTCCCCCAGTCTGAAGAACAGAATGCAGTCTTTGTACTGTTCCTTAATATCTAAATACTGCTGCATCATTGGGGATACTTTCATGAAAAAACTCCTTTTTTTTAATCTTGCGTTATATCATTTCCCTCGCTCGTCCTTTCGGCGTTGCCGCAAGGTAGGAAATGATGAAATTCGCTAACGCGAATTATAAGCTTTGATACCTTCTTTGATGATATTGATTCCGGCTTTCATGTCTTCTGCCTTGAGAACATATGCGATACGGATATCGGACTGTCCTACACCCTTTGTGCCGTAGAATCCGCCTGCAGGTGCGAACATGCAGGTTTCACCGTCAACATCAAACTCTGTAAGCAGGAACATTAAGAATTCTTCTGCGTTGTCAACCGGAAGCTGGCAAGTGATATAGAATGCACCTTCCGGAACACCGTACTTGATTCCTTCGATTTCGTTGAGCGCTTCAACGGAAACATTTCTTCTGTGTTCGTATTCTTTCTTGATGTCATTGAAGTAGGATGGATCAAGATTGTAAAGAGCAGCGGAACCAATCTGGTCCAATGTAGGAACGCAAAGTCTTGCCTGGCAGAGTTTCATTAAGTTGCCCATCAATTCTTCGTTCTTGGATGCGATGGAACCGATTCTTGCGCCGCAAGCGGAGAATCTCTTGGATACGGAGTCAACGATAATTACATTCTGTTCGGCTTCTTTATATGTACCGAAGGAGGACATTTCTTTACCATCATAAACGAATTCTCTGTATACTTCGTCGCAGATGAGGTATAAGTCATTCTTAACAACGATATCAACGATAAGATCCATTTCTTCTTTTGTAAGAACCTTGCCTGTAGGGTTGCCCGGGTTGATAATTGCGATGGCTTTTGTCTTTGGAGAAATAACGCCTTCAATCTTTTCTCTTACCGCATACTGATATCCGTCGTCTGCAGTTGTAGGAATTGCAACAACTTCGCCGCCTGCAGCCTTGATGAATGTCTTATAGTTTGTGTAGAAAGGTTCAGCCATGATAACTTCATCGCCTTCATCGAGAATACCTGTGAAGATCATCGACAATGCTTCGGAACCACCGTTTGTGATTAAGATGTCTTTGTTTTCGAATTCGATGCCGATTCTCTTGTAGTAACCGATTAAAGCTTCGATGAGTGACTTTTCGCCCTGGGAGTTTGCGTATGCAAGAACTTCCTGGTCAAAATTCTTTACAGCGTCAAAGAATGCTCTCGGAGTCTTGATGTCCGGCTGACCGATGTTGAGGCCGTAAACCTTCTTGCCTGCAGCTCTTGCAGCGTCAGCATAAGGGACAAACTTTCTGATTGGGGAAAGTTCCATGGCTTGAATCTTTTGTGATAATTTCATTTTAATCTCCTCTTTTCTTTTTTATTACATCTTTTATTTTTCTAACTCCTCGTGGGAGGTGTTGACAATGGTTTGTATGTCATCCGTCGAAAGAACGGATTCCTGCGGTACTTTTGAAAGATACAAAAGATACTCTATGTTGCCTTTCGCACCCGTGACCGGACTGAAAGTGAGCCCTGCCGGATGCAAATCATTCTCTGTAGCATATTGTACCACATTTTTGATAACTTCCTCATGTACTTTTTTGTCCCGAACGATACCTTTTTTGCCGACTTGCTCTCTTCCCGCTTCAAACTGCGGTTTTACAAGGCATACAAGTGTTCCGTCCGTTCCAAGAAGTTTCGAAGCCACCGGAAAAACAAGCTTTAACGATATGAAAGACACATCGATGCTTATAAAATTAATGGGGTCTTCAATAAGAGAAAAATCCAAATATCTTATATTGCATTTTTCCATATTTACAACGCGGGGGTCGATTCGCAGCTTGTAATCGAGCTGTCCGTAGCCCACATCCACGGCATAGACCTTGCGTGCACCGTTTTGGAGCATGCAGTCGGTAAAGCCTCCAGTGGAAGCCCCTATATCCATGCAGACCGTATCCTTCAGGTCAATCGGCCACAGTTTCATGGATTTCTCCAGTTTCAGACCACCTCTGCTCACATACGGGCAAATATTATCTTTCACGAATATTTCCGCGTTTTCGTCAATCATATTGCCTGCTTTGTCGCTTTTCTGTCCGTCAACATAGACAATTCCCGCCATAATGGAGGCTTTTGCCCTTTCTCTGGACGGATAAAACCCCTTTTTCACAAGCAAAACATCAAGCCTTTCTTTCAAGTGCTTCACATATCCTTTCTGCTATCGTATCTGCCGACAGGCCGTATTTGTCCGTCAATTCTTTGAAGGTTCCCTGTTCAATGAAGGTGTCCGGCCAGCCGAAGTTCATAATCTTTTGATTTGCATCAAGCTGTGCTCTGAGAGCCTCTCCGAATCCGCCTCTCACTACATTGTCCTCAATTGTAACGATAAGCGTATTCGGTTCTATGTCTTTATAAAAACGTTCTTCTATCGGTTTTGCAAACACGGTCTCTTCGCAGACCGCTTGAATGCCTCTCGCTGAGAGAATGTTACAAACTTCATGCGCCGTCTCTGCCATTCTGCCGATTCCGATCAGTTCAATTCTGGTAGCGGTTTTCGGTGCCGGAGAGAACATCATGCCGCAGACCCGGTTTTGGACAGGCTCAAGTACTTCGCCTTTGGGATAGCGAATTGCACACGGACCGTCAAGTTCCAAAGCAAAATCCATGCAGTCCGTCAGTGCTTTGTCGTAAGGCGGTACAAGCACCGTCATGTTCGGCATCGGATTCAAGTAGCTGAGATCAAAAACTCCGTTGTGCGTTTCACCGTCGGCCCCGACGACTCCGGCTCTGTCAATCATAAAGGTAACCGGGAGTTTTTGCATGCATACATCATGAATCATCTGATCGTACGCTCTTTGCAGGAACGATGAATAAATGCAGACAAACGGTCTCAGACCTTCTTTGGCAAGCCCCGCTGCAAATGTCACGGCATGCTGTTCTGCGATTCCAACATCAAAATACCGGTCCGGAAATTCTTTTGCAAATGCTCCGAGTCCCGTAGCTTCACCCATCGCTGCCGTAATCGCAACAATTCGTTCATCTTTTCTTGCAAGACTTACAAGATGCTCGCCCATCAGCTTGGAATAAGTCGGGCGTTTCGGTTTATTCAGAACCTCTCCGGTTTCCGGATCGAAAGGCTCGATTCCGTGGAATCTGCCAGGTGCTTTTTCGGCATTGCGATATCCCTTGCCTTTTTTGGTTATGACATGGATAAGAACGGGTTCATTCAGCATCTTTGCACGCTCAAAGGCATCGCAGAGTTTTGTGATATCATGCCCGTCAACAGGCCCGAAATATGTAAACCCAAGTTCCTCAAAAAGAACCCCGCCGTAATCCATCATCGAATATTTTATATCGTTTTTAATATCGGCCAAGCCTCTTGCAATCCCTTTGCCAACGCTCGGAATGGTTGCAATTTTGTTTTTTATAAACTTCTTTACGCTTAGGTAGCCCTTTGAAGTTCGGAGCGAGTCGAGGTGGTTGGATACTCCGCCGATATTCGGTGAAATCGACATTCCGTTATCGTTAAGCACCACGATTACCTTTGACTTGGAGGCCCCGATGTTGTTCAGTGCTTCGTACGCCATTCCACCGGTAAGAGAGCCGTCTCCTATTACGGCAATGGTTTCATGCTTTTCACCCTTCAGATCCCGTGCCGCTGCCATTCCGGCCGCTGCCGAAATCGAAGTGGTGCTGTGGCCCGTATTAAAACAATCGTAAGGGCTTTCACAGGTTTTGGGAAAACCGCTGAGACCTCCGAATTGTCTCAATGTCGAAAAATCTTTCGCTCTGCCTGTGAGAATTTTGTGGACATATGCCTGATGCCCTACATCCCATATGATTTTGTCCTTCGGACAATCAAAGGATTTGTGCAGAGCAATCGTAAGCTCAACCACTCCCAGGTTTGAAGCAAGATGCCCCCCTGTCTTTGCAACATTTTCAATGAGAAAATCTCGGATTGAATAAGTCAGAAGATCCAGTTCTTTCTCTGACATCTGCTTTAATTCCCCGGGAAAATCGTAATCACATATATTTTTTTTCATAAAAATCCTAGTTTCTTCTGTCTTTTAATTCCAATACCAAATCTCTGAAGAATTCAGCATTGTCATAATAATCGGCGATTGCCTCAACGGCATTCTCCGTGAGCTGTTCCAATCTGTCCTGTGCAGCTTCAAGACCGTTGATTGACGTGTATGTCGTCTTGTTTTTCTTCTTGTCCGAGCCCGTTTCCTTACCGAGTTCCTCGGGATTTCCTATCACATCGAGGATGTCGTCGGCAATCTGGTACGCAAGACCCAGGTTTTCGGCATACTTGTCGAGCTGCGAAAGCATATCCGAAGAAGGGTTTCCAAGGTACAAGCCCGCCTTTATTGCAGACTTGATAAGTGCTGCCGTCTTGTTTATGTGAATATATTCCAGCATTTCGTTCGAACAGTCGTTTGTTTCGGCCTCAATATCGGAAACTTGTCCCGCAACCATTCCTTTACATCCTGCGCCCTTTGCAATTTCAAAAGAAGCGCTGATTCGCTTTCTCATCTTCTCAGGATTGTCAAAATACATCATCATATCCTTGTTTATTGCCTCAAAAGCAGTGGTAAGCAAGCCGTCGCCTGCCAGAATCGCGAGAGCGTCTCCGTAAATCTTATGATTGGTAGGAAGCCCTCTTCTGAGGTCATCATTGTCCATTGCTGGCAGGTCATCATGTATCAGGGAATAGGTGTGAATGTATTCCACCGCGCATGCATAAGGAATTGCCTCGTTTATATCTCCTCCGGCAAATTCGCATGCGGCAAGCAGAAGAATCGGCCGGAGACGTTTTCCGCCTGCGGTGAGACTGTATTTCATGGATTCATACAGTGAAATGCTCTTATTATCGATGTTCGGAATGAAATCGAGCAGGTGTGCATCAATGATTTCTTTGTAATCCTGGTAGCTTCTTTCCATAACGTAAACCTCCTGGTTACTTACTCTTTTGAATATATTTCAATTTTTTGTTTGGCGTTATTTAATATTTCTTCGCATGCCTTATAGCATTTGATGCCTTCTTCATAGTATTGAACGGCCTCATCAAGAGTCGTTTTGTCATCCCTTATTTTATCGGACATTTCTTCGAGTTTCTTTATGGATTCTTCAAATGTCATACCTTTTACCTCGCGTTAATTTCCATTGCTTTTATAATCACATTTCCGTCTTTCAGAGTAATCTTGTATTCCTCACCGGTCTTAACTGCCGACACGGAAGTAATGACCTCACCGTCCCGGGTCTGCATGAAAGAATACCCTTTTCCTAAGATGTTTTCGGGATTGTTTTCTTCCAACATCAGCCCGAATTTTTCCAATTTATGTTCTGCAGACGTTACAATACGGTGCAGAGAGTTTCTCATTTCAAGCAGAAAATTATCAGCTGTCAATCGATCCAGCTTAATTTTATTGTTCATCTGTGCTTCAAGATTGTTCTTATGCATCTGCATCCTGCTGCGGAGTTCATTCGTGTCCGGAACGGCCATTTCCGCAGCCGCTGTGGGGGTCTCCGCTCTCCTATCTGCCACGAAATCCGAAATGGTAAAGTCGATTTCATGTCCGACCGCCGAGATAACAGGGATACGCGACCTGTAAATTGCCCGGGCAACGCATTCCTCATTGAAAGGCCACAGGTCTTCTGCCGAGCCTCCGCCTCTTCCCACAATCAAGGTGTCAATGTCATGGAATGTCTCGTTTATCCTATCCAAAGCAGAAGCAATATCTGCTGCCGCATCCGGTCCCTGAACAAGCACCGGAAATATCAGAATGTCAACAAGGCTTGTCCTGCCTTTGATAATTTTCAGAATATCCTGAAGTGCTGCGCCGGTTTCCGAAGTTACAATTCCTATCTTCCGCGGAAAGGCCGGAATCGGTTTCTTGTGTTCCTGAGCAAAAAGTCCCTCGGCATCGAGTTTCTTTTTTAACAACTCAAAAGCCGCCGCAAGATCACCTTCTCCGCAGGATTCTATGCTTCGAACAAACAGCGTATATGTTCCACCTTTTTTATAAACGTTTATATATCCGTTAATGATTACTTTCAGCCCGTCATACAATTTAATCCGGAGATTTTTCACATAACTTACCGGGAAAAAACAGTTGATTTTGCTGTTTTCGTCCGCAATCGAAAAATACACATGTCCGGTGCTGTGGTATTTGAGGTTGGTAATCTCACCCGTTACGCGTATGTTGCCGAGCAAAGGATCCGTCGTAAGAACCCTGCTGATATATTCATTCAGTTGTGTTACGGAAACAGGCTTTAAAGCCATATGTTCTTACCTCCGAGCAAAGCTGTACCAATCGCGTTGTCTGCCGACATTTCCGGTTTGCCGAAAACGATGTTGACATCTTTGTACATATGTTCCGACAAATAATTTCTCATAAAAGTGCTGCAGGACACACCGCCGGCGTAAATAAAATTATTTATATCATATTTGTTTGCAAGCTGCGTCGTCATATCCGCAACGGATTCGCACAGCCTCTCAAACAAAGCATCGATGAGTTCTTCCTGCGGATAGTCCTCAATCACTCTCTGGCATTGTGTTTCAATCCCCGAAAGGTTCACATAGCCGTCTTTTACCTTTATCTTGGATAGAATCTCTCTGTGTCCCGATGCAGAAACGGCTATTTCATCCAGTTCTCTGCCGCACGGGAAAGCATATCCCAGGCTTACGCCCACCCGGTCAAGAACCTGCCCGTATGCGATATCCTTGGAACCGCCGACAATTTCAAGCTTTCCATTCTCATCAAGAAGAAGCGCTTCGGTCGTTCCGCCGCTGAAATGAAAGCATATCAGCGGCACCTCGTCTTTAAGCGAGGAATAATGCCGGATTGCTTCAATATGTCCCTCCTGATGCGAAAAGGTCTGAAGTGAAATTCCCATGGAGGCAGCCAGTGCTCTCGCATATCCGTGACCCGCGGTAAAAACAGGCATATACGATCCTTCTACGGGTCTTGGGCGGGAGGAAACCGCTATTGCCCCTATGTTTTCTCGAATGTCCGCATATTCAAATGCCTTCTCAATTGCCTCCGGGAGCTTTTGAACATGCTGAAAAAAAGCTTCCGACTGCCGAAGACCTTTTTCTCCGGGTTTTACATCGAGAAATTCCTGATAATTAAACAACACCTCTCCTGTCTTATCAACAACAGCAAGTGATGTCTTGTAATTACTCGTGTCAATCCCCATTGACAATAATTCTCTTTCCATTTAACCAGCCTTTCAAATGCAGCTAAAGCTTTTTGACTATTTTGCCGAGTACCGCGTTGATGAATTTCGGCGACTGCTCCGTGCCGTAAAGCTTACTGAGATTTACGGCCTCGTTAATTGCCACTGCCTGCGGCACATCATCGGTATATAAAATTTCCGCTGCCGCAACCCTGCTTATCGCAAGATCCGGCTTCGCCATTCTGGATGTTGACCATCCGTCGCTTACGGCATTAATCATAGAATCAATTTCTTCTATATTTTCAAGCATTTTGTGCAATACCGTGTTTACATAAGCGGTCTGTGTTCCGAATTTTCTGTCTGCAAGATATTTCTCAAGATGGGAAACATCCAGTTCCTTCTGTGCATCCATCTGAAAAACCGTCTGCATCAGAAATTCTCTTGCGTCCTTACGTGTAAATTTAACGGTTTGCTTTAATGCGGCTTCTTCTCTGTTCATACTGATTTTGTCCTTCCCGTATCAGCGGCTCACGCCCTGTACATGAATATTAACAGCGTTCGGCACAATCTTGGTCATATCGCGGACCGAACTCTTCACGGCGTTTTGTATTTCCCATGCAACCTGCGGTATTTTAACTCCGAAATCAACAATCACAAAGATGTCAATTGTCACTTCGTCATCGCTGCTGCTTATTTTCACGCCTGTGCCGGCGGAATCTTTTCCGTACAGCATTTTAGTGAGGTTGTCTGTGAAGCTGTCACTCAGTCTGCTCACTCCGGGCACACCAAGTGCTGCTTTTGCGGCAGTTCTGCGTATGATTTCTTCTGAAATTTTATTTACCGTCTGTTTCTCATTTGTTCCTGCCATTTTGTATACCTCAGAATCATTATAGCAGAAAGACCTCTACTTTACAATGACATTTGATGTAATAAATAATAGAGGCCTTTTTATTTAAAATTTGCTTTGAATTACGATTTTGTCGGCGCTTCTGTCAGTCTCGCGCATGGCGATATCGCATATTTTGGCAACCGTATTCGTGTCAAGTTCCTGCTTATCCACGGTTATGCTGACACTGCTGTCGGTAATAATTACAAAGGACTCCGGAAGATTCTTTGATTTAATCAAACTTTCGATTGCCAGTTCCGTTTCCATATACTCGGCTATTTTTTCTTTGGACTTGGATGCATTTGCTTTTTCTGCATCATTCTTGCTGTTATCAATGGTGGAATCAAGCGTGGAAATGAGCTTATTTCTTTCTAGGGTCAGTGCCGCCCGCATTTCTTCAAAGCTGCCTTCGGATGATTTATCCCCTGCTTTGTCTTCTTTTTCTGCAACCGCCAGACTGTCTACAAGGACATCCCCATCGTGTACGGGTATATCTCCGGTCATGCTTGATGTAATTGCCAGCCCTGCACCAAACACAACGAACAGACAAAGGGCAGCAAGGCGTTTGCCTTTAAAAATAATATTCTTATAGCTAAACTTCTTTTTCAAAGTCACTCCTCCTGTTCTTTCTCAAAAACTATTACGCTTGAAACCGGAATATTGTAAAGCGTTGAAACCCCGTTTGTAAGCTTATTGGCAACAATGGGGTTTTCTCCTCCTTCCGCACTTACAATTACACCGACGACCTTGCAGTCATCGTCGTATTTCACAATCACATCCACATCTCCTGCTCCTTTTATTCCGGATAAAATGCTGCACAGGCGCTCTTCATCGCCTCCGTCCGAATCTATAATCTGCTTTCTTCCGTCCTTGGAGTCGGTTAATATGCTCAAGGCAAGAATCGCAACAGAAGCAATCAAAAGGATTGTGATAAGCTTTCCCAGAGAACCTTTACTCACTATTTTTTCAAACATAATCTCACTCCTAATATTATGATAGACCTAAAAAAGTTATGACCGGCTGAAGAATTATTATAAGAATTATTATGGAAAAGATGAATTTCACGTATTTGGTCATAGTCGAATCAGGCAAGAGAATCTGGAAAAACGTAAGCGAAATTATGATGATAAAAATATCTCTCACCCACTGAAATATCTCGCTCATTATGCATTTCCCCCTATTCTCAGGATAATGCTTACAAACATAATGAAAAGCAGCGCACAGAAAAACATGATGGATGCCATTGATATCAGGCAGCTTCCCATTTCGTTGAGACCGTCCGAGATCTTACTCTCGCTTACAGGCTCGGTCACAGCCGCCGTCAGTTTGTAAATCAAAGCAATAATCAGGATTTTGATAAGCGGCACAACCACAATCAGCACAAGCGTAATGACTGCAAATACCCCGACTACATTTTTAATCGTCCCCATGCAGCGAAGAAACAGTTCAATCGTGTCAGATGTAAAGCCGCCGACAATCGGTATGAATGTACTCAGGGAATATTTTGCCGCCGACATCAGAAGGCTGTCAGATGTTTCGGTAATCAGACCCTGGATTGTAATAATTCCCGTGAGAACAGCAATTATCAGTCCTGTTACGATAAGTGACGCATTCCGGATGAGTTTTCCGAGTTTGTTTACATAATCTTTTTCTGTTAAACAATTTATCAAACCCAATATGGTTGCCACAAACAGTGCCGGAAGGATAATTTTCTTCAAGATTACACCAAATCCTGTAACCGAGCCTATGATAACAGGGCTCAAAATACTCCCGGATGTTACGGCCCCCGTTGATATCATTATCCCAAGCAATATCGGCGTCAGAATTTCCATTGTGCTGACCATTACGCTTACCGAATCCAGCGCAAGCTGATACACAATCCTAAAACTGTTCATTGAAATGCCGATTATCACCATCGTACATACGAGCATCGAAATATCGGACATGGATTTACTGCCGAAAGACGCCGAAAGGTTTTTCAAAAGCCCGATTACGACACAGATTATCAGGATTTCCACACCCAGAATCATCGCATTTCGTATTTCATACAGTGCCAGGTCTTTGATTCCCGAAATAAGTTCCTGATTATGAAAAAAACTTTCTCCGTTTAGGGTAGACTCCAGTATTTTTTCGAGGCTGAAGGATTCGGAAAGCCCCTCGCTGAGTTCATAAGTTTCCTTTGAAATTTCATCGATTTGATCCAAATCAACAACATTATGAAATTGTTCTTTCAGTATTTCTTTGTAATCCATTTTCCGTTAAATCAGACTGTCAAGCAGGTTTATCAGCGAGGTAAATATCGGGATTGCAGCAAAAAAAATTGCGATTTTACCTGCCATCTCAACTTTTGTACCGATTGACTTTTCCCCTGCGTCTTCACACAATGAAAAGACAAACTCCGTTACATATGCGATGGCCAGAACTTTAATAATAATCGGAAAATAGTCATGTCCGTATGTAAGCCGCGCATAAAAATTGTCTATAAACGCAAAACCGTATCGGAGGCATTCCAAAATATAAAATAAGAGCAGGATTGAAGTGCACAAGACAGCTTCAACCGTAAATTCCGGCTTGTAATTTCGTATCAAAGCGACGATGATTACCCCGACAACGGCAACCGCGCAAATCTTTATTATTGCAAGCATTGTATTGTAATCTCCTTCTAAAAACTCAGAAAAGTTTTTATTGTGTCGAAAAACTCGCTTATCATCTTAATTACAATCGCAAGAACGATGATAACTCCCGCAAGCGTTGTCATCATGGCCTCCTCCTCGCGCCCCGCTTTGTTCAATATTTGATTAAGAAGTGCAATTGCAATACCGATTGCAGCAATCTTAAATAAAATGTCAACATCAAAAGACATGTTCTCTCCTTACTTTTTTTAAAAAAGTATTATTCCTATCAGAGCCCCTGCAAAAAAACCAAGCTTTCGATATAATGGCCCTTTCCTTTTTAATTCTTCATCGGCTTCTTTTATTTGATTTTCCAATGAACTTTGAATATATTCAAATTGATAAAGCTGATTTTCGTAATCGGTCTGTCCGATAAATTTTCCGGGATAACGGATGTAATTCATATCCGCCTTGGTGAGACGAGAGGTTTTATATATCTCATTCGCTTTTTGAGCCCATATTTCTTCGATTTCCCCTTGTTTTTCATCAATCTCGACAAATACCTCATGCAGCAGTAAATCCGCCCGATTCCCACTCCCCGAATTTCCCGTCGAGTACGCGTATGTAAGAGGTTCCCGCAGATAGTTTATTTTGCTTTTCAGAAAAAGACACATCCTCAGAAAATCCTCAAGATCCTTTACACGGGATTTCAATTCCTCCGCTTTTAAAATTCCGATAAGTCCAAGTGCTGCCACAAGTCCGACGATTCCCGCGAATTTAAGCATGGAGCACCTCTTTGATGGTTCCCGGACCGCCTTCTTTTGTCAAAAATACGATTCTTTTAAATACCTTTTCTCGTATGAGACTTCCGATAGCGGAACTTTCAATTTCATCCAAATTGCTCCCGTGTATCGTCGTTATCAGTCCGACTCCCGTGCTGAGACACTGCTGAACGGCTCTTATATCCTCTGTCTTGCCGATTTCATCGGTTACGATTACATCCGGAGCCATCGATCGGATCAACATCGGAATGCCGTATGCTTTGTCGCAGCCGTCAAGCACATCGGTTCTGCTCCCAAGGTCAAAACTCGTCCTGCCGCAATACATTCCCGCAATTTCGGATCGTTCGTCACACACAGCCACCTGAAGCCTCCGATTGCTTATATTTCTCGTCAAATCCCGTATCATTGTAGTCTTGCCGCAGCCGGGAGGTGATACAATCAGCGTGTTTATCACCTTGCCGTTATCGTCAAGTACCTCGCTTGTCAGTTTATCCGCACAGCCTTTTATCTCCTTTGCAAATCGGATATTCAGCGAACTGATTTCCTTTATCAGTGCGGGTCTTCCGTCTTTAATGACGACTTTGCCGCATACACCGACTCTGTGTCCGCCTTCGATTGTTACAAATCCGTTTGCCAAATCCTGCTCATAGGCATAAAAAGAATACTTTATCAAGCTGTTTAATGTACTTCGCAGTTCTTCGGAGGTTATGATATGGGCGATTGCTTTTTCAAAGAAATTACTTTTCAGCCTTATGTTTCTGCCGCATCGAAGTCTTACTTCTTCCACTTCAGAAATTACGGATGCGGGAAGTAACTTTAGATCATCTGAAATGCTTCTTGGAAGTTTTTTTAGAATTTCATCAAAATTGTTCATATGCCTGCCCTCTTTTCGTAAGCGTCAAACCATGCGCACCTATGCAAACTTCAAAAAATATGAGAGAATGCTCCTGACAGTGATAGCCAAAACAAGTC
>FR881992.1 GCA_000435615.1 Firmicutes bacterium CAG:238 | reverse complement strand
TTTTACATTATCAAATGCTGTGCCATCCTCACCTTTAAAGTTTTCTTTTAATGTTGAGTTGGTATACTCAATCTTTGCTCTTGAGAAGTCAACAGGCTTCACAACAAATGTCTTTGTTACTTTTCCGGTAACATCTGTTCCGTTACCTTCTACGGTCAACGTATATGTACCCGCATCCTTTATTGAAGTCACTTCACTTCCTTGTTTGTCTGTCCATTTTTGAGTACACTGTCCCGTAACATCCGCTCCGTTTGCATCCTTTACGGTCACTGTCGGAGTAACAGAACTTCCGGTATATTCTGCACTGTCTTTGTCAAGAGATACTGAACTGTTGTTCAGGGCTACTGCTGCCCACGCTGTAGTCGTCATGGCAGGAAACATGCAGATTACTAAAGTTAATGATAGTAAAATTGCTAAAATCCTTTTCAT
Organism: Firmicutes bacterium CAG:238; assembly: GCA_000435615.1. GTDB lineage: Bacteria > Bacillota > Clostridia > Peptostreptococcales > Anaerovoracaceae > CAG-238. The sequence continues at coordinate 14,831 of FR881992.1, read as the reverse complement.
TTCATTTTCCTTTCTTATATCATAATCTCAAAGTCTGTAAAGCGCAGATTTCCAAAATGCGCCTTTATCCAGTTACTGATATTATACGATTTTTGGAGGCGACTAACAAGAGTATTTTGTATAAAAATAACAAGAAATAATAGGAAATTTTATCCAAGCACATGCGCAAAGCCCCCTCCGGCAATCCGGAGGGGGCTTTTGTAATGATCAGTTTTTAGTTTAAGTAATTCGAATCTTTAGAATTGAATTATTTAGCTACTCTGCGAGCTTTGTTTGACCAGTCGGAAGTTACCTTAACGCCGTCAATTACTTTGTAAGCTCTAACTTTGTAGTAGTATCTAGTTCCCTTCTTAAGACCCTTGGAGTTCTTGTAAGTCTTCTTAGTTGTTGTGAAGGCTTTCTTGTAACCCTTGGAGTGCTTTGTGGATTTCCATACTTCGAATCCGTCGATGTCAGCTTCGCCCTTTACAGTCCACTTAACTGTGATGGAGCCCTTCTTAGCTGTTGACTTAGCAGTAATCTTTAAGGATTTAACAGTCATTCCTAATTTCTGCTCTAAAACTTTGATAAGCGGAAGTGCCTTAGCATCAAGCTGATATTTCTGTTTATCAGTTAATGCATTATAAGCGTCGAGTGCTTCTTTCATTTCTTCAAAAGTTGCACCTTCTTTACCAGCCTTAGTTAACTTTCTTGAAGCATCTGCAGCAACTGCAGCAGAGAAATCAACTTCATCAAGATCGTCAACCTCAGTCATATCAACATCTTTGAGGAATTTATCATGATCTTCGTTAACAGCTTCAATTTCATCTGTTAATGCTTCAGCTTCTGCTAAAATAGCTTCAGCCTCTGCCTTTAATGCAACCTTAGCGGCGATATCAGCATCGGAATTTGTTGCTACATCATCTAACTTTTCATTGATTGCCTTAGCCTTAGCATCGATTTCTTCTGCAACTAATTCATTTACCTTGTCATATTTCTGTTGCAGTAAAGTTACGCTAGAAGTAATTCCTTGTACATCAGCACCTGCCATCTTTGTAAATGCATGATATGCATCGTATGCAGCCTTTACCGCAGCTTTGTCTGCTACAGTAAGTTTCGCAGTATAAGGAAGTTCGGAAATTTGTTTTTCTAATGCTTCCTTAGCAGCCTTTAATTCGTCTTTAGTCTTTACATTGTCGATTAAAGCTTTTGCTTCTTCATATGCAGCCTTAACAGCATCAACAGTTACAGCTTTGTCAATGAGTTCTTCTCCCTGAGCGCGAGCAGCTTCAAGAGTTGCTTCAGGATATACATTAGTATCTACAAGGCTTAATTTTAAATTTTTGTAGTTAGCTAATGCACCCTTGTAGTCATTACGAGCTTTTTCTACATCTGCCTTGTCATCAGCCTTTAACAGCTTGCCAAGATCTTCAGCAGCTTTAGCCATGATAGTTTTGATTTCGTCGTAGGACTGTGCATCTCTTAAATCTCTAATTGTATCTTTAGCAATCTTAGTCCACTTATCCTGACCCTGAGCTCCGGATGCATAAGTTCCTTTAAGGTATACAAGATCAGCTTCTGCAGTTTTGTCATCGCCGTAAGAAACTTTTACCTGAACTTCTGTTGCCTCTGTTCCATCTTTAAAGAACTTCTTAGCAGCATCTTCAACAGCTTTCATGAATTTTTCATATTCATAGTTCTGTGCTTCTAAAGTAACATTTTCTGCATCAGCTGCTGCTTCAAGATATTGAGCGGCAGTTTTGAATGTGCCTGTTGCCATATCATCATATACTAACTGTTCTGCAGCCTTTAAAGCTGTATCTACGCTAGCATCATCATACACCTTAACGCCTTCTACATAAGCAGCCTTGTACTTGCCGGCAAGCTTAGTTACGTCTGCATATGCTTCAACAGCATCAGATGCTCTTGCAAGAAGTTCAAGTGCAGTCGGGTTAGTTAAATTAAGTTTTGCAGCATCTCCGTCAGCAAAAGCCTTAACTGCAGGCTTGGAAGCAGCAACAGCAGCTTTGTAGCCGTTAACGATTGCCACAACTTCTGTTCTCGTAACTTTTTTGATGTTTGCAACAGCAGCGCCAAAGAGTTCGCCCTTGTTAGCATTTGTCTTGTTTGCTTCCCAGAAAGGTTTTAAAGCACCAGTTCCAACGAGTGCAGAGAAATCAACTGTATCATCTGCTGCCATGTTTGCAAGTGATTTGCCAGTTTCAAAAGCACTATCAAGCTGTGCATCTACAGCTTCAAGAGCAGCCTTTGCATATGCTTCAACAGCAGCTTCTACTGTGCCCGCACCGATTTCTTCTTCGTACTTTTCATCGTCAAGAGTCTTAACAGCATCAAATGCAGTCTTGAAAGTGTTATATGCTGTCCAATAGCCGTTCATTTTTGCATCATCTGTAGATTCTTTATCTGCAGCAGCAATTGCATCGTTAGCATCGTCCATAAGTTTCTGAACATACTGTGCCTTTGTGATTTTAACGCCGTCAACCAGTTCAGTCTTATCTGTTGAGTTGTACTTGCTGAGGTCAACTGTAACTTTTTCCTGAACAAACTTCTTAGTTAAAGGAGCCTGTGTCTTATTTAAAGTGTCAGTCTTTGCTTCAACCAATGGTCCGAAAACAGCAACTGTGTTATAGTGCGCTGCAACGTTCGCTACTACAGATTTGTCCGGAGCAGTAGTTGTGTCTTCAAAACTGTTAAGTATGCTATCGATAGCTGCTTTCATTGCCTTATCAGCATCAGCGATAACTTCGTCGGCAGCCGCTTCGAGGGCAGCCTTCATGTACTTAGTGCCGTTTACAGTAGCGAATCCATCATCATCGTAAGTCAGTGAATTTACATACTGAGTCTTAACACTGTTGATGTAACCCAGCTGTGCAGTTTTTTCAGCAGTCAAAGCAGTTGCATAGTCATCAAGCGTATATGTTGTTGCCATTGCGCTTCCAAAGCTGAACGTGAACATAACAGCGATTACTAACAGCACTGTTAATAATTTTTTCATTTTTAGAATTCCTCCCTTTTTTAATTTTTGCTCATATTGTAAGGTCTTGTGAAAATGGACATAGTCCCACAACATATCACAATATGAAATAATTCCGTTATAGTTTACCAAAAGGTTTTCGACTTTGCAAGTGTTTTTTCTGTGAAAATCACTCTTTTCCGCGAGGATATCGCCCCGCTCCGCAAAGGCCCATGTCTCAACCTTTCACTAGTAACTCCGATATGAGGTGCAAAAGGTTACAAAAGTTACAAATTTTTTTTAGAAAAGACTGCCGATTCCTCAGCAGCCTCTGTGGTGTTTTCTTTTCATTATGTAATAAGAGTTTTTAATTTGCTGCGACTTTTGATTGCATTTAATAAGTTCTGTTTTTCTTTTTGCGGTATACTCTTACTGGATGTATCAATTATTTCTTCCATGATACTCATAAATTCCTCATATTTATTTTGTATATGAATATTTGCAATATATGTAGCCGCATCTTCGTATTTGAAATCAGATTCAGAACTCTCTGCCAGTTTTATTTTCAGTTCGCTTATTTGCTTTTTGCTGCCGATTATACATCTGGAATGCAAATCGGAATTCAGCATATTTTGTCTTTCTTTCGCTGACATAACCCCCTCCCAATCTGTCGTTCCCACTCTGGAATACATATTACCGACCAGCCACCCGAGCTTAGCTTTAAACTCGTCTGCCAATTCTATTTTCTTCGCCTTTAAGCATTCATCATAGTGTTCACCGCTCTTTAACGCAATAGACACTTTTAAGTAGACAACCATTGACTCCGGGAAATCCAAGGCATCCTCTTTATAAAGAAAAAAATATTCAGGCTCTGTATTGTTATATAGACGCTCAATTAGTTGATATGCCCGAGTTTTGTTTTTGTCATCCATCAATAAAAGCCCGTGATTTCTTTCGGCATACTTTTCTTTGATGAGGCTTCTCTCTAAAAAATCCGCATAGCTCCTGATAGCTGCCAGCGTAATGTACGGAGTTTTGCATTTTTTCCCATTCCTACGCACTAAATCACAACTTTGGGACAAAACCATAAAATATTTATATTGCTCGTTTAAGAAATACGGATGAACCTCTTTTAGAACTTGTGACAGTCCATCTGTCACTTCCAAAATATCCCCTTGGCAAAGTGCGTTTTTATCAGGCTCTGCTTTATATGTGAAATGAACATTTCTATCGATTTCATATCCTTTTGTTGTTATCTCCGAAGACATTAGTTGCCTCCTAACATTTTATTGACCTTCTGATATGTTTCTTGCATTCTTTTTTCCGCATAATTTACTTTTCTATAACCGGAAAACATCCTTCCGTCAGTTTCTTTACCGATTATTTTTATTGCTTCCTCTTGTTCCGGCCTGCTTTTCTGAGTTCCCCGATTGTTTGCCGGCATTTCTACAGTAATGCGTATATTTCTTCCAAATTCTATTTTGTCATGCTTCGTACTTGCCACTATTCTTCACCTTCCATTTCATATCCTAATCCACTTAAAATTTCTCTGCACTCTTTTATGAAACTCTTTACAAGCTCCAAAGTAAAGTTCGGACGGGACTCTTCTGCGATATGATGCTCGTTAAAACGTATCTGCAAATTATTATTTTCTAAATTAGAACTCATATTAATAAGTTTATTATTCCGCCTTAATGTTCTGCTGATTTGGGTTGAAACAATTACACATCCGTTATTTACAAGTGCCTCTGCATCCGCCATTGAGTCTATCACATCCGCAAACGCACTTACATTTTCTTCTACAAATTCAGCGTTTAATCCATATGCCGCAAATTGTGGCGTAGAGGCCTTTTCCAAAAAATTATTCAAATATTCGCATAAAGATTTCAATTCGCTTTCGCCTGTATCAGTTACAGAAAAAATCATGCTGCTCAGCCCCGGTGCAATTATGACACCGTCTGCCTTATAGCGAACCGTAAAATCTGTTCCTTGTCCACTAAGCCCTATTTCCATTTCTTCCTTCTCAAATACATTCTCCGCGATCCAATCCGGTTGACTATAGAGCTGGTTCCAATCACCAAGCAAAACTACATTTAGCGAATCATTTATAAATACCATTTTGGTCTCCTTTTCGTTATAAAACTTAGCAGCAACAAAGCATTTAAGTTTTTCTCAATTTTTAAATGCCTCTTAATTACTAAAATTATATGCTTCTTTTCTCTCTTTGTCAATTACATTTTTAGTATTTGCTTACATTTTTTACAAGCTATTTTTCGGCGTTTTGGCGAAGCCGTTTATTCTTACAGCCCCGTGTACCTGCCGCTGTTCTTGTATTTCTTGAGGATCTTCTCAGCGCGTTCATTGCGGCCGAGTTCTGCTTCACGCACCTTTTGCTCGTACGGCGTGAGTTTGTCGATGTCCTTAATGTGCTTGCGGACAGGCTTCGGCATCACGGCGAAGTAGATCAGTGGGGATATGAGCAGGCAGTCAACGAGAATCCATGCCAAAATCCCAAGCAAAACAATCACGCTGTCCCATTCGTTCATAGCTCCCATGGATGCGATTGTCACAAGCCCTATTATAAATACGAAGAAAGTAACATAAAGTCTCTCGAGTTTGCGGATTGCGCCGCTGAGCTGCTCATCGAACCATGTGGTCTTAAGGCTCTTTATCATATATTTCGCCAGTCTGAACTGGATGTTTGCAAGGTATACGCAGGCTTTGAAGTCGTCGAAGGTTGCTTTCTCAGGCGGGATTTCCACCGGATAAAGTTCGTCATTCATGTCCGCCGCAAAAATCTGCGCACGGATTGCCGTGCCTTCGCCCATGACGGAGTACTGCACCTTGTCGCCCGGCACGAATTCCATAACGATAAGCTGGCCCGGCTGCACCATCTGTGTTTCGCCGCCGATTCCCACAACGAGGTAGCCTTCCTTACAATACAGAGCGTGTGTCACCAGCGGAAGCTTTGTTTCATATTCGGATGTCATGGTCTCTTTCTCTGATTTCGGGTATACGACATCAAGATACCCCTCGTTTCCTTTTCTGACCATGAGGTTAAAGTCTGTAATCTTGCCGAAGCTCTTGGTCTTCCATGCACCGTCAAAACGGTCCTGCTCGAGTTCCTTGAGTCTGACGACTCTTTCTCCCTCGTAGCTGAGCACGGTTTCGCCTTTAAGTACCATAAGCACTCTGTCGTAGTCCGGGAGCTTGGTGAAATCGGATTCCTCGACATCAACCGTAGCGGAGCTCAGTCTCCATACGAAATTCCTGTCGAGATAGCTGCTCTTTGCGGGATGAATCGCAAGCTGCGTCGTAGTTCCTCCCGACCATCTGCCTATCGAATAGTCCTGTTCTTTACAGACATAGTAGTTCATCGTTTTTCTCCTTTTCCTCTGCGGCCGCATTTATCACAGCACGCCATATGTGCATATTATTATATCATAGGAATGACCGGATTTTAACAAAAACTTGCAATACAGACCAAAATGTTCTATAATTGTGGGAGTTTTATTAGCAGTTTATTAGCATTTTCTTAGCGCCATGTGCGTTAGGAGTACATAATAGGAGAACATAATATATGTATAGAAGTGATGGATATCGTGTCAAGGGCAATGACCCGATGTATGAAATCGTCCCGCACATCATGCCCCAGCGGTATGATGCTTCCAACTCGATTAAGGTAAATATCGACCTTGAGCCGATTCAGGATTACATAAGGCAGTGCCGCCGCCGCGGTGTAAGCATCTCTCACATGAGCATCATCATTGCCGGATATCTGCGGCTGGTTTCGCAGAATCCTTATTTGAACCGTTTCGTTATGAACAAGAAAATTTATGCGCGCAATCATTTCTGCGTTTCGTTCGTAACGCTTACTCCGGGGGCCGAGTCGGACACGGTGAGCAAGTTATATTTCAACTTGGATGATACGCTTGATATCGTCAACGACAAAATCAACGCAGCTATCGATCGTGCAAAAAATCTCAAGGGCCCGAATTCCATGGATAAACTTGCCGCAAAGCTCTGCAGGACGCCGTTCCTTCTGACTTTCGGCATCGGTTTTCTGAAGCTGCTTGACAAGTTCTTCACTCTGCCGATGAGCATTGTTGACGCAAGCCCGTTCCATACATCACTTTTTGTTACCAATCTGGCTTCCATCCGAACCAACACCATCTACCACCATCTGTATGAGTTCGGTACGACCGGTGTTTTCGTATCAATGGGGCAGCCGATGAAGAAGATTGTGAAGAATGGTGAGACGGTCGAGGAGAAAAAAATCATGGAGCTTGGAATCGTAACCGACGAGCGAATCGCAAACGGCCACTACTACGGGTGCTGCTTCAAAGAGCTTTCTCGTTACTACAAGAATCCGGCGCTGCTGGAAACTCCACCGGAAACAATCGTCAAGGATCCGCATGTGCGCAAGAAAAATCCGAAGTGGATATTGAAATAAACTTACAAAACAGGGTGTCCGAATGGAATTCGGACACCCGTTTTAGATTAATCTTATCGTTAATTCTTATTCTTCAAAAATCTTTGTTTTCCTCAGCACCCGGTACAAAATAATGCCGAGCACGCCGCAGGAGAGAATTTCGCCGATTCCCACCGTCAGCATGAAGTACCAGTAGGTACCTTCGGCTCCGTACACAACCTGCAGCACCTTTGGTACAATTAGTGCATTAGCCGCAATCGGGAATGCAGGCCCCGCATACGGATATTTTCTTCCTATATAGTATGTGCCGAGTGCTCCCAAAGTTGTTGCGAGTGTTCCGAACGCAACATCCCACAGTGCACAGCCTGTGGCAAGATTTGCAACCGCGCAGCCCACCGCAAGCCCCGGAATCGCTGCCGGGGTAAATACCGGAAGGATTGTCAGCATCTCGGAAAGCCTGAGCTGAATCACGCCGCTGGCAAGCCCCGCAAAATTTGAAATTATGGTGAGCATCACATACAGTGCCGCAATAAGCGACGCCTGCGTAAGATATAATGTATTATTTTTCATGGTTTAGTTTACCTTCCAAAAATCTTCTTCTGTATTTGAGCACGGCATAGTCGCTGATTCTGTTTACATAGATCGGGTCAAAGATGCCGCCCACCATTCCGACCAGGAAAAATCCCTGTACGAACTTGGTGTATATCATTTCTGCGGACAAAGCCGCCGCGGCGCGCTTCATCTGGTCCTCCTTGCTGATGTTCCAGTCTCCCTCGCCTATAAAATCTCCGTTCAGCACGATTCCGTGAATGTCACTGTTAAGCGCCGCATCCTTTTGCATAAACTCATCCTCGTCACACATCGCGGCTTCGATGATTTTGAGGATGAAGATTTTTTCTTCGTCGGAGCGGTATTCATAGCCGTAGCTGAGTGCGATTTCGTACACACTCTTGAGCACCATCGCTATGAAAACAGGAATGTCCGGGATTGCAGAGCCTGCGATTCCCATTCCCACGCCTTCCACGCTTGAGATGAGCAGGTTGAGGCCTTTGGCGGATTTTGCCTGCTTAGTGAAAGTCTTCGCCGCCCGCCTGCTGTCGGAGATTTCGGAGGCATATGTGTTCACCTTAAAATCGGTTTCTTTCTTTTCTTTGTTGTATGTTTTTTCGATTATGCCTGTTCCCTTTTCGAACACGACCGCAAAAGCCTTATAAAAAGCAGCATTAAGCGTTCCACTGAGTTTCTTCGGCACAACCTTGTCAAGTTTCTGCATCAGCACGGATGTCGGGCCTTCTTTCCTCCTATGCGTAAATCTTGCCTCTTTCTTTTGCAAATCAATCCATTCTTTTTCCCATGGTGTTTTTTTCGTTGTAATCGCCATATCAATTTCCCCCATTACCGAAAGTATATCACGGCTTGTGCATAAAAACAAGAACCCGACTGATGAGTCGGGGTCTCGATTTTGCTAAACATATCCGTTGTTCTTAAGAAACGTTTTAATATTGCTTCTTACTTTCATCACCGATCTGCCGGGCTCCCGGGAATGAACGCCCCTGGCTACTGCACCGCTTCCGCAGACATAGCAGCAAATCGCTTTTGAGTATGTTTTGTGTCGTTTCTTCATAGCTTTGAGATACTTGGCAGCGATTTCAATGCTGACATCTGCCTTGTATAAATCCGACGGCTTATAGCCGTATCGCTTCGCAAAGGAATCTCCGCATTGCATCATTCCTTTGTATCCGTAGCGGCTCTTTGCCTTTGCACGGAAGTTGCTCTCGCGGAGTGCAAGCCCCATGAGAACTTTCGGATCTATATCGTGTTTTTTGCCGGACTTAATGAAATAGCCGGCGAGTGTAATTGACCATTGTTTGCTTAGCTTTCGGTTCTTGCTGCGAATATATCCGGCAAGTCCTTTCTGATATTTTGATATCTTCTTTTTAGTCGGTTTCTTTACCTTGTCTTTGTCCTTATCCTGATCCTTCGTGTCGGCCGGTTCTACGTTCTCACCTGTTTGGTCGTTTCCGCTGTTCTGACCGCTTTCAGAATCATTCGTGTTCGGTGCTTGTTCTTGTTCCCCGGTACTGCCTATTTCTCCGGTGCCTGCCGGCTCGGCCGTCTGCTGCTCCGTCTGAACTCCGGTGGTTACCTGATCCAAATCAGCGTAAACCGGAACTGCCGAACATGCAGCCACTGCCAATGCCATAAGCACTGCAATGAGTTTTTTAAACATAATATTTCCTCTTTTCAAAATAGTATCTGCGGACGGGTTTCTCCCGCAGACTTTTCCATTATACCCGAAAATGTTGAAATTGTCCAGTTTTTCACTATTTCTTCACAAAAGAGTATGTCCGGCTGCACCAAATTTTATTCAATTATTTAACAATTTTGTATAATTCGTCTGGTCCCGGAGGGCCAATTTGGGTTTGTTTTCCGCCTTCACAAATGGATAAACCTTCCTCTTTCGGAACGATTTTTCCTATCTGCGCTGCGGGTATTCCCTGTGCCGCAAGTTCCCTGATGATTTCCTCTTTTTTGTCTTCTTCTGTCATTATAAGCATTGAGCCGCTGGAAATCAGTCTAAGCATGTTGATGTCGTAATGTTCGCAGATTCTGCGTGTCACATCGTCTGCAGGTATTGCTTCGGCATCAAGGCGTGCTCCGGTTCCTGCGATGCTGCACATTTCCCATACAGCTCCGAGAATACCGCCTTCCGTCACATCGTGCATGCCGTGCGTGCCGATACGCCCTGCTATGATTCCGTCTTTGACAACGCTGACCTTCGAGAGAAGCGATTTTGCGTGTTCGAGTTCCTCGCCGCTCAAAACTTCTCTGAGTTCCTCTTCATAGTCACAGGCAATTATGCCTGTTCCCTCAATTCCTGCCGTCTTAGTCATAAGGATGGCATCTCCCGGTTTTATCTCGGAAGCCGATGCCGATTGACCTTTGAAGCCTCTGCCGACTGCGGTCGATACGATCACCGGACGGTTTACGGCTTTGGTGATTTCCGTGTGTCCGCCTATGATTTCGATGTTGCATTCCGCCGCTGTCTCAGCAGCTTGTCCCATAATGTGGGTGATATCCTCTTCGGTCGTTCCTTCCGGCAGCATCACCGCCAGCAGAATCCCAATTGGTTCTATCCCATTTGAGGCGATATCGTTTGCGGATATATGTATGCAAAGCCTGCCGATGTCATTCACTGACGCCGTAATCGGGTCGGTTGACATCACGCACTCATACTCGCCGAAATCAATTGCCGCGCAGTCCTCTCCGACTCCGGCATGCACAAGCACCTCCGGTCTTTTGCATTTTATTCTGTTGATAACCGCCTTTGAAAGCAGCGCGTTGTCTAATTTTCCGACTTTCAGCATGTTATTATTCTCCTATCTTTTGAAAAGCCCGGAACACTTTTCGTATTCCGGGCCGGGTTGTGGTGGAGATGGCGAGAGTCGAACTCGCGTCCGAAAGCATTTCCACAGGACTTTCTCCGAGCGCAGTCAATGTTTTAAAATTTCGCCTCCGTGGCCGCCCATTAACATGCTGCCATGTCGGCTATCTCGTTGTTCCCTGCGAGGTACCGAGAACTCCCTGCAGGTTTTCCCGTATAGTCGACGCCGGTATCACAGCCTACGGGTGAGCTGTGGCCGACGCGCGTCGCGCCTTAGGCGCTGCAGAACTATGCTGCTAATGCGAAATTGTTGTTATTTTTAGCGTTTATATTTAACGGGCCCTTTTTAAGGTAGTCTGAGCCAACTACCGCTCGCTTATCCGGCTTCTACACCCCCGTCGAAACCTTTACATCCCCTTGTTCCTATAATGTCAAAATCTGTGCTCTTTCGAGCGCCTCTCTCATTAATAACTCCGTTTTGAAGGCAAAAAGGTTACATCACCCGCGCGTTTTCATGCGGCGATCCATGTCGCGCTTTGCATCACGCTTTGCGATGTCCTCACGCTTGTCGTAATTTTTCTTGCCTCGTGCAAGCCCGATTTCAACCTTGGCGCGGCCCTCTTCATTAATATATACTTTAAGCGGAACAATCGTCAGCCCCTTCAGCGTCGTCTGTCCGATGAGCTTCCTTATTTCCTGCTTATGTAACAAAAGCTTTCTCTCTCTGAGCGGGTCCACATTGAAGCGGTTGCCCTGCTCATACGGGCTGATGTTCATGCCGTAAAGCATCATTTCGCCGTCCCTGATTCTCGCGTAGCTTTCCTTAATGCTGACTTTTCCCTGGCGCACCGACTTGATTTCGGTGCCGGTCAGCACAATGCCCGCCTCATATGTTTCTTCTATAAAAAAATCGTGATAAGCCTTTTTGTTGTTTGCCACTAGCTTTCGTTCTTTTTTTGCCATAAAATCACCTTTCCCCTAACGCTCTCTTCGTCCACCGCCAAAACATCTTTCGCCACCGCCGGTGCATCGCATTCCAGCCGTAGCGTGCCGTCCTTTATCCCGGACACCCTGCGTACCGCCAGCATTCCCTCCTGCGTGTCAAAATCATAAAAGGGCACTTCGAAAAGTACCAAATCTCCGATACTGATTTGCTCTGCCGAGGTCTTGTGAATCAGCACATGCTGCCCCGGCTTGAGTGCCGGATACATGAAAACGGTTTTGATTTCAAAAATCCCGAAGTTCATATACAGCACGATTGCCAAAACAATTCCGACGATTGCCGAACCTGTTCTCAGAAAAAATTTCGCCAAGACCTCAGCCTCCCGTTTTGTTTAGAATTTCTCGATTTTGCTGAACGGGTACAGCCTGAGCACCACTTTACCTACCAGCGAATCCTCGGAAACGGTTCCGACTCTCGCCGAACGGCTGTCTTCGCTGACGCCGCGGTTGTCGCCCATAACGAAGAATTGTCCTTCCGGAATCGTAATCGCATCCATTTCGCCCGAAATGCCCTGCTCGGCAACGTACGGTTCGTCGATTTTTTCACCGTTTACATATGTGTAGCCCGCTTTGATTTCGATTGTATCACCCGGCAGCGCGATAATTCTCTTGATGAGATTTTTTTCGTTTCCTTCTTCATCCAAAAGTTGGGACTTGAAAACGATAATGTCCCCTCTTTCAGGTTCGCCGAAAAGCGTATATGCCTGACGGCTTGTTATCACATAATCACCCGGCTGGAAGTTCGGTTCCATGGAGTGCTGCTGTATGATAATCGGCTTGAGAAACAAAAGAATCACACCTGCAATCACAACCGCAATCAATATATCTTTCACCCATTCGAGTATATTTTTCATCATCTTGTCACCTCGTATTATTTCCAAAAATAGTCTGTTTTATTCGTTCAAAATCCGGAGGAAGCGTTGATTCGACAGTCTCCGGAAATCCATCTTCAACTGCGTCGGGCTCGAAAACCAGTTTATAGGCATGAAGAAGCTGCGTCGTAAGCCCAAACTCCTTTTCCATAACCGCATTGACTTTTCTGTCACCGTATTTGACATCGCCGATTACCGGATAGCCCGCCTTTGCAAGGTGTGCGCGAATCTGGTGCGTTCTGCCTGTCAAAATCTCCACTTCCGTCAGCGTGTATTCTCTGCCCTTCCAATTTGCGTGCATAAGCGGCCTTGCCACGGTTTCCATGAACTTGCCTTCTCCCTCTTCAGAAAGCACACTCACCACGTTCTTCGTCTCGTCTTTGGTCATCTTCGCCCGCAGGCGCACCGGTCTCTCAAGATCTCCTGCCACTATGGTAAGGTAGAGTTTATGGATTTGATCTTTTTCGCGTATGATGCGGTTCAGCTTCTGGAGTGCCGCCGCGTTCTTGCCGAAAATCACAAGCCCGGTCGTGTTGCGGTCGAGCCGGTTTGCAGGCGCCGGCACAAATGTGGTTTCCGTCCGCGGATTATAGTCGCCTTTTTCAATCAGATAATCGATTACCTGGTTTGCAAGGTGGTTTTTCTTCTCCGTGCGATCGCCGTGTGTGAGCAGCCCGAAAGGTTTTTCGACAATCAAAAGATCGTCGTCTTCGTAAGCAATCTTAAACTGCTTCTTCACTTTGACGCGCCTCTTTTCCTTCCGAAGCCCCGCCGCGGTTTCGTCGCTGATGTAGAGCGTGAGTTCGTCGCCGTTTGCAAGCAGGGTGCTTTCATTTGCCCTTTTGCCGTTCACCTTGACGTCTTTGCGTATCAGTTTATAGATTGTCCCAAGGGAGGCGTTGTTAAAATATTTTTTTAAAAATCTGTCAAGCCTTTGGTTCGCTTGATTCTCTGTTATCTCAATTTTAAACATAGAACCATTATACAACAAAACACCTTGAGAAAAAAGTCTAAATGTGTTAAAATATATGAGTAGTTTTTAGTACTGCTTACGGAGGGGAAAATGAAAAAGCTGAAAGATTTTATTTACGATAAAAATGATATTATTATAGCGGCCCTGATTCTTGCAGCGGCGGCTTTGATTATAGCTTGGAGAATGGATGTGATTCTCCAGTATCCGAAGGAATTGATAAATGCGGATGACCCGGCTGGTGAAAAAAATGCTGATGCCCCGTCTTTAAAAAGGCCAATCGGAGGCGGCACGCAGCCGGATGATACGAACACCGGCGATATGCCTGCAGACAATACCGGAGCCGACAATAACGATAATTCCGGCACGACGGGCGGCGATAATACGAATCCCGCTCAGCCTGCCCAGCTTTGGGTTGACGGCAAGCTTTCAAAAGATGTGGAAGTGGATGTCACGGGAACAACGGCTTCGGCTGCCGTTCAGTGCCTGATTGACGCAGGGCTGTTCAGCGACTATGCTGAATATCAGAGTGCCTGTGACGGTCTGGGGCTTGACCACGAAAAAGTCAGCGCGGGAACCTTCACTTTCGCGAAGGGTTCCACCAAAGCTCAGGTTGCACGCAAGATTAACTGGAGCTGATCTCTTATGAGAGCAAAGGGGCTGTCGCATTAACGGAAAATAACCGTTAGGGCACAGCCCCCCTTTGTTTTATAGCCAATCTAACTTTGCACATTTCAGAAACGCAGGATTCTTTTTAGAAAGTTCTTATCTGTGTCGTACCTTGCCTTTCGAAGTTTTCGACATTTACGAAAATTTGATATCACAAATAGGAAATCCCTCGAAAGGACGTCTGAACCGATTATGCTCAGTCAAATGGAAAAAACGATGGTTCTTCGCGCCCTAATGCAGTATGCCAAGAATAAGGGGGTTAAGGTCTCACAGCTTACCGAAAGCGAACGACTTCAGCATAGCCATGTGAAAAGCCGAATCTCATTATAATGAATGTCCTTCAGGGGCTATCGCGCAGCTAACTTTCTTATGTAAGCGGTCCGATAGCCTTGTTTCATATGATATTGTGTTTTCTAAAAAACGAAAGTTTTCTGCGGTTTTCAAGATCATGGCTTGGTTCGAGTCCCATATCCTCCGCCATACAAGATCGTAGGCAAAAACGGAAGCGGGAAATCCACCCTATGCAGCAGCCTCTGCGGTCTTTTACC
>FR881991.1:454-536 GCA_000435615.1 Firmicutes bacterium CAG:238 | reverse complement strand
TAAAGAATGATGTCGCCTTTGTTCTGGGTGGCCGGTTTGTGGTGCTCGTCGAACACCAGTCAAGCATCAACGAAAACATGCA
>FR881991.1:0-330 GCA_000435615.1 Firmicutes bacterium CAG:238 | reverse complement strand
TACTACTTTACAACGGCACGAAAGATTTCCCTGCCTACCGGGAACTGCGCCTCTCGGATTCTTTTCTCGGGGAGAAGCAAAAAGATGAAGAAGATGCTTTACAACTCATCGTCAAGGTGTATAATATCAATACAGAGAAGAACTCAGAAGTCCTGGGAAGATGTGAGACGCTGAGGCAGTACAGCCGCTTCGTGGAAATCATGCGAAGTTACAAAGAAGACAGCGAACTGACAAATGATGTGATTGTTGAAGTCCTTGACAAATGCAAGAAGGAAGGCATTCTCACGGAATTCCTGGATAAATACGGAACGGAGATTGTAGAGATGTTAT
>FR881990.1:22319-29119 GCA_000435615.1 Firmicutes bacterium CAG:238 | reverse complement strand
ACTTTTCAAAAGGTACACCTTTTGGTAAGTCAGCAAAAGAATATTTTACATAGCCTTCTGCCTTTCGGATGCCTATATCCTATCATAGCAAATCAAAAAAAGCAACCTATTTTGACAAAAACATGTCGAAAATATGAAAGAATTGAGAAAAAATATTTTGTCGAATTGTTTACCAAAAGGTGTACCTTTTGAAAAGTCAAAGGTTCATGGCTTTCATCGTTCGATAAAAGGTTCCCTGACTGAGACCGCTTTGCCGAAGCGCCTCTTGCAGGGGCAATTTTTTTTGCATATATTTTAGGATGGTATGCTCAACCTCGGGACTGATCTTGACACCGGGTCTGCCAAAGCGCACACCGCGTGCCTGTGCAGCGTCGATTCCCTCTCGTTGCCGCTGCTTGATATTTTCCCTTTCGTTTTCGGCCGCAAAGGACAGAACCTGCAGTACGAGATCCGCGATGAAAGTTCCCAATAAATCTTTACTCAAAGTGGTGTCTAAAAGCGGCATATCGATGACTTTAATATCAGCCTTGATTTCTTTGGTGATATAGCGCCACTGCTCTATGATCTCCTCGTAGTCTCTGCCCAGCCGATCAATACTTTTGACAAGTAAAAGGTCGCCCTCTTTGAGTACCCGCAACAGTTTTTGGTACTCTGGACGGTCAAAGTCTTTGCCCGACTGCTTATCGATAAAAATGCGGTCAATCGGAATTCCCACCTGTTGCATCGCCAAAAGCTGCCGGTCTTCGTTTTGCTCTTTCGTTGATACGCGTACATATCCATATCGTTTGCTTTTCATTTGATTCATTTGTATTACCTCCGTTTTACCCATAGTATTGGCAAAATTGAAGTAATCATCAGCAACTTGCAAAACGATGTACGGTTTCATTCCTATTATACTCGATTTTCTTGAAAAAAACTGCTCGGTTTTCAGGGGTTATGAAAAGCTTTTTAGGTGTGCGGGCGGTATGCTGCCGCCCGCGCATGGGTTACCGATTCGTTTTTCTTCTTTTTCGGAGCATTCCGGTGCTGAAAACAAGGCCTGCTGCCGCGCCTGCAAGAAGCAGAAGATAGCCTGCTGCATTCGCAGCATCACCTGTCTTTGGCACTTCCTGCGGATTCTTTGGTTTTTCCGGTTTACTCGGCTTTTCAGGCTTTTCTGGTTTGTCCGGTTTTTCCGGCTTGTCCGGCTTCTTACCGATGGTGACGGTCTGCCAATCATCTTTCAAATCTTCGTGCTTTGCGATTTCAGTCTCTGTGATAGTCCCGTCTGCTTGTTTCACTCTTTTGTACAGTTTCTCAAACGCAACGAGGCTTTTTCCTTCGATGTTTTCGGTGCGGAATGCAAACTCGACGATTTCCTGTCCGTTTGCATTTCCTGCTGTAAAGATTTTCTCCGCGGTAACGGCTTTGCCGCCCGCGAGAAATTCTTTTCCGGTTGCTCTGTCCATCAGGGTTCCGATCAAACGGTACTCGCCCTGCTGTAAGTTGTAATAGGAAACGGTATCTATCAGCAGGAAGTCGCGTTCCGGCTCTGCCTCATGTGTGCCGCTCTTCGCATCGACAAGGGTCGTTCGGATGGACGGCGTGCTTGGCGATGGGGTTGGTCTTCCCGGCTCGCCCGGCTTGCGGTCGTTTGGAATATCTCCTGCGTTCACATTATCGAAAGTATTGACCTTGATCTTGAGGGTGCCTTCGGCATGATCCTGTCTTGCCTGTGTGACGGTTTTCGTAAAAAAGACCGCGTCCTTTGCGTCCTGTCCGTCGATACTTGCTGTCGGTACTTCATCCTCTGTAACTGCGCCTGCTTGCGTGTTTGCCATGCGGATCGTGAGATTACCGCTTTTTGTAAGGCTCATAGCTACGCTTGCCCCGCTGCTCGTTTCAAAGGATAGCTGCTCGCCTGCAGCAATATGAAATGCCGGGAGCGGGCCTGCCTGCATTTCTTCGTTTGTCTTGCCATCTGGCCCGGTTCGATATAAAGGGTCTGTGACGGTCTGCTGGCCTTTTTCATCTGTCATGGTAAAATCAAGGCGATGCGTGAATACTTGATTTCCGTCCTTATCCAGAATCCCAACGGTTTTCACGCTGCCGTCTGCCTGTTTTTGTTCTTTCGTTTTTGGTGTGTGTGTCAGCGTCCCTTTCAAGCGGTTCGGGCTGCTGCCAGCTTCGCTAAAAGTTAGCTCCGTTTTCGTTTCTGTGAGGCTCTCGCCACTCACCTTTGGAAATTCATAGTTAAAGCTCGTATAATATCCGGTGTAGGATACGGTCGGAAGATAGGTTTTTTCCATGCCGTCGAGGATATAAATATAAGTGTTTTCAGAAGCCGATACTTTTAATTCCTTGCCGTTTGGCAGGGTGATCGTGCTTTCCTTTCCTGCAAGTACGGTTGCGGTAATGTCTGTGCGATCTTCTTCGCACCGGATTTCCGTCAGTCCGTCTGTAAGATCTTCGGTCAGCGCATAGGTTTTGCCGTCTATTGTGATTTCCGGCATCGGATAGCGCTGCAGCACGCTAAGCTGTATATCTACTTTGCCGCTGCGATCCAGGATTAGTTTTCCGCTGACGCCGTCCGCCGGATAGTCAAATTCGCATGGCTGCGAAGTGATTTCCTTGCTCTCGCCGACTGCGAAGTAAAATGGGATGGTATTCAGTTTGTAGCCTGCTTTCGTAGACAGCTCTTTGAGATAATAGATGCCGTCCGGAAGCTTGATCCGTTTCTTTCCCTTTCCGCTTGGGTCTACCGCAAGGGTTCCGATCAGGCTGTCTTTCTTTGCAGTTTTTGTAAGGCCTGTGAGGCTTTGCTTCGCCTTGATATCCTCGCCTGCGAAAATACCAAAGGTCGCACCCGCTCCCGAAAGATAGCTTCCGCTTTGGTATGCGGTTTCAAAGACCTTACTGAGATCGATTTCCACCTCATAGCGTTTGTTGGTAAGGCTTAGGATCTTCCATACCAGTGGAGTATCCTGATTCTCATAGGTGAGGCTGACTTCCTGCGCCGTGCTGTCCGTAACATAGCCGTCCG
The DNA here is from genome assembly GCA_000435615.1 of Firmicutes bacterium CAG:238. Classification (GTDB taxonomy): domain Bacteria; phylum Bacillota; class Clostridia; order Peptostreptococcales; family Anaerovoracaceae; genus CAG-238. The sequence continues at coordinate 26,097 of FR881990.1, read as the reverse complement.
GCGCGCTGATCTCGCGTAGCAAATACCTGCCAAGCGGCAGAAGTGAAGAATCCGCGCGGCCGTTTTCATCGGTCGTGATGGTCTCAATCAGCGAGGACTTTGGCGCACGATTGGTTTTGTAGATGCCGCTCAGCGCCAAGACGCCCGCACGGTTTCCACTCGGCGTTTCTGCACTGTAAAGCTGCATCGTATAGCCATCGGAAAAGGTGATCTCTACCGGTGCATCTTCATTGGCAGAAGAAACAATTTCAAGGCTGTAATACACATCTTCTGCACTGCCGCCATGCTGGCGCGCGGTCACGGTAATGCCGTCATATGGTTTCAGAATCACTTCAGTATTGTCAGAGCTAAGTTCATGAAACCAGTCAAGGGTTTTCCTCTCCATGCCGCCCTCTGCGTCCCGATGCGAAAACTTTAGCGTCGGAACAACTTCGGAAAAGTTCGCATCCACCGCATCCATCGGAATCCGAAGCATCGCCTGCAGGCTGCCGCCTGCATAGTACATTTCCGTTTTGATACCGTCCGGACTCAGAAAATATACCGGGCTTTCCGGTGCGGCTGCCGTAAAGGTCAGGGTGCGTCCTGCCTGCACATAGGTATAGCCTGCGCCGACTTCAATGCTTGGGGTACTTGTCAGGAAAGTAATTGTGGTGACAGCAGTATCTTCCCCGGCTTTTGCCGCAATGCTAAAGCCGTCCAGCGTCAGTCGAAAGCCCTCTGCCATGCCCTTTTGCTGCACATAGCTTACCTCATAGATCTCCGTGATGCTGTTTTCTGTTTCGTCTACGCTCTTCGCATAGTCAAGGTATGAGCCTTTCTCTCCGGTAAACATATCGCCGCCGATTTCAAAGGAGCCGAGCGGCCGCTCGATGTCCTTTCCATCTGCGTCCTCGCCGACATAGGTATGCACCTCGGTCTGCATGAGGGAGGCAAGGTCAGCAGCTTCTTCGGTCTGTTCTTTTAAGGTTCCGGTCTTGACGATTCGTACCTTTGTAATGTTTCTGCCGCCTGCTTCAAAGCTAAGCGCGGTCTGCATGTCGTAGGAGATCTTCAGAGAATCAGTTTCCGTTTCAAAATGATCCAATGCTTTTGTCTCCCGTTCCTCCGGTGATACATACAGCAGCTTCTTTTCGTTTTGCTCGGACTTTTCGCGCTCTAACAGATACCAGAGCTTTGCGCCGCTTGCGTGGCTGAGACTTCCGCTTTCGTAGATGGCTGCCGGATGGCTCTTTCCCAGAGGGTCAAGCACTTCGGTTTTTTCACTCTGGCTGTGGGTTGAAATTTCCTTTGGAATCTTGATCTCCTCATCGGTCTTGCTATCATAGATTCGTATCCCGTCGCTGCCATCAGATAGCAGCTCGTCGATTGCCGCATAGATGCCGTACACCGCACCTTTCAGCGATTCCAAGGCGCGGTAGACCGGGGTGAGAACGGTATAGACGTTCTTTGTTTCCTCTAAAAATCCACTAAAAAGCGCGCCGCTTTTTTCGATGCGGATTTTACCCTTGACCGGATTGTTGGTCATGGCTGTGACCTTGTAATAGTGGATATACGGGTAGTCCTCGCTGTCATACTTTGGGTCTGCCGGGCTGATATTTCCCTCATAGTCGACTTTTTGCCCGAAGTTTCCGTCTGTGTGCGCCTCCTGCTTCTCTACCGTAAAGGTGTAATAGTTCAAGACTTCTTTTGCCTTTTTATACGCAAGGAAGTTTCCTCCTTCGTCATAAATGCTGACAAGATCTTCGTAGGAAAATCCCTCGGGCGCGTCGGTTTTTCCTTCTGCGATTTCGCCGTAGTCCGCGGAAGACTGGTTTCCGTCTTTATCGTAGCGTCCGACAAAGTATCCTGCCGGAAGCAGGAATTCTTCCAAGCGATAAGTGCCGAATTCCAAGTGATACGGGATCGTAATCTCACCGTTTTCATCGCAGCTCCACTCGTCTGCTTTCAGGCTGGAATTGATATTCTGCGCATTTGGCAAAAGTTTTCCGTAATTCTTGGACTTCGTTGGGTCATCCAAAAGAGGGTCTCCCATATAGCAGATACGGAATTTCGTGCCTTTCAGCGCGACCTTCTTTCCGGTCTCCGCGTCTGTCTTGATGATCTTGACCACATTCTCGATTTTTTTGTTTCGGATGTCATAGTCATAGCGGTCATCATAGGTGTCCTTTGGGGTGTAGCTTCCGCTATGCTCATCGATCACAACCTCGAATTCCTCGAGTACGAAAGAAGTATCATCAGCACGCACTTCTTTCATCACATAAGTTCCGTAAGGAATATCGTAGAGAAACAGTTCCCCATTTTTGCCAATCAGCAGTGCCTCGCTTCCGTTATCGATGCCGCTGGTGTCACGGACTGCACGGTAGACGGCCGTTCCGTTTTTCAGCGGTTCTTCCTTGACGAAACGAAGGCTTGGATGGTTTTCATAGCCGCCGGATTTTAAAGTGAGCCGCCACTCGGACTTGGTGGACTTATCTTGTCCGCCGGAGGTTCCTTCCTCGTCAAAGACATTGGCATTTTCAAGGGATTTTGTCAGGTTCAGCTTGCCGCGGTAGCAATCGTTCACAAAGACTTCTTTCGGGTAGGCCAGCGGATTTTCTCCCTCGACCTCACTGAGGTTTCCGCGCGCGCTGTTTTCTTCGGTATTTTTTCCTTCTGTGACCTGCCAGCGGACATCATAGGTGATCTCGCACCAGTTTTCCGGATTTGCGGTGCAGGTCTGGCTGTTCGTGGTCACGGCATCATAGCGGATCTCATAGCGCCGAATCCCGCTGTCCGGCTCGATAAAGCGCCCGTCCGGGCGGATCTCCCGCACTTCGTAGGTCACCTTTCCCGTCCACTCGATTTTGGTCGGGCTGACTACGCAGTGCACACCGTCTTTGGTGGTATGCGTGTAACTTCCGCTTTCCGTCATCGTAAGCGCCATCGCATCTTCCCACGGCTGATCCCGGAGAGCGTCGGTGTTTCCGTAGGCGTCCAGCGTGATGCGGTCGACTTCCTCGCCGTCCTTTAAGAGCACGTAGGTTGCCGACAGCGCCGCATCGCCCATTCCAGTATGCACATTACCGTCCCAGCCGGGATTCAGATCTTCTTTACTGACCGGGATCTCAATCTCCGGAAAATATTCAGGCTCCGGGCGCTCACTTTCCGGCGGGTTCTCCGGCGGAATCTCACTCTTGCTTAGCTTAAAGTAGAAAAAGATAGGGTCTGCAGAGCCTGTGGTAATAGTCTGGCGATGCGCCGCGCCGGATGACCAGCCCCAAAAGAGCAGGTCGTCTCTGCACTCCTTGCCATGCAGCTTTTTCTGCATGGTATAAAGGGTATCCCACTTTGGCTCGTCGGTTTCGGAATCTCCCTGAAAGACGACTTCATAGTTTCTCCCTTTGCCATCTTTCTTTGGCGTAATCGACAGCTTGCTTTTGCCGCTTCCTTTGGTGATGATGATTTCATTGCTTAGCGTCTGGCCGCTGAGAATCTTTTCGGTGTCGCGCACGCTCCCGCGCCAGATGCGTTTATCTGTTTCATCCTGCGTCAGTTTGATGGTCGGTGCTTTATCCTGATCGCTGCTTCCAAGGCCTTTTGGCATCACCTTTTGGTATTTCATCGCCTGCAGCATGAAGTCGTAAATGTCCTGCGCCGGGGTGTCTTTGATGAGCTGGTAATAGAAGTATTTGCCGAGTTTTTTGCCGCTTGGTGCTCCGCTTGCGTTCGTAAAGGAAAGTCCCGGATCTTTTCGCTCAAGGTTATTCTTTCCGCTGCTGCTTACCCGAAACTCCTGCTG
>FR881990.1:0-22297 GCA_000435615.1 Firmicutes bacterium CAG:238 | reverse complement strand
CTCCTGCTGAATTTCCCAGATTAGTACCTGCGTGGCAAGATACCAGTCATCCCGGTTATATCCTGCGCCGCTTTTTGCGCGGTGTTTGCCGTAGTAGCTTGAATCCTCAAAGCACATGGCGCGAAGGTCGCTGTAGCTGTCTCCGGTCTGGCAGCCAAAGAGGAGTGCGCTTTCGATGTTCTCTCGCATGGTCTCACTCATGCCTTGAAAGATTTCGTTTCCATCCCGCTTGCTTGCGGTGTATTGTTTTCCGCTCTCGGCGATCACACCATGCTCAATGCAGTAACCGCGCGTCTGCTCGCTGCTCTGCTTGATGATGTAGGAACGCTTGGCCGACGCCAGTTCCTGCGCAGTTCCGGTGTGCTTCTTACCTGTATTGTCATACCAATAGATTTGATGCCAGCCAAGACACGATGACGGAAACCGGTAGGTGTCGCCATCGGTGGTCGCAAGCACGCTGCCCTCATCCCAGACGGCCGGGCGGCTTCCATTTGGCGCTGCAAGCGCGCTCTGCGAAAAAACGCTGAGGATCATGGCGATCACAAGCAGCAGGCTGATTTCTTTTCTTCGTTTCATGTGAATTCATCTCCTTTGTTGCACGAAAAAACACCCGGATGGTTCTTTCCGAGTGCCTTGTATCCTTTGATTTACTTGTTTTTCTTTCTGATTTTTTCTTCTATCCTTCCAGGAAAGATACCCCGCAGTAGAGCGGATCTTCCTCATGCAGCCATACTTTGATGCAGTGATCTTTCAGTCCGAAGTGGGTGTACTGATGGTCGAAGATATAGTCGACCGCATCTTCAAGGCTTGCATACTTGGATAAGTACATCGGCCAGCAGGTGCTCCACGAGGAGTTCTCCGGTGTCTTGACTTCGCCGTCGATATAGATATCGTTGAGTTCTGCGCCGTATTCATTTACCAGCCGTTCTTCGATTGCCTGTTTCAGCTGTGCGTTCGTCCATGTTTCGTGGTAGCGATATGGCGCAGAGTACAGACTGTAGATGCGCTTTCCGCGGATCACTTTGTAGGCGCGCACTTTGAACTCGTACGCATAGTCTGTACTGCACCCGATGTGCGCATAACCATCTTTGCTGCGGTAGACGGTGAAGATATCGGTGTTTTTCGTGTACCACTTTTTTGTTCCAATCTCCCGCACTGCAATCTGATAGCCGCTTGCGCCACTGACGGGTTTCCACCGTAGTTCGAGTTCTGCGAACCGCTCTTTTTTCTCAAAAAGACTTGTGATGACCGGTTTCCTTGGTCTTGCGTGCGCCTTCTTGACCTGCGATGCCTTTGAGTAAATTCTGCCGTCTGTGCTTTCCTGATAGGCTTTCAGCTTGTAGCAGTAGGTTCTCCCGCAGGTTCGTCCGGTGTCGATGTAGGAGCTGCTCTCGCCGCTCTCCGCTGTATAGATTTTCTGATAGTTCTTTGCGCCCTCTGCCTTGCGATACAAGATGTATCCGTCTGCATCGGGAATCATTTCCCACGAAAGTTTGATCTTTGTCACATCATAGCTTGCTGCCTTCAGCACAGGTTTTTGTGTTTTGATGTCTGCCTTATCTTGCGCTTCCTGCTGCACCGGCTGCGCTGCGCTTTCGCTTGGACTTTCCGCATAAGCTGTCTGCGTGATCAGAAGCAGTGCAAGAAGTCCTGTTAGAATCTTTTTCATCTCTCGCCTCCCTTTCCCTCATGGTTTTTTCGGTTTTTCTTACCGACATTATGGAGGCAAAGGGACGGTTTGTCAACGAAATCCTGCAGAAACGCCTCTAAGATATTTTCTTTTTTCTGCTATCCTTTCTCTTTTTCTTTCCGGCCCTGTCAGCTTTGACAGGGGCCCCCTGTCAAGGCATACTTAGAGTATCCCCTTGTCGGGACAGCTAAAGAAAATATCGGTTACTGGTTCTGCCGCCGTTTTCCCGATATGCCGCACAAACAGTGATGAGCTTCTTTTCCTGAAGCTCCCGGATGCCGCGCCGCACCGTGCTTTCGCTGAGGCCAAGATCTGCGGCAATGGTCTTGACACCGGGCCATGCTTTACCGTTTCTTCCGCTTCGCTGTTTTAAATATAGATAGATCGTCTTTGCTTTCTGCGTAAGCGTATCTGCGTCCCGAATCCGGTATCCGCTGTTGATTTCCTGCAAATCTCTCACCTCCCTTCAAGGCATGCCGCCTCTTAACTTGTCCGAAGCGATACGCTCTTTTTCTCATTCGGCTTTGTCTCATTCTCGATTTCTGCGCTGCCCGCCTTGCTCTTTTCCAGCAGGATCTTTGTGCGCAGGGCATCTTTTTGAATATAACGAGTCTTTCGCCTGCTCTTTTCTTCGAGGATATAGACCGGCTCATCAAAGGTCACGCCCCACTCAAAATGCAGCCGAAGCTTTGCGATAAACGGATGGGTACCGGTTTTCATGACCACAAAGCTTCCTTTTTTCATGCTCTTTAATTCGTCTGCGCTCATGAGTTCTCGCTGTATCATAGATAAACTCTGCGACGGATGATCTTTGCTGCGGGATACCGAGCCGGTGAGCACCGTCCGGTATCCAAGGGCTTTTGCGATGCTGTCGGCTGTCTGCGAAGTCGGGGAAAACCCTCCTGCAATCGTGATCTGACAGTTATCCTGAATGATGGCGCTGCCTTCCTTACCGTAATTTTTTTCAAGCTGCTGGTAGCTTTGAATGATCGGAACGAGCATGATATTGCGCGACCGGGCTGCGGCAAACGCCATCTCCAGCGAGGAAATCCGCGGCAGCGTCCCAAGTTCATCCATATAAAAGGCGGCTTTGCGGGAAAGCCTTCCGCCCATCTCATCTGCCACGGAAAGGAGCTCGCGGTATGTCTGCTGAATGAACAGCGAAACCAAAAAATAAGCACTCGGATTTTCCTCCGGCATCACAAGAAACACCGCGCATTTTTCCTCGCAAAAGGCCTCGATATCGATCTCTGTATCAAAGCAGAGGATCTGCTCCATCTCTGAATCAAGAAACGCATTGAGCCTTGACATGGCGGTCGAAATGACCGACTGCATTGCCTGCTCGGCGCTGTTTAAGGCTGCGCCTGCAAACCACCGAATCTTATCATCCTCGCTAAGAAGACTTAACAGGTTTTGAAACTCACTCTTTCCGTCTTTTCCTTTTCCGATCATCTCCTGCAGGAGTTTAAACACCGACACAATGTGCCGCTCGCCCTCTCCGCCATAGCGGCTGACAAGAAGAATTGCTGAGGTCAGAAGTCCTTCTGCAGCATCGTAAAAAAAAGCATTCTGTCCATAGTTTGCCGCGTCGCCCTCGCTGAAAATCAGGGTCTTTGCAATGATTTTTGCATACTTTTCGGCTTTTGCAAGGTAGGCGAGCGTTTCCGGATGCTCCTTTGCAAGGTCGGTATATTTATTTACAAGGTGCAAAAGATTGTTTCCGTTTGATCGCGTCGGGTTACGAAAGTCAATGACCGCCACCTTGTAGCCATAGCAGTTTTTCGCAATTCCCGCAAAGTTTCGATAGACATCCCCCTTCGTATCGGTTACTACGAAGCTCATCCCGCATGCACAGGCATATTCGAGGTTCGGATACAGCCAGTAGGCGGTCTTGCCGCACCCGGCCGCACCGACCATCATCGTATGCACATCGGACGGGTCAACCAGCGCGAAAATCTTCTTTCCCCGCTTTTCGCAGGAGAGGAGAATCCCCTCCGGCAGGCGGATTTCTTTGCCGCGTTTTGCGGTGCTGCGCCACGCTTTCGGGGTGTAGGGCACGCGAGTATAAACGGTATGCAGCTCTTTTTTCGTGAGAAACCTTGCGCTGCCATGCTGCCCGTCACCGACGGTCCGTCCTTTGATCCCGTTGAGGTTAGTCCGTTCGGAAAGGCTTTCAATGACGATCAGAAGTCCGAGGAACGCGCCGCCGCATAAAATCAGTAACTCATAGCCGGACATAACGCACTCTCCTGTTCCTGCTCCTGCCGGTGCAAGAGCTCTTCATTCCAGTCCTTTTTTCTTGGGTAGTCTACTTCTACCTCATAGCCTTTTTCCAGAAGCTTTTCGCAGATCCGCTCGCCTGCTCGGTAGCCTGCAAGATCGTTATCAAGACACAGCACGCATTTTTTAAGGTTCGAATGCAGCTTCAGCTGGTGAAACAGCACCTGATCGGAGACCGAACAGGCGGCGGCGTAAGAATGCACCCGCCAGTTTTCTTTCTGCAGGCTGATGTAGGAAAGCATATCAAGCGGTGCCTCAAAGAAATAGATCGTATCGGAGGTGCCGCTGTAGTGAAAGCTGTACTGCGGCAGGCTCCCTGCCTGATTTCCCTTAAAGGTGCTGTTTCGAAGCGTTCCCCTTTTATTGGCGTGCCGCATCACGCCGTTTTCGTCTCTTCCGCAAAAGACAGCGTTGTGATAGCCTGCTTCCTCATAGATGAGTCCCATCCGCGCAAAGCTGAGGACGATGTCCGGATCAATGCCGCGTGTTTTGATGAGATAGGAAAAAACGCGCTTCATGTCGTGATGCTTCTTTGGCGGTGTGAATGGGTTTTGCGCTTGTTTCTTTTGCGCCGGGCTTCTTGGACGATTGCTGTTTGATAAAACTATGCCCTCCCGGCTTCCGCCAAGCAGCAGTTTGACCGCATCCGGGTAGCTGAAGTTTAAGAACTTTCTTGCAAAATCAATGCTGTTTCCACCCTCGCGTTGGTACTGGTTATACCATAAATTCCCCCGAATACTGATCTTTTCGCCATCCTTCATCCAAACAAGTTCCCGACCCATGCGCCGGACTTCTTCGCCCTGCTCGCGCAGAAGCTCGGCGATGTCTGCGCTGCCTGCGCGAAGTTTTTCTTCTTCCGTAAACGGAATATACTCGCTCATAGACTCTCCTTTCTTATGATTCCTACGGTTCATCTGTAAACTGCTGGCCATGCGATGTACGAAGCCCTCTTGCCCGTTTTCGTTCTGTGATTTCTGCCCGCAGCTTCTGCTCGGTGAGCTTTTGCATGCGAAATGCCCCCGGTGGAAAAATCTCCGTAAAATACCCGGCAAGACGCATGATGTGGATTCCGGCAGGCACCGCCGGGCGATGCGGACGATAGCTTTCCAAAATCATCTTGGCGCAAGCGTTTCCCTGCGCGGCCGCTTTGCTTAAGAGTATTTTCCCCGCATCTTCGTCGCGCGTAATGTCCTGCCCGAACAGATACATTTTGCCAAGCTGGTACTGCGCATACTGGTTTTCCTTCTTGCAGGCACGCCTGAGATACCGCAGAGCTTTTGTCATGTCCTTTGGCAGCTCTTTTCCGAGCGCATAGGTTTTCCCAAGCAGATATTCTGCCTGCGCATGGTCTTTTTTCGCAGCTTTTTTAAGCAGCATTTCTGCCTTTTTGCTGTCCTTTGGAACATGCTCCCCGCGTAAGTAAAACTTTCCAAGCAGGTACTCGGCATGCACATTGTCTTTTTCTGCGGACTCTGTGAGAAGCTCGATGGCCTGTGCTTTGCTTGCTTCTTTTGCAAGACCCGCAAGGTGCATTTTGGCGAGGCTGTACATGGCAAAAGAGTTTCCCTGACCTGCTGCGCTTTTAAAGAGGCTTTCGGCAAGAGCGATGTCCTGTGCGGCATCTGTACCGGCAAGATAGACCCTGCCGAGCTGGTACTGCGCGTACTGGTTACCCTGATTTGCACATTCCCATAAGAGGCGAATTCCTTCCCCGGCATCCTTTGCGAAATTTTTTCCGGTAAGAAGCTCCATCCCAAGACGGTATTTTGCGACTGCAAGACCGCCTGCTGCGGAAAGCCTTAGAAGCTCTTCTCCTTTTTCCGGATCGTAATACTCGTTTTCCGGATCATCATAGAGGCAGGCTTTTGCTTCCAAGTACCAATCAAACAGCTGCGAAAGGTTTCCTGCCGCTGCCTGCTTTGGGCGTTTTGGCACCCCATCTTCCTCCGTTTCCGGAAAGAATCCTTCATCCGTTTCGGGCAGCTCTTCAAAGGTCAGCTCCTGCATAGCAAACGAAAGTGCTTCGGTGATGATCTTGTTTTTGAGGTTTCGAAACGCCTTGTTTTCGGATAGGCTCTGCGCTCTGCGCGGCGCATCCTGATAGATGGTTTCGATGCTGCGCTGCCCCTCCTGCCACGCTGCATAGCAGGCTGCAAGGGCATCTTCTTTTGATAGCTCGGTCAGTATCTCATCGGTCAGCTTTCTCAGCGGGCCCGGAAGATACCCATAGACCTTGCGACCTTTGACGCTCTTAAGCCTTTCCGATAGCTCGATGAATTTTGCGATCAGCACCGGATTTTTCGCAGGCGCGCTTGAAATTTCGGAAATCATTTTTTCGGTCTCTTTTCCGATTGCTTCGCGCCGTTCGGTCTGCATGGCGTAAAGCGGCAGCAGATCCTCTCTGAAAATTTCCCTTGCAAAGGCGGACTTCATTTTTTGAATCCCTGCTTCACTGAGGTATGGTTCTTTTCCTTTTGAGTAGGCAACCATGTGAATGTGCGGATGGTGGGCTTCGTTGTGAAAGGCGGCATACCAGATGAGATCACCCGCCGGAATCTTCATGGCATCTGCCATGAGGTGCGTGTTTGCTTTCAGAAGAGTCCGCCATGCTTCGCCTGTTTCATAGCCAAGCCGCTCAGCGTCTTTTCGCGTAATGGACAGGATATTGGTCCAGACGATCCCTTCATGCGCCGCTACTTCCCTTGCGACTTTGGAGAGGAAAATCTTTTCCTCTCCTGCACTGAAAAGTCCATGCGCTCCTCGCTTCTCTGCGCCCGGCCGCATCGCAATATATCCGACATAGTTTTCCCGTTTGTCGATGACTACCCCTTCTCTGGTTGCGATATATCGAATGAGATTTCCGGCATGGCTTTTGGCGCGCGGCGATAAATACCTGCATTTTAAGATGATATCAGCCATCCGTATCACCCCTTTGGAAATCCGCCGCTTCTTCCAAGGTGATGCTTCCCTTCAGGCTTTTTACTTCCTGCACGCACATACCGCGAAGCCGGCTGAGGCTTTCTTCCTCGATCTCGTTTGTCGCTGCGACCGTGTGAAGCAGCATCGAAAGCTCGACGGCCATTTTGAATAACAGCCTTGCGGTGCGGTCTTCGTAGCGTCCGAGGCTTCCCTGCATGGCAGAAATCACGACCGCGGGAAGATACCCCTCCGTCTGCTCTGCGGTCAGATAGCCGCTGTAAAAGAGGACAGCTTTTTCAATAAATTCCGAGCGGCTCCTGCAGTTATCCTTTTTATATAGCGTCTCGATTTTTTCCATTGTCTCCGCGCGAATCCAAAGCGCAAACTTTCTTTTTTGGGTTTCCATCTTCTTTGACTCCTTTGCGTATTCTTGTAACTTGCGGAATCAGCGTCTTCTTTTCTACGCATTGACTCCTTTTCGCATTTCCCCTCTGCGTTTTAACCCCTATGTTCACCGAAAGGAAAACCTCGAAAACGCTTTGGGAGACCCGCATTGCGGGACTCCGGGAAGTGAGGCGAGGGGCGATTTTGCCCCCGCCTCTTTTTCCTGCAAGCAAAAAGAGCAAAGCTGCTCTCCTTCACTTTTGCATATTTTCGGCTGCTGGCTTCTTCCCCAAACGCGCGGACACGCCGTTTTTTCGGTGGCGGCATCTACACCGCATCCATTTTCCTCTAAAAAACGGACACAGGGCCAATCTGGGGCTTTCGCTTGGGAAACGCCCCGTGCTTACAGCATCTCCATGCCGGGGCTCATCTCCTGCATGGGCGTAAGGCCGTACACACGCTCCATGCTGGTCTTTAGCGCCTCTCTAAGATACGCCGTATCCAGTCCGCAGTCCCGGTAGCCTTGTTCAACAATGTCGTAATACATAGCGGACGGAAGTCCTGCAGGCATCGCAAGATCCATGATGTATACCATCGCATGAACTTCCTCGCCGTCAAGCATCGCAGGAAGCACCGTCTTATGATAAAAATTCGGATACCCTTCGTAGCGGTCAAGCGATTTTTCATCGCGCGCGCTGATCTCCCAAAGTCCGATTGGAACTTCCTTTCCTTCCATACTTTCGATGGTCGCGAAGCTGTGATCCGGCTGCCCGCAAAAAATCAAATTTTGATCTTTGAGCATGGCAGAGCCAAGATACTTCGCATCCGGACAGCGCCCCCGCATCTGTGCGTGGTTTAAGTTGCTTCCGTATGCTGCGTAAATTTTCATCTTTTTCATTTTGTTCTCCTTCATTCCAATTAAAACATCTGCATGGTAAATCCCTCGTCCTGCTGCGTTTCGGTTTCACTTTCCTGCTCCGGCGCTTCCTCTGTTTCCTGCAGGCCTTGCGCCGCTTCTTCCATGCGCTTTGCTGCAAGGCGCTCCTTTTGCCGCTCGGCCTGCACCGGGTCTTTCCATGCAATATTCCCTTCGAGATTCTCGAGCAGGAATTTCCTTGCGGTCTGAAATTCCTCGCCGATCATGCCGAGCCGAAGAAGCCATGTGCGAAAGGTATATTTTTCGTTCGTGCTTTTTGTCCGGCTGTGCGAGGCGCCCTTTTGCACAAGGGCCTGATGGCTGATCGCAAGGCTGAGCTGGATATAGGTTTTGACTTTTCCTGCGTGCATCGTCCCGTTGAACAAGCGAAACTCGATCGTGCCTTTTGAGAACACGCTGTGCAGGTTCAGCGCATGATAACGGCTGTTGTCATAGTGCATATATCTCCTGCTGTCTCCGTGATACCACATCCGCTCAAAGCTTTCGATACTTTTCGGTTTCTTCCGGTTCAGTTCATCTAAGAAACGCAGATCCGTTTTCTGGCAGTAGTGATCCTCCCTTGCGACATCAACGGCAAGCGCTTTATATAGCAGATCCTCCTTGGATACCATGATATTCACAAGGTTACGGAGGGTTTTTGCGCTGTGCGGGGCCGCATCCACATGAATGTGTATCCCGCAGGAATCATTCACACAGGCGCCTGCTCGCCGCAGTTTTCGCACAAGCTCCTGTATCGTTTCGATATCTTCGTAATGACAGATCGGGGAAACCACTTCCACTTTATATAGAGTGCTTGCGGATCTTCCATCGCGCGCAGTTTGGTGAATGGATGCATCGCTGACCACCTTCCACCTTCTCCCCTGCCCGTCCGTCACATGGTACGCATCATAACTTCCGCCGTCATACACCTCATGCGTATCAAAATATGCGGCGATGACTTCGGCTGCTTTTTTTCGGGGAATCCCCGTCATTTCCATTTCGATGCCGAATCTCTGGCTTCTCAAGCAGAATCAGTCCTTTGCTTATCCTGTTTCTTTTTTTCTTTTTTCTGCTCGGAAGAAATCCGCTGCGACACAAAGTCCCGAACAGCAGGCGGCACCTGCTTTGCATAAAGACTGTCAAGGGCTGCGGTCAGCTCCGTTTCCAAGTTCATCCCCTTTTGCGCAAGGTACATGGTTAGCGCCGCATACTTTTCTTCTTCGTATGCGATACTGATATTCACTTTCTTCATTTGAGACCTCCCAAAATCATCTCGTTTTCCGCTGCCGGCTCATACCGCTCGATCGGAAGTTCTTCCTGCGCCTCGACAGCTGCACGAATCAGCGGCAGAAAGGCTGCATACCGTGCGTAGCTTGCGCCCTCTGCTTCAATGAGGATGGCGTCCTCATAGCCATCGCCAAGCACCATCAGGCAGTGCGCGATGTCGTCCTGATCCACCCCCATCAGGTCGCGATACCGGGTAAGAAATTCGTACTCATCCAAAAGATTTTCTTTTAGATGCACAAAGTCGCTGCCGCTTAGCTCTAAGATTTTTTCCACTCTGCACAGCCTTGTGTCAAAACGAGGCTCCTTGCGAAACAGCGTTGTGTTTAGCTCCATAAATTTCTCCTTTCCTGCTTTCAAAAAAGCAAAAAGCACAGGAAGTGCTTGATAACTTCTTGTGCCTTTCGCCTAATCTTCTTAATATAGCTTCTTCTTGAAATCCTTTGTTTCTCACATATAGATTTATTTGACCAATTTCAAAATATCATCTGACAAAACTTTTTCACTGGCATATTGCTGACCGCTAACAGAAAGATGATTGTTAGATATCCCTATCGATATATTTTCTTTTTCTGTTACAAGTTCAAATGAATACATGCCTTCAACATACTCATCTCTTGGTATTTCTATATAGTGAGTGCTCTGAAGAATGTTAAGAACCTTTTTTATATTTGTTACCTCTGTACATTTTTTTATGGTTCCATCAAACTCCCTTAGTTTTATTTCTTTAATGTCATCTACCTGTACATCTTGAAACAAAGTTGTTGTATATTTTTTCTCTTTTGTCATAATGTCCTTATTGCTGTTGCATACACCTGCTATTAGAAAAACAAATGCTAAAATAACGACCCCCGTTTTTATAAGAATCTTTTTAGAATACATTCTCTTTTTACCCCTTATTTATATATACTTTGCTAAGGACATCGTCCATGTCCATGTTTGGTTATTATATGTGTAAGTAGTTCCGCTACCCACATAATATACTACTTGTGCATATTCAAGGCCTGAATTCCAGAATATAATATAGTCTGATGTTGATATCATTCTATAGCCATATACCGTTATTGCGTGCCCCGAACCATCACTGCTAATTGTTGATGCTGCAATAGGATATTTGTTATTGATATTTGTTTTTATCTTCGCTAAAGACAACTGTGCTCTACTTATCGAGTATTCAATGTTATAATGGCTCAGTGCTTCTTTTTTTGTGCTGATAGTATTGCCATCATAAGGAACTCCAATTGCATCGCAAACATTTTTTGCCGTATAATTCGTGCCTTTCCTATAATTTACAATTGTTGCAACAGAAGCCGCCCAACAGATCGGCAATGTTCCTTGCCCTTTCGGGTTATATAGTTGACATTCTTTACTATTGCTTGTGTCATTGCTAAAAGTAGGCGTATATGATTCAGAAATGTTTTTAGACATTATCGCAGCTTGCATTTGTTCAAGGTTAACAGCTCTTCTTTCTCTAATCTTTTGTACAATTTTATTTCTTTTCTCTTCAAAGTTTAATGTTTCGAACTTCTCCGTTTCGATTGCTTTTATAGATTCTTTTTTATTTAGAGACTGTGTTAATTCCATGATTGCTCTTCTGTAGTTCTTGCTCTGTGCGATAATCTGGTTTCCTGATTCATAAAATATGACAGACTCTCCACTATAATAACCAAGTTGATTTAACTCATCAACTAATTCTTTTGACGCAGATAATGTCCATCCCTTGGAAGTGTTTATGACAGAAATATTCAAAATTACTTTACGATTACAAAAAATAGGGAAATAGTATAGTTCTTCTTGATTTTCCTCTGCGGGGCTGTAGATTACAAAAGGTTCTCCCAGTTCATATTTTTCGTCTTTTTCAAATGTAACATCTGAATATGTTGCATATACTTCGATAACATCTAAATAGTGCTCATTTGCAAATTCTTTTGCCTCAGGCGGAACTTGCGTAGAAATTTCGAAAGTTTGAGTATTGTCTAATTCTAAGCCGACTGCACTTGCGCTTAATGGTTGTATAAGCATAAAACATATACTTAACATTATGCAAAGCATCTTCCTTACATTATTATTCATACTGACCTCCTTATTCTCTCTGATTGCGTAATCGAAAAACGCACGAAGCTAATGTATTAACAAGAAATACTACCTTCGTGCGTTTATGAAATAAGTTTTAACTTACGATGCCAAGAGTTGTGGACTTTCCACGGAAGTACCAGTACTCTGCAGTTTCCCTTCTTCATGGCGTCTCCTTTCGTTTATCTGCTTGTGCACTTTTTTTCAGAATATCATAATAAATTCACTTTGTCAAGAATTTGACAAAACATATTCATATCATTCATAGCTGACGCCCGGCACTTTCAGCCAGTGTGTCCATGTTCCCGCAGACAGTCTTGTTTCCAAGATGCCTGTGCGCGTATTGGCAGCTTCGATTACCTTGCCGCCCCCAACATAGATGCCGATATGCCCTTTTTGCCAAACTGCAATGCCGGGGATCTTCGGCATCGAAGAAATCCTTCCTTTTTCTTTTGCCTTCTCAAACATTCCGTCTGCACCGACATCGGCATGTCCGCCGCGTCCGTACTCGATTCTTTTCGTTTCCGGATCCAGCCACAGATAGCCTTTGATAAGCCCGACGCAGTCTACCGTGCGTTTTCCAAGATAATTTTCGCTGATGAATTTCTTTTCTGCACCGATTTCCGCAGGGTACTGCTTCAGCTTCTGCTGAAAGGCCCGTCCGGTCAGCACTTCGCCGTAAGTTCCCCAGACATAGCCCCAGCCGCCCGTTTTTGCACGTTTTGCAAAGAGCGCAAGGTCATGCGCATTCTTCGTCTTTGGATTTTCATAGCCGCTGAGATTGATAACATCTGCACTTGCGGCGTTAAGCAGCGCCTTCAGGTCATCGTCCGAAACCGAAATTCCGAATGCCTTTCGGATTTCTTCAATCAGCGCATCCATATCCTCACCTTTTTCAAAACAGTCTGCAAGCTTTTCTGCAAAGCCCGGCTGCTCGCCTTTCTCATAGAGGAATACAAGATAGATGGCTTTCGCTTCTTCTGCCCTGCCGCTAAGGTCTCTTTCGGAAAGCGCCTTTTCGATTTCAGAAAACACCGACTCCATTCTTTCATACTCCCGCTGCTGACTCTCCGGCATCCTGCTTGCGATGGTCTCAAAGAAATTTCCCGCATCTTCGCCCTCTGAAAAAAATTCGCACAGCGCGCTGACCGGCATGACGGCAAATAGCAGAAAGCCTAACAGAATCGCAAGCACCGTTTCCCGTACCCGTTTATCACTGACCGCAGCAAGCGCCAATCGTTTTAAGACCATCTGCATTTATCGCCCCCCTGCCTTTCCAAACAGGGCTTCTTTGTAGTCCGGTGCGATCACCTGCAGCAGATACCGCTCGCTGCCGCAGCGATATAGGGCGGTGCCGCGCTCCGGGTATTTGATCAGCTCGTACTCGCTTGGCTCGACCTGCAGCGCATCCATATATTCTTTTGCGTTGATCTGCCCGGCGTGAAACAGAAACTGATGGGTCGGAATCGAAAAGAGCGGCTTGGTGTATTCCTTGACCGCAGGGATTAAAAAGTCCTCGACATTTTGACTGGCAATCGCAATTGAGGAATCTTTTTTTCGGTCACGCTTCATGCCGTTTCGGATGTATTCGATGGCTGTCATGTTTGATAAAAACAGATACAGCTCATCGATTGCGGCCAGCGTGTTTCCTCTGGATAGGAGGAGATTTGACATATACGATAAAATGTTAAACAGCATCGCATCTTTCAGCTTCTTGTTCGTATCCATCAAACCTTTTACGCCAAAACACAAAAAGTCATCTGCTTTGATGTTCGTATGACCGTTAAAGAAGCGGCTTTCCGCGCCCACGCACATCGAGTGAATCCCAAGGCAGACCCGCTGCAGGGTTTCCTCGGTATAGATTTCTTTTTTCGATGCGTCGTAGTTTTCATAGGCTTCCTCGCACAGCGCGTAAAAGTCCTGCATGCGCGGATAGTTTTCCGGCCGCATGCGCGCGTAATCGGTATAGTCATTGATGCCAAAATTCCGGTAAAGCTGCGCCAGCAGAATCTCAATCGTATCGATCTCTGCATCGCTGAAATCCTTGTAGCAGCGGAAGAAGTCCTTTAGAAATGCGATATGCTGCGAAAGTCTTGTGCTTTTGCGAAAGGCTTCCGGGGCATCTTCTGTTTCTTTTTCTGCTTTTTCCTCTGCATCCGGCTCCGCCCACGTCTTCGGCTCCAGCGGGTTGATGATATACCTGCCGCTGAGGAAGTCAAGGTAAGTACCGCCAAGGTTTTCACAGAGTTCTTGGTACTCGGCCTCCGGGTCTAAACAGATGATCTGCTTTCCGGCCTCTCGGGTGTTGACAAGGAGCAGTTTTAGCAGGTACGACTTCCCCTGTCCGGAGTTTCCGAGGATCAGGATGTTCGCATTGGTCTTGTCCTCTGCCCTGCGGTCAAAATCCACCAGCAGGTTCGTGCCGTACTTATCGCGCCCGATATATAGCCCTTTCGGGTCGGTCTTTCCGGAAAAGTTAAACGGAAACAGATTTGCAGCCGACGAGCACGGAAGCACCCGCTCAAAGAGCGCGCCAAACATATTTTCGCCAAACGGCAGGCTCGATAAAAATCCTTCCTTTTGCCTAAGCGTCAGCTTATCTACCGTGAGCTTACAGCGCGTAAGCTCCATGTCAATTTCACCTGCAAGCGCAAGAAGCGCTTCCTGCGAGCGTGCTTTGAGTTCTAAAAATACCGCTACATGAAGGAGTGGCTCGCGGTCTTTTCTAAGATTGGCAAGCAGAGTCACAACATCCTCCAAGTTTCCTGCGGCCTCGATCGTTTCATTCACATCGCTTCCGCCGGATTTTAATTTGTTTTTGCGCGCGGCGTTTTGAATGATCTTGCGCTGCTCGACCGGCTCGACCAGCCGATGATAAATCTTTAAGGTCACGCCGTTTCGGTCCGCAAGCTGCGAGAAGACTGCCTGCGCCTCGGTCGACGGCGGATATTCTTTCACCGCCCATACCA
The DNA here is from genome assembly GCA_000435615.1 of Firmicutes bacterium CAG:238. GTDB lineage: Bacteria > Bacillota > Clostridia > Peptostreptococcales > Anaerovoracaceae > CAG-238. The sequence goes on along the minus strand of FR881990.1, from coordinate 7,782 downwards.
TGCGGTAGGTATCACCGAGAATGTAGTAGCCGGTGAAAAAGCGCAGCGCGCTTGGCGTGATCAGATCAAAGAAATCTTTGGTGCGGATTTCTTCTTGCTCTTCTTCTGTGAGCACTCTATTTTTTTGTTTTCGTAGCAACCTCGTCCTCTCCTTCCAAGTTAAAATACTGCCTGCCGTCAAAGTCCGGCATGGCCTGTCCGTTCAGCGACGCATCAAAGTAGATGGCAAGCAGGCGCTTGATCTCGGTTTTGCGGAGCCTGCGTACTTCAAACCCCTGCTCTGCGATAATTTTTTCCATGCGGTTTGCTTCCGCAAATTCCGCGGCATCGTTTTCCTCTTTCATCTTTTTGACAAACAGAAACTGCCGGGAGGTCGCCATCTCAATCTGCATCCGGTCTAAAAACTGCATATCCTTTTTCAAAAGCCTTAGCACTTTTGGATCCGGATGCTCTTTGCTTCGCTCTTTCAGATACCGAAGGTTCTCATCGAATCGTTCGGCGGCGTCCATGCACAGGATCCGGATGTCCGGCAGCGCAGAAAGCACCATCATCAGGTGGCGCTCCTTGATCTCCACGCTTTCCCGTGATAATACCGAGATATTGGTCGGACTGACCCGAAAAAATAGGTAGGTGCCGCTTCCTGCTTTCAGCCCGTAATCTGTGAAATCACTGAGCCCAAGAAACGCCTGCAGGGCCGCCTTTTTCTTGCTGCGCCCCTTTCGTTTGTTTTCTTTTTTTGCTTTCTTCTTTTTTTCTTTCATGTTTCCCTCACCTCCAGTCATAGCACTGCTGACCGGTAATGAAAAACCGCATACACCATGAAAGATACTCCAGCATGGTGTATGCGGAAAGGCGAATGGTCAGAAACGCAAAGCCAAGGCTGATCCCAAGCGGAAGCAAAATTCCGAGCTTTGCCAGCGCGAGTGCAGAAAAAAGAAGCGCTACGCTTAAAATGGCAAAATCCCTAAGGCTCCACAGCCAAAGACTCGCCTTTTCTTTTAGGTTTTTTGGGTATAGGTAAATACGGTTCATTCGTTTTTCCTTTCGTTATGGTCTTGCAAATAGGCGCGTTAGATAAATGGCGCTTTGCGCGCTGTGTGCTGCGCTCATCAGATTCATCTTCGCCGAGGTATCCATTCCAAACTGCCCGGCAATGCGCGGCACTTCGCCTGCGGCAAGCATAATGCCGATGCCGATGATCTTATTCCCAGGAAAGGTCATCAGCCCCAGCATCAAAAGCGTGGTCTGAAGAAACGCCGTCAGACACAGCGCGATCACCTGCTTGGTCCACTGAATAAAGCCATCGGTATACCCGCGCGGCACACTGAATAGATACATCGAGCCGACCGCAATCTGCACAAGCAGGATGCCCCCGCGCTTGATATTTTGAAAAAACACCTTTGTGATCGCATAGGCAAAGGCAATTAAAATCAGTACCGCAAGCAGGGTCACTTCTGTGAGATCCTCGATCAGGAAGTTTCCCGATAGGGTCTGCACGACTTTTCCCGAAAAGCCGCCGCTTCCGTCCGCGGTAAAAATTCCAAGAAGCTCCCCCGATAGTGTGTTTTGCAGCGAGATGGAAAAACGGTAAAGCTCAATCGGAAGTATCCCTATCAGGCTTGCCGCAAAAAATCCCTTCAGCACATTCAGGGCTGTCATGTTTAAATTGCCGCGTCCGTTCTGGTATTCGATGGCCGCATCAAACACAGCCGTCACCATCCCGATGCCAAAGAGCGCCCAGCCAAAGAGACTGAAAAGCTGCACCACCGCCGCGACCCACGAGAGGTCAAAAATTTCTGCCCCCATATTTCCCATCATCGCAAAAAAATCTGCAGCTGCCTGATAGATGGTCTCATACAGCCACATCAGCAGATTGTTCCAAATGATTTTCCCAATCTGATCCCCGATCCATTCAAACATCTGCTCTCTCCTTTTCCTTTTTTATCTTTCAACAGAAAAAGAGGGGCTTCCTCTTTTTCCGCATACAAAAAGACTGCCTACTCGCAGTCCCGTTCCCATTCTGATATTTCCTCCTGCAGCTCCCGGCCGAGATGAAAGCCCTGCCGAAAGGCTTCCGTGCAGATCAGCTCCTGCACCTCGGCGCTTGCATCCTGATAGCGCTCAAAGAGCCTGTTTGCATCGCTTCCCGCAAAGAGCGCGGAGATATCCTGCGCGGCATCACTGAGCGCAGCGAGCGCCTTTTTGTATGCCCTGCTTTTTGGCACGCAGGTCAGGCTTTCCTCGCTGAAAATTCTTTTCATGGTATTCATGGCCGTCTTCCTTTCTCTTTTTTTCTCAGGCACAGGATACCGTATTTTGTTAGGAAAGTCTACTGGAAGATTTGAATTACCCGAGAATACTCCAGATATATAGCGGTGCGGTAAGGGTAAAGAGCAGGCACGCAAACAGAATGCAGGGTGCCGTAAATTCAAACTGACCGTGTTTGCGATAGTCAAAATATGCAGTACCGAGTTTAACAAAAAACAGTACCGCAAGGATCATGTCAATGACCGGAAACACTACCTTATCCACAACGGCCTTTACCTGCGTCTGCGCGGCTTTCCATGTCTGCTGGATGGCAGATGACACATCGCCTGCTGCATAGGCGGTTTCCGCAAAGCAAAACAGCAGCACCAGCAAGATCAGCAGGATCAGCATTCGTTTTTTCTTCATGATTTTTTCTCCCCTATCTTCTTTGTGACTTCTTTTTCTGTAATATATCGGACCTTCATACCGAGGTTTTCGCAAAACTCAATCTCCCGCTCCATCTCTTTGGTGATGACCGGCCCGAACACCCACATTTCATCGCAGAACCAGATTAGGCTGAAGTGCTCTTCGAAGGAGATCTTTGCAGCGCTGTCCGCCTGCAGATCATCCGTTTCTCCAAACACATAAAAATGGACTGCGACCGGAAGTGCGCCCTCTTTCATCGTATAGCCTGCATAGCGCAGAAAGCGGCTTAGGTGATTTTTTAGGTTTCCTTTTGAAAGCGGTGCCGATAGATAAATCTTCTTTTTCATGTGCGCCGCCATCCTTTTCGTTTGGTTTCTTGCACACTGCTTTACGCACCCCTTTCCATCGTTTCTTTGTTTTCACAGCTGCTGCCGGAAAGCGGACAGCCCGTGCAGTCTTTGTCACAGACAAAATCCGCAAAGTCATTTCCGCTTCGGAGGATGATGGCGTTTTCCTCGACATACATCTCCAGCACAGCCCCCTCCCGAATGCCTGCTTCCCTTAGCATTTCCGTGGGCACGCACAGCATCACAACTTCCATTGTTTCTTCTTTTTTTCTCATCTTAAAATCCTCTCCCTTAATTGTTTTTCTTCATCCAAATTATCATCAAACAGGCTCACCTGCTGCGGCCTTCTCCGCTCCCGCTCAAAGAAATCATAGTTTGCGATCAGAATCTCACCAAACTCCTTGCCCGCCTCGTAGCGCTGCGCCATCGAATGCACCCGGCTGAATGCGAAAATGTTGCAGTCCTTATACAGCGCGCGAATTTCCGGACAGTCGTTATATGATAGCAGGAATTTTCCCTGCATGGTTTTGAGAGTCTCAGAAAGCCTGACATGATCCTCTTTTTGAAAGGCAACATCATAGACATATTCGCTGGTGTAGTACGGCGGGTCGCAGTAAACAAACGCGTTCTCCCTGTCATAGTGACGAATCAGAACCGCAAAATCCTGATTTTCAATCACCACCCGGTCCATCCGCTTTGCAAAGTCCTCTACAATGCCAAACAGACTCCGAATCGAAAACGGCACCCCTGCAAAACTTTTGCCCCCGCTGCAGTAGCTGTAGCGAAGAAGCTTCAGGTAAGCTGCCGCCCGTTTTAGGTCGTAGTCGCCTGTTCTTTCCGTTAGAAGCAGCCTTCGTTCTTCCTCGGTGATATCCGGAAGAAGAATCTGCGTCAACCCTCTTTCCTCGTCTGCAAAAGCGTTTTCCCTTTCCTCTTTTTGCAGGAACTTTCGCAGCTCGTGAAAATCTTCCCGCGCATTCAGCGTCAGAAAGCCAAGCTCCCGGATGAACGCCAGCGGGCGATCCCGCATGCAGCGGTACAGATTCACAAGGTTTCCGTTAAAATCATTAAAGACCTCAAAGCGGTCCGGCCTTTCTTTTCCAAGCAGCACCGCACCGGAGCCGCCAAACGGCTCGATGTAGCGCTCGTATTCAGACGGAAAGAGCGCGTACAGAATTTTCAGGATGCTGCTTTTGTTGCCCATCCAGCTGATCGGTGATTTCATAGGAATCGCGGATTTCTATTTTTTTCGTTTTCGTTTTCCCCCTTCCCCTTACCACGAAAAGGTCGTGACCGTCATCCACATATCGCCTGCGACCTCTTCCGGTGTGATTTCCTCGATCTCATCAAAGCGCTCCATGTACCGTTTGATTTCTTCTTCGGTCAGCGAGCGGTAATCCTCACCGTCATCTCCGACTACAAAGAACGGGCCTGCGAGGATGCTTTTTCCGTCGTTTAGACGCCGATTCCCATCCATGCCAAGAAGCTTACTTTCCTCGTTGGCCACAAGGATTGTTCCATCCTCTTGATAGATGTGTTCAATCAAGCCGCCGACGGCATGGCTGATATCTTCGTATTCATTTCGGAGTTTTCTGACCACCGGCTTTTTATGCGGCTCGACAAACACCACAGCGAGCAGATTTTCTTCCTGCTGCAAAGTTCTTTCCTCTTCCGTTCTCAACTCAATCCCTCACTTTCCATTTCTTCATAAAGCCTTTTTATCTTTTCGCCGAGCGCCGTAATGACCGGAACACTGACGGCATTTCCCGCCAGCTTATATAACTGGCTTTCGGGAATGCCTGCATTCTTTGCCTTTTCATACTGCTCGTCGGTAAAGCCCTGCAGCCGCCAGCACTCCAGCGGTGTTAATTTCCGCACGCGCCCATGATGAAGGATCCCATGCCGGTCGGTAACGGTCAGCGTAAACATCGGCTCATTCGGTTCTTTGATTCGTCGTCCGTTTTGCCGCGTCTTTTCCTTTGCGGGACTGATTACGGCGCACGGTGCTCGGCTTTCCACAAAGATGCCGGACTTTTCTGCCTTATGATGACTGAATGCATTGTCCTGCCTTGTGGTGATGCATCTTGCATGCTCGGTAAGCTTCGCATCCTCATTTAGGTCGATGAAAAAGCACCCTTGCGCAGCGCTTGGCAGGACGGTGTGGGCGATCTGCCTGCCGACTCTGCCGCGCCGTGTGTTGAGATTCGGATAGGCCAGGTCGATGCTGTCACCGGGATAAGCCTCTTGAAAACCTTCTTTTGTCGCGACTTTGATCGGCAAGGCTATCTGGTAGAGTCCGGTTTTTCCCCCGAATCCTCCGGCGCCGCTTGTGAGGGTAATCCCGGTTCCGCTGTCTGCATAGATGCGGTTTCCTTCGCATCCGCCGACGAGCTGCACAGGAGCCGCCGCATTTGCGTCTCGGAAAGAAAGTATTTCGCCGGGACATCGCTCTCTAAGATATCCGATAAGATACACTCTCTTTCTTGCTTGGGGGACACCGAAATCCTTGCTGTTAAGCACCTGCCATGCGACATCGTACCCCAGCTCAGAAAGCGCAGCAAGGATGGTCTGAAATGTCCTGCCTTTGTCATGCGACAGGATTCCGGGAACATTCTCAAGACACAAAAATGCAGGTCGCTTAACCCGAGCAATTCTTGCAATCTCAAAAAATAGGGTCCCTCTGCTGTCACCAAATCCTCCCCGCTTTCCAGCGATTGAAAAAGCCTGACAAGGGAATCCTCCGCAAAGAAGGTCGAAATCCGGCAAATTTTCCGGCTGTATCGTTCTTGCATCTTCATAAAAATTTTCTCCTTCCGTATCATAGATTGCCTCATAGGCTTTTTTCGCATATTTGTCGTTTTCACAATATCCGATGCAAGTAAAGCCGCCGGCCTTTGTAAGACCTGAGCGAAATCCCCCGATTCCTGCAAACATATCAAAATATCTGATATTCATACGGCATCTGCCGCGTTTCTGTTTTTATCGTCACCTCCACTCTTTATTTCACGAAAGATAGTCCTTCTTCCATAACGGCTTTCGCTTCGCATTCCTCGACACTTCCGATTTTGCGAAAACTGTCAATTCCGTAGATCAGTGCAAGGCTTCCGCCCTCGTCCCAGTTTATATGGAGCTGCCCGGCATCATCTACCGCCCATACACTGCCTTTGCTTCCCGCAGGCAGCGGATGATACGGATCCGTTACGGACTCTAACAATTCAACTCTGCTTCCCTTTGGATACTGCTCGCGCAGCCTTTGGATGTCTTTTCTCATTTGTTTCTCCTATTCTGATAACCGCAAGCCCGAATCTGCAGATGGAAACTGCAGTCAGTACCTGCGCATACACCGTTTGATTCATCATGTTTCGTTTTCCAAGATCCCGCAGCCGGATGGTTCCGGTGCCAAGATAGATGTCTTTTGCCGCCGCATACAGGCAGTAGCTTTCCTCGCTTACGCTGCCAAGCCGGATTTCATCAAAGAAAATCTGTCCCTTTCGGACTTTATCCTTTGCGCAGTTCCAGACTTTCTCATCGGCTGTTAAAAGATACAAGGCGGCAAGCAGCTCGTAGTTTTTTTCCTCTTGCTTTTTTACCGCCGCATGAAAGGTCTGCTTATGCAAGTACAGTGACCATTTAGAATGCATGGTCATGAAACCCAGTCGTTGACTGGGTTTCAGCGTTTTTTGACAACGAATTACCGCGTAAATGAATATACCGACTTAGGGATGCAAAACGGTTTTTTCTGCGAATTTTGAGATTTGAACCCCCCCCGGAATCGGGACGGGCGAAAAGCGCAAAGAAAACCGAGCGAAAAAAGTAAATAGTTTTGAGAAGAAGCAGATAGAAAAGTAACATTTTTTATCTGTTTTTTTATGCCATTTTACAGATGTAAAAATGTAAAAATGGAGCAGCAAGCAAACGACAGAGAAAGCAGGTGAGAACATGAACGAAAAAGAAAAGCAAAAGACAGGCACCGATATGGAAGGGGTGCGGCTGGTGGCGAAGGCGCTGCTGAGCACCGAGATACACGATACCGAGTATGCGCCATTCATCATCAGTCATCCATTCGCAAACAGCGGCATCGTTTTTCTGCCCGGAAAAAACGGACAGGAAATGCTGGACATTACAAGTTCCGAGGAAAACCGCATGCGATGGAGAAAGTACTTGGATAAGTGCATCGATCAGGCAGCGTCGGTCTTTCAGATCTGCTGCATGCTGAATAAGCCATACCGACTTGCCTTTCTGAAATACGCGCAGCCTCACATAGAGGAAAAGGAATTTGCACAGCTTCTCGGTCTTTGCTGGATTCAAACAGAAGCCCCGAATCAAGATGTGAATGTATCCCAAAAGGAGTTTGTGGAAATGTTTCAAAAGGCAAGCGCAGAGGATCTGATGAATCTTGACGAGCGCCGAAAGCTTGCGGAGCTTCCGGACGAAATTGAAATTTATCGCGGCGTTACCGAAAAAAACAAGGATAATATCTTTGCCATGTCATGGACGATGAAACAGGAAACCGCAGAGTGGTTTGCAAAGCGTTTTAAGGGCAAAGGCAAGGTATACCGTGCAAAGATTCGGAAGGAAGATATCCTCGCTGTTTTCCTTGGACGAAACGAATCTGAGGTCATCGTTGATCCGAAGAATCTAAAGGAGATTTCACTATGCGAACCAGCTATTACGACAGCCGTCGAAACGGCGGAAGAAGATCAATATAAAGAGATAGCGAATCAGGAAGGAGTGATGCAATATGATTTTTAGAGACGGTCTG
>FR881989.1:2785-3577 GCA_000435615.1 Firmicutes bacterium CAG:238 | reverse complement strand
CTGTATATTATTTAGACCAGGAAGGTAAGAAAATTACAAGTATTTCTCAGCCCGGAACCTACAAAGTTGTAGTTGAAGGAAAGGGCGGATATTCCGGCACTACATATGCAACATTCACAGTTGTCGGAAAATCACAGTCAATCACAGGCGTTAAGTCTACTTACAAGGCATATCCGGGCGGAGAAGTTATTCAGCTTTATCCAAAAGCAACAGAAGGCAGATTCACTTACACTTCAAGTGACAGCACGGTTGCAACTGTTTCCGCAAGCGGTCTTGTAACTCCGCTTAAGGCAGGAAGAGCTAAGATCACGATTAAGACTACAGGAACAACAACTTATGACCCTGCAACCTATTCCACAGTAATCAAGGTATATCCGAAGAAAGCGGTTATGACTAAGAAACCTTGGAACTACGGCAAGAAAGGCCAGGTTAAGGTTCGTTGGTACAAACAAGATAACGTAACAAGATACGAAATCAGATATTCAAGAGCTAAGAACTTTGCAAAAGGTACTTACATCACTAAGAAAGTAAACGCAGCTCAAAACGATTACACAACGCAGTCCACCACTCTTAAGAAACTTAAGCGCGGTCAGAGATATTATGTGAAAGTTCGCGCCGTAAAAGAAGTTTATAACGATTACGGTAAGAAGCTGACATACTACGGCAAATGGTCCGGCTGGAGATCGGTCGTAGTTAAATAAACGCAGACAGTAAATTTGTGATATCATTAAAACACAAAGGGCAAATCGAGTTAATCGGTTTGCCCTTTGTGCAATTCGGAAAGGTCAATAT
>FR881989.1:0-2719 GCA_000435615.1 Firmicutes bacterium CAG:238 | reverse complement strand
TCTGACGACAATGTCACTGACCCTGCCCCTGCGCCAATTATCTCTCCCACATCGCTGTTATGTTCACTTTCAGCTTTGGAAGCGCAATGGCAGTAACAAAAGCTGATTACAATGAAACATTGGCAAAAACTTACTTTGACAGTGTAATGAAGACTGTTAAGGAATCCGTTAGCGGTACTATCACACTTAAGGGAAACAGTGAAACCTACAAAGTAGGCTATGCTGTCTTAGAAGCAAACTACGCTGCAATTTTTGATGCTGCGACAGACTTTGTTAAGGCACACGGTACTGAACCTTACATCGGAAATGGTGCCGACGCTAGTTACGAAGTTAACAGACTTGAATATGTTCTTAATGATGTGGCAGACAACCAGGAATTAAAGATGACACTTGTTGCTGCACAGTATGCTGCTGACAAGCAGGAAGCAATTGACGTATTAAACGGATTAGACCTTTCTGACTATTCAACTGCTGAACTTACAGACAAACTCAAAAAGGCATTAGATGACAAGTGCACAACTTATGTTGATCACATCAAACACCTCATCAGTGATGCAGTAGATGCAATCAACGATTACACATTCACATCTGACTCTGAAGTAGATGCATATGCAAAAGCAAAGAGAACAATTGATGAATATTTCTATGATGCGGATGCAACAGGTGCAAAAGGCAGCAAAGTATTGGCTGTTGAAAAGACCTATGATGGTAAAGACGGCAAAGTTGGCTTAGGCATCTATGAGCTTAATGAAGATTATGCAGTAGCAGGAACAACTTTAGCTAGCTTCACAACTACAGCTGTTGCAGGAGCAGACGCTGTAGATGCTGCAGAAGTTGCTGCTTGGAAAGCTGCAACAGCTCAGAAATATGCTGCTTACCTCAACACAAAGGATGCAGATAAAACTTATGCAGCTAACGTAAAGAAAGTTTTTGACTTCCTTGCAGAAAATGGAATCAATCCTACAGGATGGGATGCATTCTTCGCAAAAGATGCTGCTAAAACATATGCAAAGGGCTTTGCTACTGCTATCGCTAATGTTGAACAGTTCGAAGCAGACGCTGCAAGATACGCTGCTGAAACAGATGTAAACGGCGTTCTCGTTCGCGATGCAAAAGACGTTGCTGACTTAGTAATCGAAGGAACTATGAACGAATACCTTGCTAGAACAGGTATCGGACCAAACACAGCTAAGAACTATAAGACTATCGACGAAGCACTCGCAGCTATCTATAGTTTATACGCATCCCTTGATGATGAGTTATTAGCATTCGAAAAGAAAGTAAGAGAAACTGCTGTTGCAGACTTCTTAGCTGACGCAGAAGCAGACGAAACTTACTATCCTGCAGAACTTGCAAAGGTAAAAGAACTCACTACAGAATATCTTGCAAAGGTAAACGCAATTACTGATGTTGATAAGATTCTGGCTGACAAGGACGGTTATGACAAGGATTACGAAAAGAAAGTTAAGGATGTAAAGACTGCTAAACAAGTTGATGCAGCAGGAAACTACTCCGCATTAGTAACTGCAGCAACTCAGTATGCAGACATCTTAAACAAACAGCTTAAGGGCGACAATAAGTACTACTTAGGCGAAAACAATGCAAAAGTTATCGCAGAAATCAACAAGTTAGTTGGTAATGCAGGCGCTAGAACAACTAAAGAAATCAACGCATTATCCGGAGACGCAATTGCTCTCGTAACAAGTCTTCCGACAGTTGGTGCTGTTGACGCTGCTAAGGACGCTGCAGACGATGCAGTAAAAGCACTTCCGAGAACTGCAAAAGTTGCTGACAAGGCTCTCGTTGACGCTGCAATCGCAGCTGTAGATGCTTATGAAACAATTTCCGCTGCAACTTATGGCGGTAAAGCTGTTGAAAATGCTGTTCTTCAGTATGCATATGCTGTAAACAACGAATTGACTGCAAAAGTTAAAGCAGTTGATAAGACAGACAAAGCTGCACTTAAAGCATTAAAAGACGAAATTAAGACTTTCGTAGATACTTATGAGGATTATGCAGCTAAGGATGCTGTTGCAGATGTATTTAAAACTAATAAGGATAAATTAAATGGATATCTTAAGGACATCCAGGATGCTGCAGCAGCTGCTGTAACAAAGGCTATTTCTGCTATTCCGGTAAAGGCTAACCTTACAGAAGCACATAAAGCAACTGTAGAAGCTGCAAGAAAAGCATATGATGCTTATGTAGCTGAATATACAGATTACTATGTAGCATATAAAGCCGCTGGCTACAAAACAGATGGATTCGTAGCAGACGATTTCAACTACCAGTCCTTATTCAATGCTGAAACTCAGCTCGGACTTAACAATAATCCTGCAGATGCAGTTAAAGCATTAAAGATCACTGCAAGATCAACAGCTAAGAAGGGCTCCATCACAGTTAAGTGGTCCGTAGTTGGCGAAGCTGACATCGACGGATACCAGATTTGGAAGTCCACAAAGGCTAACAAGGGTTACAAGAAAGCCTTCACAACAACTAAGAAGACTTACAAGAACTCCAAGGGTCTTAAGAAGGGAACTAGATACTACTACAAAGTTAGAGCTTACAAGGTAATCGATGGTAAGAATGTTTACTCCGATTGGTCCAACAAGGCTAACAGAAAGGCTAAATAATTCTCTCCACTGCGGTCGAGAATTATAACCCAAAGCAAAATAACTGATCAAAAGCTTAGAAGGGGCTGTCGCATTAACGGAAAATA
>FR881988.1 GCA_000435615.1 Firmicutes bacterium CAG:238 | reverse complement strand
GTCGGCGACTCCGTTGCCTATATTCTTGAGGAAATTGGGCTTGAACAGTGCGGAACTCACGGCACAACCGCCGCTCTGGCAATGCTCAACGACGCAGTCAAGAAGGGCGGCGTCATGGCATCTTCGTCCGTCGGCGGACTTTCCGGAGCTTTCATTCCGGTTACGGAAGATGCCGGTATGATTGCAGCAGCCAGAACCGGCTGTCTCGCAATCGAAAAACTGGAAGCGATGACTGCGGTCTGCTCCGTTGGTCTTGATATGATCGTTGTTCCGGGCGAGACTGAGCCGGAAACACTTGCTGCCATCATTGCCGATGAGGCGGCAATCGGCATGGTCAACTCCAAAACAACGGCAGTCCGCCTCATCCCGGCCATCGGCCTCGCCGAGGGTGAAGAACTTGACTTCGGCGGTCTGCTCGGCCGCGGCCCGGTAATGAAGCTGCACAGCGAATCCTCTGCCAAGATGATTCGCCGCGGCGGCCGCATTCCGGCACCGATGCAGAGCTTGAAGAACTAGGGCTCCGGATCTGGACGGCATGGCGCGGGTGTGGCGGTG
>FR881987.1:306-574 GCA_000435615.1 Firmicutes bacterium CAG:238 | reverse complement strand
ACCATAGTAGGCGCGGATGCCGCGCCGGAGTCTCCGGTAGAAACAACCGGTAAGACCGGCTCCGCAACTACCACATCTCCAACCGAGGTCAAGGTCAGCGGCACTACCGCGGCAGCGACCGTCAAGGCAGAGAACCAAAGCGAGATTCTCAAACAGGCTGCGGAGAAGAAGTCCGCGGAGATCGTGCTCAAAGTCGCGGCTTCCGACACGAAAGGCGCGGAGAACGTGCAGCTGCAGCTGGAGACTTCGTTTGTAAAGAACATCAGCA
>FR881987.1:0-283 GCA_000435615.1 Firmicutes bacterium CAG:238 | reverse complement strand
CAACGCCGTTCTGACGGTGAACACCGAAAACGGCAAGGTGACGCTCGACCAGGAAACGCTCAAGACGATTATCGGCGAAGCCAAAGGTAATACGGTTATTATCGAGATTACGAAAGTAACCAAACCGACCGAAGCGCAGAAGAAGGCTGCCGGCACAAACGGCGACATCTTCAGACTGGTTGTGAAGTCCGGAGATAAGATCATCTCGGAATTCAACAAGGGCAAGGCGACGGTTCGCGTGGAGATTCCTGCGAAGCTGGCAGATAAGAAGGTCGCGGCAATT
>FR881986.1:35914-47075 GCA_000435615.1 Firmicutes bacterium CAG:238 | reverse complement strand
CCCTATGTGCGCATGGTTTGACGCTTACCTCTTTTCCTTGGTTTGTACATTTTATGTGTAGGACAAGGTTTTATGCAAAAAAAATAAAACCGGCGTTCATCTTACGCCGGCTCTTGTCTGATTAATCCGTTATACCAATTCCCCTTCTGTTACTTTATCTCAATCATAAAGTACCACAAGCGGAGAATACAAGCATAATACATGAGATTAAAAGTAATGGTAATAAATTCTTCATTTCATATTCCTCCTTGTGCTTCGATAATTCCTATAACTTCGTGTAAGTATGTCGGTTTGTTAACCCTTACACAATATACTCCGTACAGACGCACAAAAGGTTACAAAATTTTTTTTATTTTCAGAAAATTTTTTATTTCTTAATTGCCCATAATTTTCTGTCCGCATTTTATTTTGAATTGAAAAAATCGAAATAATATCTTGGCTTTCCGACGCTTTTGCTGCCGTACTCGATTGCCTCCTGCGAACAGTAGCAAATACATGCCATGCAATGTGTACAGTTCCTGCCCCACACAGGTTTGCCATTCACAATTTTAATATTATTTAACGGACATAGTCTAACACATTTTCCGCACCCTGTACAGCGGCTGTCTGCCGTGAATTTTTTTGCTGACACAAACAGCGGATAAAAAACAGGATTGACAGCCGAGCTCATCAGCCGGTATACCATATTGTTCTTTGTCTTAGGAAACGCTCTGTTATCTTTTATTGCTTCTGCCGCTGCTGTAATATGTGGGTCTGCATCCCTAACAATTTTCTCTGCATCCTCATGATTCGGAACTTGAAACATTGCGATATAATTTTCCGGCATTCTGATTTCTGCAGTGCCCATATATTCAAGGTCTTTTTCTTCGGCAAGCCTGCGATTGTACTTGTCGGCATTTCCAATTTGATCGCCGCAGTTCATAACAAACCAGATGCGTTTTGCACCTGAAAGTTCCGCTTTCCTAAGCCATTCGTCCACAATGTGGGGAATTCTCCATGCATAAGTCGGGACAACGACGATAAGTTTCTCATCACATTCCACTTTCCGACAATCTCCCGCCTTAATTTTATCGTTCATGCTCACAACGCGATCTCCGGTTGTCTGCGAAATTTTTCCTGCTATATATGCACTGTTTCCTGTACCTGTAAAAAATAAAATCATGATCTTTTTTCCTCTTTGAATATCGTCACCAAAAATTATAAATATATTTCTTTTTGTACGACCACAATAGCTTCCACACGGCTTCCGACGCTCATCTTTCTAAGTAAATTATGAATATGTGCTTTTACGGTTGCTTCGCTTATGCATAAATCGGAAGCAATCTGCTGGTTGCTCTTGCCCGAATAGATTTCACGAAGAATATCTTCCTCTCTTTTGGTCAAACCATAAGCCTCCCGGAGCTTACGATAAGCACCGTCAATATCAATAATCTTTTCCTGTGCACATGAAACACTTTTCGATTTTTCTCTTTTTACAACATAGATGATGTAAGCTAATGTCGCAAACGCAATACCAATCCATGAGAAGAGGTAAAGATTCTCTTTAAGAAGAAGTGGGTCTTCCTTCCAGTAAAATGACAACAAATTGAAGAGGAAGACAGTCAAAGCATAAAAAACAGACACCATATCTTCCTTTTCTTTTTTAACGAAAGAATAAATGCAAGATAAGATTCCGAGAAGCGAGAAAGTGATTTGCACCTTGTCACACATGGTAATGACGCTCCAAAAATGCTCGGGTGCGAGCGTGGCAGAAAATATCCATGCTGTAGTATAGATAATAAGAAAATAATGATTAAGCTTGTCGATTACGGTTACAAATTTATTTTTACATAAATATTTAAAAATTGGCAGCCAGCCGAATAACACAAGTGCATATAAATAATACCATCCAAACCGATAAAATAATTTTGTTATGTTAATATCTACTACTTCCTCATTATAGAAAAGAATCATATTGCTTATAGCTTCCGCAACAAAAATAACAAGAAATAAACTCATTCGTTTCACTAATGGTTTAACACCATGTAAGTACTGAACGGAAGAAAGCAATATTACAAGCGGTATAACCGAAAATACAATTATACTTACAGTTATGAAAAAAAATATATGCGACATTTTATCTCCTTACTTTTCTTTACTTTTCTTTTTTTATTATACCACGTATTTGCAATTCGAGCAAGAAAGTGACTTATAGCTTACTTTAAAAAATCAAAATGCCGGGATTTAACCCGACATTTTGACCTTCATTCATTTATTTATATATTATAAGAAGGACTTATAAGTCCGACTTATGCGGATATAATTGACATTATTATGCTTCCATAGCTGCTAATGCCATCTTCTGCTCTTCTTCTCTTGTTCTGAGAAGTGCTTCATATTCTTCATCTGTCATCTTTGTCATTGTGATGCCTGTGTATCCGAAGAATACGGAAACTACAGGGTTGAGCCAGTTAAGAATCGCATAAGGAATATAGCTGGAGTCAACACCGAGGAATTTTCTCATTGTCGCACCGCAAGTATTCCATGGGAAGAAATTGGATGTAATGGTTCCGCAGTCTTCCAGACATCTTGAAAGATTTTCAGGGCGAAGTCTCATATCTTCAAATTTTTCCTTGAACATTCTGCCTGGAAGTACTAAGGATAAGTACTGGTCACAGCATACTGCGTTCGTAACAAGACACATAAGTTCTGTAGCAAGAACCAATCCGCCTCTGCCCTTTGCAACTTTGAGAATTTTTTCTGCAATCTGTGCCATCATGCCTGTTACATCAAGAATGCCGCCGAAGCACATTGCCGCAATAATGATAGCGATTGTATCAAACATGCCAATCAGTCCACTCGAGGAAAGCAGGGAAGAAAGTTTCTGAACGATTAATGATGCATCATCAGGAACGCTACCCAAAGAAATACCATAGTCAAGGATGTTGAAAACATTGTGACTTATAGCATCTCCCATTGCCAATTCAATGTATTCTGCGTTCATAAAGAAGAACGGAATGCCAAGAAGTGCCGCAACCACAAGTGCAGGAATTGCAGGAAGCTTCATTGCAACAGCTACAATTACAAACAGCGGTGGAATCAGAGTCAAAAGACTGATATTCGATGCCCCTTTGATGAAATCAAGAATTGCATCCATTGTTGAAAGGTCCGCATCGTTGTTGGATGCAAACATAAAGCCCATAACCGCGTATGCAATCAACGCAATGATTAAAGAAGTTCCCGTTGTGTAAATCATGTGTTTGATGTGAGTAAACAAATTCGCTCCTGCCATAGCAGGTGCAAGGTTTGTAGTGTCGGATAATGGCGACATCTTGTCTCCAAAGTACGCTCCGGAAACAATTGCTCCTGCAGTCATAGCAGATGGGAATCCGAGTGCTGCTCCAACACCCATAAGCGCTACGCCCATGGAACCTGCAGTGGACCATGACGATCCTGTCGCCAATGATACAATACAGCAAAGCAAACAGGATGTTACTAAGAAGATTTTAGGATTAATAACTTTGATTCCGTAATACATCATTGTAGGAATCGTTCCCGCTGCCATCCAAGATGAAATAATTGCACCTAAAATCGCAAGGATCAGGATTGCCTGCATGGATCTCTGAATAGCTGCAATCATACCCTGTTCAAGATATGACCATTTCCATCCGTTTGAACATGCAACAATACCTGCTACCAGTGCTGCAATCATTAAAGCAATATGCGGTTTTTCTCCCGCGTCTTTAACGATTGACCAATAAAGCAATGCAATCATTACAATCATGACAAGAATTACTTGCCAAAACGGTATTTTTCTGCCCATAATTATACCTCCTATTTATAAATGGGAATAAGTTCTTGCGGCGATTGCCGCTTGTGAAAGTTTAACCAAAATATGGATAGGAGGCAATTATCCTTCGGGTTAATTTTATTATGTTTAACTGTAATATTTTATATCTAAACCTATAGATTTAGATTGTATAATTCAATCAAAATATTGAAATTTCAACAGATAAAAAGAGCTCCTCAAAAGAAGAGCCCTTTTGTATTATCTTTTATAAAATTGTTTATGCTGTCGGGTTTGCAGCCTTTGGAAGTCTGTCCATGATGTCCTGCATTAAGCTGTCTGTGCATGGAAGAGCATCAATAACTGCGCCGTCGCCTACAACTGCAAGTCTTGCTTCGTCTGTCGGAGCTAATGCACCGCCGAGAACTTCGCCGACTTCTGCATACTTGTAAGCAGGAACTGTGTCGCACATTTCAACGGAAATGTCTTCCTCTGTATCCCATCCGAATTCAACTTCGAATACGCTTGCAACTTCTGCAGCAACTTCCCAGTTCGTGAAGAGGATATCTTCGTCGATTGCAGCTGTTACCGGCTGTAATCTTCTTTCGGTATTTGTATAAGTACCGTCAGCACTCGCAAATCCTGTTCCAGGGATTACTACATTAGCCTTTTCAGCAATTTCCGTCATGTGAGTATCGCATACTGCAAGGAATTCAAGACCTGTTGTATCGATGTCAGCGTTTTCGCCGAATACTACGAGAGCCTTAACGCCTTCCAGTGCTTCCCTGCCTGCAGTGATTCCCATGTCGATGAGACCCTGAGAGTTGTTCTTCGGCTTAACCATAAGGATACCATTTCTAGGTGATCCGATGTGTCCGGAAAGCATTGCGATGTCGCCGACAAGTTTCGCACCGTCAACAGTCAGGAAGTTCTGCTGGTAAACGATCATTGCCTTCTTCGCTGCAAGATATGTATCTGCGATAGCCTTAGCTTCGTCGGAAACCTTAACGTTTGCAACGGATGCTGCGAATTCGTCATATCCTTCAACCTTCTTAGCCTTGCCGCTGTCGACGATAGCCTTAGCGATTTCCTTAAGGAATCCAAGGTCGTTTTCACCGTTGCAGAGGTTAATTACGTTAGCGCCTGCTTCTGCAGCCTGCTTCATCTTTAAGGAAATAACTCTGGAGTCATTGTCTTCAAAGCCAACTCTTAAGATTACGTTTGTGGAAAGAAGTTCATCGATTGTGTTCGGAGAAGCATCAAAGCCAAGAACTTCAGCAAGTCCGTTTGCTCTGTTGTTCATGCAAAGGACTTTTGCGCCCATAACTTCTGCCATTCTCTTCATAGCATAAGCTTCTTCGTTTGTATATCTGTCGGAAATTGCAACTGCAATTGCGTTCTTACCGTATTTCGCACCGATTGTCTGCATTCTCTTAGCGATGAGAACCGTTGCTTCATGGTAATCAGCTTCTCTGAATCTTCCGTCTTCCTTTACAAGCGGATCTTCAATCTTGCCTTCGAGTACGGAGCAGTCAAATCCCCATTTACCCTTACCGCAGATGAGACCTTTGTTTACAACGCCGTCCTTATCCGGGTTAGCTTTGATTAAGAGATCGCCGTAGGATTCAAGCTTCAGCGAGCAGCCAACGGAGCAGTACGAGCAAGTCGTTTCTGTAATGTCAGCAGCAAGCGGAGTTTCCTTGATCATGGAAGTCTTTTCCTGAAGAGCACCTGTAGGACATACGCTTACGCACTGTCCGCAGGAGATACATCCGGATTCGATGAGCGGTTTTTCCATGTTCGGCTTAACAACTGTGTCAAAACCTCTGTGTACAAGGCCTAAAGCACCAACGCCCATAACTTCGTCACAGACTCTTACGCAAAGTCCGCAAAGGATACACTTGTTCGGGTCTCTTACGATGAACGGATGAGCATCTTCGAATTCAATTGTATTCTTGTCACCTGCGAATCTTTCAGGATGTACATCGTACTGGTTTGCAAAGTCAATCAGCTTACATTCGAAGTAGTCGTGGCATCCGCATTCCAGACATCTGGAAGCTTCTGCAACAGCCTGTTCTTCTGTGTATGCGTAAGGAATAACTTCGCTGAAGTTGTCTTTTCTTTCTTCTGCGCTGAGCTGAGGAAGAGTCGGTCTGCAAAGTCTTTCTCTGTCTTCGAAAGTCTTTTCTGTGATATCGTCTCTTTCTACGAAGAAAGGTTTTTCGTATTTGATTTCTTCACCGTCAAGGTAAGCGTCGATAATGTCGGATACTTTGCGAGCATCTGCGATTGCTTCAACCGCGATGGAAATCTTATCGTTACCGCAGTCACCACCTGCGAATACGCCCGGAAGGCTTGTCATGAATGTATCCGGATCGTAAGCGATTGCGTTCTTTCTTGTCTTGTCACAGTCGAAGATGGAAGCATCTACTGCCTGACCGATAGCAAGGATCATGGTATCGATTGCAAGCGTTTCTGTCTTTCCTTCAACCGGAATCGGTTTTCTTCTGCCGGAAGCATCCGGTTCGCCGAGTTCCATAACCTGAAGAACAACTTCCTTAACATGACCGTTTTCGTCTTTTACAACTTCGATCGGGTTCGTTAAGTTCTTAAAGATTACGCCTTCTTCTTCCGCTTCTTCGATTTCTACCATGTCAGCAGGCATTTCGTCTTTTGTTCTTCTGTAGATGTTGTAAACTTCTTTCGCGCCGAGTCTTACAGCTGTTCTGCAAGCGTCCATTGCAGTGTTACCACCGCCGACGATTGCAACTCTTTCGCCCATGCCGATTTCTTCGTTTCTGACAACTTTTCTTAAGAAGTCGATACCGCCGATAACGCCTTCTGCATCTTCACCCTTGCAGCCAACGCCTGTGGAAACCCATGCGCCGATGCCAAGGAGAACTGCGTCGAAGTCCGCTTTGATTGTTTCGAACGGAATGTCTTCGCCAATCTTTGTATTTGTGATGATTTCAACGCCCATCATTTCGATTGTCGCGATTTCTTCATCTAAAACAGCTTTCGGAAGTCTGTATTCCGGAATGCCGTATCTGAGCATACCGCCTGCCTTAGGCATTGCTTCGAAGATGGTTACTCTGTGACCCATCTGTCTCAGGAAGTAAGCTGCGGATAATCCCATAGGGCCGCCGCCAATGATAGCAACGCTCTTACCTGTGTCTTCTTCACATTCAGGCACGAATCTGTCGCCGTCAAGATCCTGGTCAGCAACGAATCTCTTTAACTGCTGGATGGAAATCGGTTCGTCAACAAGGCCTCTTCTGCATGCTTCTTCACATGGATGAGGACATACTCTTCCGAGTGCCGCCGGCAGAGGAATTTTATCCTTAACCAGTTCAAGCGCAGCTTCGAATTCACCGTTTGCGATTAATCCAACATAACCCTGGCAGTCTGTCTTTGCAGGACATGCGAGTACGCATGGAGGTCTGCAGTCACCTGTGTGGTTGGAAAGCAGAAGTTCAAGGTTTGTCTTTCTGGATTCGATGACTCTGTCTGTATTTGTGTTAACAATCATTCCCGGTGCGATTTCTGTTGCACATGCTTTGCAAAGCTTCGGATTTCCGTCTACTTCGCACATACAGAGACCGCAGGAACCGTAAATTTTAGTTCTTTCATCGTAGCAAAGAGTTGGAATGAAAATATCATTTTCTCTGGCAACTTCAAGAATAGTCTGGCCGGCAAAACCTGTAACTTCTTTGCCGTTAATATTTAATCTATATTTATTCATTACCGTTTCCTCCTCTCTAGTTCTTTTCAATTGCACCAAACTTGCAAGTTTCTAAGCACTTGCCGCACTTGATACATTTTTCTTTGTCGATAACGTGCTGTCCCTTAACTTCGCCGGAAATAGCGCCAACAGGACATTTACGAGCGCAAGCCGTGCATCCCTTGCAGGCATCTGTAATTGTATAAGTTACGAGAGCCTTGCAGGACTTTGCTGTACATTTATGGTTGTAAATATGGTCTTCATATTCGTTTCTGAAGTACTTGATTGTTGTAAGTACAGGGTTTGGAGCTGTCTGTCCGAGACCGCAGAGCGAACCGTCTTTGATCTTTCCTGCGAGTTCTTCCAGAAGTTCGATATCTCCGTCCTTACCTTCGCCGTTTGTAATTCTTTCAAGAATCTCAAGCATTCTCTTCGTACCGATACGGCAGTAGTTACACTTACCGCAGGATTCGTCACGAGTGAAGTTCAGGAAGTATCTTGCCATGTCTACCATACAAGTATCTTCGTCCATTACGATCATACCGCCGGAACCTACGATAGCGCCTGTCTTGTTGATGTCTTCATATGTAACAGGAGTATCGATTAAGTGTGCCGGGATACATCCGCCGGATGGTCCGCCCATCTGAACAGCCTTGAACTGTCTGTCGTTCTTGATTCCACCGCCGATGCCGAAAAGAACTTCTCTCAGAGTCATGCCCATAGGTACTTCTACGAGGCCGCCCTTCTTGATCTTTCCTGCGAGTGCGAATACTTTCGTACCCTTGGAAGCTTCTGTTCCGAACTTGCCGAAAGCAGCTCCGCCGTTGAAGATGATCCAAGGAACGTTAGCGAGTGTTTCTACGTTGTTGATATCCGTAGGTTTCTGCCAGAAGCCCTTAGCTGCAGGGAAAGGTGGTTTCAGTCTAGGCATGCCTCTTTCACCTTCGAGGGATGCGATCAGAGCTGTTTCTTCACCGCATACGAATGCGCCTGCACCTGCCTTGATATAGATATCAAAGTCAAATCCGCTTCCGAAAATGTTTTTGCCGAGGTATCCTCTTTCTCTTGCCTGAGCCATTGCAATTTCAAGTCTCTTGATTGCAAGCGGATACTCAGCACGGCAGTAGATAACGCCCTGGGATGCTCCCATTGCATATCCGCCGATGATCATGCCTTCGATTAAGGAATGTGGGTCGCCTTCCAAAACGGAACGGTCCATGAATGCACCCGGGTCTCCTTCATCGGCATTACATACTAAATATTTTTCTTTTCCCGGACTTGCTTTTGCAGCGTTCCACTTGAACCATGTAGGGAAGCCGGCGCCGCCTCTTCCTCTTAATCCGGAAATCTTGATTTCTTCGATAACTTCTTCCGGCTTCATGGACTTGAGTACCTTTTCGATAGCCTTGTAACCATCTACAGCAAGGTATTCGTCAATGTCTTCCGGATTGATAATTCCACAGTTTCTCAAAACAACTCTCTGCTGTTTTCCGATAAACTGCTTGTCTTCTTCGGTGATAGCAAGATCTTCGCAAACCTTGTGGTTTACAAGATGGCTTTCAACGATTTCTTCAACTTTTTCAGGTTGAACTTTGACATATCTTGTCATGTCGCCGTTGTCTTCATACACGTCAACGATTGGTTCCAGATAGCAGGTACCTACGCATCCGACAGTCCCAACTTCAACATTAAGACCTTTTTCAGCGATTAATTTTTCTAATGCAGCAACCGTTTTCTTGGCACCAGTAGCGATACCGCAGCTGCCTTGTCCAACTACAACTCTCATACTATGTACCTCCTATGCTCTTTCTCTGATTTCAGCGAGAATCTGCGTAACTTTATCTTTCGTAAGGTTGCCGTAAGTTTCATCGCCGTCAGCACTCTTAACCATCATTACAGGAGCCAATGAGCAGCATCCAAGGCAGGCAACATTGTTAAGTGTGAAAATACCGTCTTCGGTAGTTTCTCCATCCTTGATTCCCAAGTACTCGCATACAGCTTCTTCGATAATTTCGGAGCCGTTAACATGGCACGCAGTACCCTGGCAAAGCATGATTAAATACTTTCCGATAGGCTGAAGTCTGAACTGCGCGTAGAATGTTGCAACGCCGTAAATCTTTGCCGGCTTGATTCCTGTGGCTTCAGATATGTAGTTAATCGTGTCGATGGACAGATAACCGTAGATATCCTGAGCTTTCTGGAGGATAGTAATTAAACTACCCGGTACTTTTGCGTATTGGTCTAAAACAGGCTGCAGATCTTTGAACTGCTCTCTCCTCTTTTCGGCACAATTGCAATTACATGTTTTTTCACTCATTTTTTGCACCTCTTAAATTTTATATATTACATCCTATTAGGACAGTTTAAACAAAATCATATTATTCTTCTTCATCCGATTCAGAAGCTGAATTTTCTTCCGTTTCCTTCGGAAGAATGTAAATCTTTACGCGCTCGATACGCCTGTCCTGAATCGCCATGATTTTGAATTGATAGTTTTCGAATTCAACAATGCGTCCGACATCGTTTTCATCCGGGATTTCGCCCAGCATATCAATAATAAAGCCGCCGATTGTTTCGCTGGTTTCCGAAACAAGGTCAATTCCGAGTTCCTCATCTAAATCGTCAAGGTCTACATCTCCGTCTACCAGATAGATGTTATCGTCAATCTTATCGATGATTTCCTCTTCCTCGTCGTATTCGTCGTCGATATCTCCGACTACCTGTTCAATAATGTCCTCCATCGTAACAATTCCGCTGAATCCGCCGTACTCATCAATCAATATGGCAATCTGCTGTTTTGTACGCTGCATTTCATAGAGCAGGGAATCTATATTTTTGGTCTCCGGCACGAAATAGGCTTTTCGGATTATCGATGCAATCTCAACACCGTCAAACCCCTTCTCCCATGCCTGAATCAAATAGTCTTTAATATGCAGTATTCCGATTATGTTGTCCGTCTCGCCTTTGCAGACAGGTATTCTGGAATACCTCATGGTCATTAAATCGTTGAGATATTCCTCCGGCGGATCATCGATATCAATCACGAAAACATCCGTACGAGGAGTCATGATTTCATATGCAAGCTTGTCGTCGAAAGCAAAGATGGAATTAATCATCTTCTTGCCTTCTTCTTTTAAAATTCCGGATTCCTGTCCCGCCTCAAGCATGGACATGACTTCTTCTTCAAGCTGCTGCGAATCCTCTTTGCGAATAATTTTTTTCCAAAATTTTTTCAGATTTACTTCTTTGCCGCCCTTAGGACTGGGCCCGCCGCCTAAATCGTTTGACATTTTTTATTTCTCCTTTTTCTTTCGAAGCATAAAATTCTCTTCAACCGGATAATCCATTTTTATTTTTAATATCTGCTGCGGATGCGGAGCCTGCGAAATCGCGTTCCCCTCCTCATCGTACATCTCATTCAGTTTTTGGACGAAGAAATCTTTTCCCGGCCCGAAAACCTCAATCTCATCCCCGAGCACCATCTTGTTTCTTTGCTCCACAATGGCATAGCCCGTGTCGGGATTATATTCCTTAACAAGTCCCGTAAACGTATAGTCTCTCGTATAAGCACTTGTACGGTAATTCTGGTCTTTGTTGGTAGGATTGTTGAAATAAAATCCGGTGGTAAACTCTCTGTGGCTCACTTTTTTCATTTCATCCATCCATTCCTGCTT
>FR881986.1:23341-35884 GCA_000435615.1 Firmicutes bacterium CAG:238 | reverse complement strand
ATCCTTTCGGATCTTCATAATAGGCGTCGATGGCCTTCCTGTATGCCGCGATAATCGTAGCAACATAGAATATGCTCTTCATTCGGCCCTCAATCTTAAGGGACGCAAGCCCAGATTCCACCAGCTGCGGAATATATTCAATCATGCACAAATCCCTGGAATTGAGAATATAGGTGCCTCTATCGTCTTCTTCAATCGGATAGTATTGACCCGGTCTTTGCTCCTCGACCAAAGCATACTTCCATCTGCAGGGATGTGCACACATACCCTGATTTGCATCTCTTTCAATCATGAAGTTGCTGAGAAGGCATCTTCCCGAATAGGAAATGCACATCGCGCCGTGCACGAAAGCCTCATATTCGAGGTCTTCCGGTGTGTTCTGCCGTATCTCAGCCATTTCTTCAAAGCTGAGTTCCCTTGCCAGTACAATGCGCTTTACACCGATATTATACCAGAAATTTGCCGTCTGGTAATTGGTCATATTTGCCTGCGTGCTTAAATGTATCTCAGCATCTGGAATGATTTCCTGAATCAAGCAGATAATTCCGGGGTCGCTCACGATAAAAGCATCAATATTCAGTTCTTTTATCTTTCCTAAATACTCCCGAAGCGGCTGAATATCCCGATTATGCGCAAAGATGTTTATAGTCAGGTAGCATTTAACCCCGCGTTCATGTGCAAAGGCAATACCTTCCTTCATCTCGTCAATCGTCAGATTTCCCGCGCCGGCTCTGAGGGAAAAGACCTCGCCGCCGAAATAGACGGCATCCGCTCCGTAAAGCACCGCTATTTTAAGTTTTTCCAAATCGCCCGCCGGAGCGAGCAGTTCTATTTTCTTCATTCTGTTCCTTATCGGAGTTTATATGGTTTTGAATCTCGTAATCGAAAGTCCGTCGCCGACAGCAAGAATTGAGCTATCAAGCGAAGGCTTGTTCATGATATACGCAATAAACTCCCTCATTCTTCTTATATTCGTCTTATATTTTCCATCCGGATCGTATTTGTCATCGGCAATTCTTCCTTTAAAAAGCACATTGTCCGCAATAATCACCGTATCAGGCCCGCACAGCGGAAGGCATGCATCAAAAAACCTTTGGTAGTGGCTTTTTGCGGCATCGATAAATACGACATCAAACGGTTTCGTACCTTCTTTCTTAAGAAGCTCTGCGATTTCTTCGCCGTCGCCTTCGAAAACATTTATTTTCTCAGCATACCCAAGTGATTCAATGTTTTTTACGGCAGTTTCAACCATTTCGGAATTTTTTTCAATCGTATAAACCTCAGCCCCCGTAAGCTGTGCAAAGAACATCGCCGAATAGCCGACCGCACAGCCGATTTCAAGAATTCTTGCCGGCTTGATCACTCCAAGAAATGTCTTGAGAAAGCTTTCGGTTTCTTTTAAGATGATGGGAACATTCTTTTCTTCGGAATCCACACGCAGCTTACCAAGTTCGTCCGTAAGCGGTGCATAAAAACCGTTTATGTAATCTGTTACAAGGTCATTGGTAATGTTTCTCTTTGCTTTCATCAAAATATCCTCTAATGTGCCGCATTATACGCTTTGTTGTAAGCAGCTTTATCTTTTTCAAACTGATTGATGTCTGAAGAAAAATTCATGCTTCCGTCCAGTTTATCACTTACGACGAAATACAAGTAATCTTTATCTTCCGGATAAAAAGCTGCCTTAATTGACGCAAGTCCCGGGGAGCAAATCGGTCCCGGAATATCGTCATACAGATAGGAATTGTATGGCGAATCAATTGAAATATCAGCATAAGTCAGATTTTCTTTCTTGAATCCCAATATATATTGAACAGTTGAGCACATCTGGAATTTCATTCCCTTGTCGAGCCGATTATAGATAACTGCAGCCACCAAAGGTCTTTCCTCGTCCAAAACTGTTTCTCTCTCGATAATTGACGCATATTTTATTACTTCCCTAAGCTGGAATCCACATTCCGTAGTTAAATATGCTCCGTATTTTCTGTTCAGGAGAGAACTTTTATCCTCCATAAATTCTTTGAAGATGCCTTCGAAGACATCTTTATTGAACTGGTTTAACATTACATCAATAACTTCTTCCTCGGAAGCCCCCTCTGCCACATAATACGTGTTCGGCATGAGATAGCCTTCCAAGTAGTTATCGCTGAGCGTCTTTCGCATTTCATCCTCATAGGAGGCATAGCGTAAAAACTCATATTTATCAAACCATTTCTTGTCCTTAACTTCGTTTTCGAAGTTTTCTTTCGTACCCATCCCCTGAGATACGAGTTTTTCGATTGTCTGTTCCACAGTCAAGCCCTCAGGCACGGTAAATGATGACATGCTTACCTTTCCTCCAACCAAAATATCAGCGATTGTATCAAAATCCATCGCCGCAGAAAGTGCATATGTCCCCGCTTTATACTGACTGTCGTATCCTTTTACCTTAGACCATAATTTAAAGTCCGAGGCCTTGTCGATAACATGGTTGTCTTCAAGTGCTTGTGCAATGCTGTCTGCGGTTGCCCCTGACGGTATCACAACGCTCACCAGCGTGGAATCCGTTTCATCGAGGGCCTTCCCCATGCCCAGATAAACAATCCCGGCTGCCGCAATTGCAATGACAAGAACTGCTGCTACAACTACTACTGCAATTTTTTTTGAATCCATTCCTTCCCCCAATATGTATTCTTTCATGCATAACCAAAAAGGCATGCGGCGGCACCGAACCGCCGCGTGTCCTCCGAAAAATCAATTATTTGGATCTGCCAAGATATTCGCCTGTTCTTGTATCGATCTGAATTCTTTCTCCTGTTTCAATGAAGATAGGAACCTGAATAACTGCACCTGTTTCAACTGTTGCAGCCTTCGTAACGTTTGTAGCTGTATTGCCTTTAACGCCCGGTTCGGTTTCGATTACTTCAAGGTCAACAAAGTTAGGTGCTTCAACGAGGAAAGCATTGCCCTGGAAGAACTTAACAGTTGCTTCATCGTTCGGTCTCATAAATTTGATCGCTTCTTCAACCTGTTCTTTTCCGAGAGGAACCTGTTCAAATGTTTCAGGGTCCATAAAATAATACAGATCATCCATGTCATATAAATACTGCATCTTCTTCGTTTCGATGATTGCTTCTTCAAACTTATCATCCGGATTGAATGCTTCTTCTCTTGTAGCTCCGGTGATGATGTTTCTGTACTTCGTTCTTACGAAAGCTGCACCTTTGCCTGGTTTTACATGCAAGAAATCCAATACAACATGCGGTTCACCGTTAATCTGGAATGTTCTGCCTTTTCTAAAATCACTAGCATAAATCATTTTTTATCTCTCCATTCTTTTTAAAATTCGTGCTGTTATTTATAATTTTGAGTCTTTTCGACTCTTTTTAACCTAACTCCGTATATTATACCAAAAAACAAGCAGATTGCCAAGTACCCATTATCCAAGAATACTGCCGATACCGATCGCTTCACCTATGATTTCATATACATCCTTCATCATCAGCGAAAATCTCATCTCGGTTTCCATATACTGTGCCGCAATCGGATCCTTTGCCATAATTGCGTATAACTGCTGTATCACTGCCATGTCTTCGGGACCCGGCGTTTCGCCCATCATCTGCTTGGTCTGCAGTTCGAGCTGTTTTGCCTGAAAGTCCTTTATCATTTTAGACAGTTCTTCGTTTGCGTCAACTTGTTTTTTTACCGCATCGTATTGTTTAAACTCTTCGGATGCCTTGATTGCTTGAGCTAAACCGTGCGCCTGATCATATACATTCATGCTTCTACCTCCCGACTAAACTTCCAGGAAAATCGGCAAAATAATCGGACTTCTCTTCGTTGTCTCGTAAATGTACGAGTTGAGTGCGTCCCTTACCTGCGATTTCATGGCGTTCCAGTCTTTCATTCTCTTGTTTTGACATTTTTCAAGTGCTTCCATCGCAACCTTACGTGCTTCTTCAATGAGGCTTTCGTTTTCTCTTACGTATACGAAACCTCTTGAAATTATTTCCGGCCCGGATACTACCATATGACTTTCTTTTTCGATTGCCGCAACGACAATGATAAGACCGGACTCTGACAAAAGTTTTCTGTCGCGCAGAACGATGTTTCCGACATCGCCTACGCCAAGTCCGTCAACGAGAATTGCATCTGCTTCGACCATTGCTGTTTCTCTTTTGGCTCTTCTCTTATTTACCTTGAGAATGTCTCCGTTCTCAAGAACAAAGATATTGTCTTTGTTCATTCCGAGACTTTCGGCAAGTCTTGCATGGGCAATCAGATGTCTGTATTCGCCGTGAACCGGCATGAAAAATTTCGGTTTTATGAGCGAATGAATCAGTTTCAGTTCTTCCTGGCACGCGTGACCGGATACATGGATGTCTGCAATGTCCGAATAAATAACTTCGGCACCCTTTTCAAACAGCTTGTTTACAACATTTGAAACGGTTTTTTCATTTCCCGGTACCGGTGTTGATGATAGAATAACCATGTCGCCTTTTTTCAGCTTTACGGACTTGTGTTCACCCGAAGCGATTCTGGAAAGTGCCGACATCGGTTCACCCTGGCTGCCCGTCGTGATGATAACGAGTTGATCATCCGGTATGTTTTTCGTCATCTTCAAATCCACCAAAGTTCCCGGTGGAATATCCAAATATCCAAGTTCGATTGCGAGAGCAACGACGTTTTCCATGCTTCTGCCCGATATCGCAACTTTGCGTCCGAATTTAACCGCGTTCTCAATAATTTTCTGTACACGATGCACATTCGATGAGAATGTCGCTATGATAATTCTCGTTTTTGCGTTTCTGAATATATTTTCGATTGTCTGCCCGACTACCCGCTCCGATGCGGTAAATCCGGGTCTTGTTACATTCGTGCTGTCACACAGCATCAGCGTAACGCCCTTCTTGCCTATTTCGGCGAGCTTTGAAAAGTCAATCGGTTCGCCATCAATCGGAGTATAGTCGATTTTGAAGTCTCCCGAATGGAAGACAACGCCGGCCGGAGTTGTAATGGCAAGACAGATGGAATCTGCAATCGAATGCGTCGTTCTGATCGTTTCGATGTCAAAACATCCAAGCTGTATTTTGTCTCCGGCATTTATCGTTCTCAGGTCTCCCTGAATTCCGTGTTCTTTGAGTTTATTTTCTACAAGCCCCAGTGTCAGTCTCGTGCCGTACACCGGAATCTTGATATTCTTGAGCAGATATGGAACCGCACCGATATGGTCCTCGTGGCCGTGTGTGATTACCATGCCTGCTATCCTTTCTCTGTTTGCAATGAGATAGGAAAAATCCGGTATGACGATATCAATTCCGTACATTTCATCATCCGGGAAGGAAAGCCCACAGTCTATAATCATTATCTGGTTATTGCATTCGAGCAGGGTCATGTTTTTTCCGATCTCATTCAGTCCGCCGATTGGAATAACCTTCAATTCCGGGATTTCCCTCTTTCTTGTTGTTTGTCTTCTTCTCATATTTTTTCGTCCTTATTTTACTACGATGTTAATCAGTTTGTTCGGTACTGCGATGACCTTAACAACTGTTTTTCCATCGGTCAATGCCTGAACCTTGGGATTGTCCAGGGCTGCTTTTTCTAACTCCTCTCTTCCAAGATTATTGGCAACATTCAGTTTTTCTTTCACTTTGCCGTTGATTTGAACAACGATTTCAATTTCATCTTTTACCAGTGCCTTTTCGTCGAACTTCGGCCATGACATCGTTGCAACGGATTCTTTTTCCCCTATTTCTTCCCACATTTCTTCACAAATATGCGGTGTGAACGGTGAAAGAATCAAAATAAGTTCACGAACCGCTTTTGCATAAAGTCCGCGATTGAATTCCGGTTGTTCCTTGTACTTGTACATTTCGTTTACAAGTTCCATGATGGAACTGATTGCTGTGTTGAAGCTGAACCTTCCGCCTACATCTTCGCTGACTTTCTTGATTGCCGCATTCAACATATAGTTCAGTGATTTGTCTTCCGCCGTCGTCACTTCAAATGTGTCCGGTGCATCGCTGTATTTCTGCGTGTATTCATAAACCAGTCTCCATACTCTTGCAAGGAAACGATAGCTTCCCTCTACCCCTGCATCAGACCAGTCAAGTTCCTTTTCCGGCGGTGCTGCAAACAGGATGAACAGTCTTGCAGTATCCGCTCCGTATTTCTTGATGATTTCTTCCGGGCTGACAACATTTCCGAGAGATTTACTCATCTTCTTTCCGTCTTTGTTTACCATGCCTTGTGTAAGCAGGTTCTTAAACGGTTCTTCGCAGTCAACAAGACCGAGATCATGAAGTGCCATCTGGAAGAAACGTGAATACATCAAGTGTAGAATTGCATGCTCAACTCCGCCAATATACTGATCGACGTTCATCCAATAATTAACCTTTTCAGGAGCAAACGGAGCTTCTGTGTTCTTAGGATCGCAGTATCTTAAGAAATACCAGGAAGAATCCAGGAAAGTATCCATCGTATCCACTTCTCTTGCTGCCTTCCTGCCACATCTAGGACATGTGCAGTCTTTGAATGTCTTGGATGTAGCAATCGGTGATTCGCCCTTGCCGGTAAATTCGACGTCGGTAGGAAGTTTAACCGGAAGATTTTCTTCTTTTTCCGGAACCCATCCGCACTCTTCACAGTAAATCATAGGAATCGGGCAGCCCCAGTATCTCTGACGCGAAATCAGCCAGTCTCTGAGCTTGTAATTCACCTTTCTCTGTCCAAGACCTTCTTTTTCTGCCTTATCAATCATATACGGAATTGCATCGGCAGACTTCATTCCTGTGATTTCTCCGGAATTAATCATAATGCCGGAAGCCGCGCAAGCCTGCGTAAGATTGTTTACATCTACTTCAGGATCCTGTGGATCAACAACAGGAATAATATCGATGCCGAATTTTGTCGCAAAATCAAAGTCTCTCTGGTCATGTGCAGGTACGCCCATTACGGCTCCTGTACCATATCCCATCAAAACATAGTCTGCGATGTAAATTGGCATTTCTTTGTGAGTAAACGGATTGATTGCATATTTGCCGATGAACACACCCGTCTTTTCGTTGGAAGTGGATGTTCTTTCAATTTCGTTCATATGTTTTACTTTATCAATATATTCCAGAACCGGCTGTTCGTATTCCGTGCCCTTTACATTTTCGAGGACAGTCGGATATTCCGGTGCCAGAACCATGAAAGTCGTACCGTAAATTGTGTCAACTCTGGTCGTGAAAACGGTCAGCTTTTCATCGGAATCCTTCATTTCAAAGTCAACTTCGCATCCATAGGAACGGCCAATCCAGTTTTTCTGCATGACTCTTACCTTGTTCGGCCAACCGTCAAGCTTGCCGTTATCAAGGTTTTCAAGCAGTCTGTCTGCATAGTCAGTAATCTTAAGGTACCACTGCGACAGGTTTTTCTTCGTTACCGGCGTCTTGCATCTTTCGCATGCGCCTTCGACAACCTGCTCGTTTGCAAGTACGGTCTGGCAGCTTGGGCACCAGTTTACCGGATTTTCTTTCTTATATGCCAGTCCCTTTTTGTAGAACTGAATAAAAATCCACTGCATCCATTTATAGTAGTCTTCGTGGCAGGTTGCAACTTCTCTGTCCCAGTCATAGGAAAGACCGAGTTCCTTCAGCTGCTCTTCCATTTCATGGATATTGTCCCATGTCCACTTGCTCGGATGTGTGCCGTGCTTAATCGCAGCATTTTCGGCAGGCAGTCCGAACGAGTCGAATCCCATCGGATGCAGGACATTATAGCCGTCCATCTTCTTGAATCTTGCTACCACATCGCCGATGGAGTAGTTTCTTACATGTCCCATATGCAGTTTTCCTGACGGATAAGGGAACATTTCCAAAACATAATATTTTTCTTTGCTTTCGTCTTCTGTCGTCTTGAAAAGCTGGTTTTTCTCCCAATAGTTCTGCCATTTCTTTTCAATTTTCGTAAAATCGTATCTCTCGTTCATTTCCTTTTCTAATCCTCCACTTCGATGAACTCACAGTCGCCCCAAATTTTCTCAATGTTGTATTTTTCTCTCATTTCCTTTGTGAACAGATTTACGATAATATCACCGAAATCCATCAGAATCCACCCTGAATTCTGTTTACCTTCAACAGACTTAACCAGAAGACCTTCCTTGGCAAAGGCATCTTCCACCTCATCAATAAGCGTGTTGATTTGTCTCTCCGATGTACCCGAGCAGATTACAAAATAATCCGCAAAGGATGCTTTTTCGCTGATATCAATGATTAAGATATCCTGCGCCTTCTTGGCGGACAATGTCTGTCCGGCTAAAACAGCATAATCTCTATTTGTCATTTGCATTCTCCCTTTCTTTTATTTTTCTTTCCAGATACTCTTTCGCAAGTATCGTTTCTTCATCTAAATATTTTCCGCTGGAACGAACAAAGTCTATCGTGTTTGAAAGTGACAAGAGACAAGCTTTGTCGAGATCCGTCTGTGCGGTTTCCCTCAGTTTCTCAACACCCGGATAGGCTCTGTTTGGCTCGATGGCATCTGCCAGATAAATGATTTCTTCCAGCAGTGACATTCCGGCTCTTCCGGTTGTATGATAGGAAACCGCGTTTATAATGTCATCGTCTTCGATATCAAAATCCCGTTTCATTACAATCGCGGCGATTTTTCCGTGTGCCAGATTGCAATTGTTGAGATATTTATCGTCAAGCCCGAGATTTTTTACATAATAGTTCAGGCTTTTTTCAGGCATGCCTCTATACATATCATGGAAAAGTGCCGCAATTTCCGCTTTCTTCTCGTCAGCACCGTATTTTCGTGCAAGCTCTATCGCGGTTTTTCTCACGCCTTCCGTATGAAGTTTTCTTTTTTCCGAATAATTTCTTTCGATATATTCTTTAATCTCTTTGATAGAGTCCATGTTCTGCAATATACCTCTCCACTTTTTCCGGGATAAGTCCTGTTACGGATTCTCCCTCTTTGTATTTTTCCCGAATCATGCTGGAGGAAATGTCCGGCATGGCTGAGGTCAGCTTTATGATATTCGTGCCATATTTTTCTTTGTATTCCAAAATTTTCGCATTCAGTTCCGTTTCTCGGCATCCCGGCCTTACGCTTACTATAAACGAAAAATTCTGCAGCAGGTCAATTCCTTTATACCAGGTATCGACGAATACGAATGAATCCGCCCCGGTTATGAAAAAAAGTTCGTTTTCCGGATAGGATTTTTTCAGTTCCGTAAGCGTGTCATATGTATAAGAAACTCGCATTCTGTCCGTTTCCAATGTTGAAATTTCAGTATTATCAACGTCCTCAAATGCAAGCCTTGCCATCGCAAGCCGATGCTCATCGTCGGTCACGCGTTTTCCCTGCTTAAACGGCTGAATGTACGCCGGTATAACAATGAGTTTGGATATTCCCGCCTCCGTAACAGCGGCTCTGCCGAGTGCCACATGACCCATGTGAACGGGATCGAAAGTCCCGCCGAGAATTCCGATGCGGTTTGTAGTTTCGGGATTTTTTTCTTCCTGCCCGCTGTCATAATTTTCAAATGTAATGCCAGCAGACAGAATCGGTTCATCGTACGGCTTAAATTCAAATTCCGGATTCTGTTCCTGCAGTGTCGTCCAAAACCAATCCACGAAGTCATCCTCCGCGCCCCAGCTGATGTTGAAGAGTCCGTCTCCGCCTCTGGAGCCGACTGCACTTACAACAGCGGTTCCTTTGCTGAAAAAGCCAGGCATCCAGATCATTGTCACCGAAAGACTTGCATAAGAACCGGTACGCATAAAATAATTCTCAAAAACCGCAGTTACGACATAAATATCGCCGTCACGGCTCGTCGTTATTTTTATGCACTGCATCGGCACCACAGGTTCTGAGCCGCAAATGGTCTTTCCTGCTTGATAAACCGCATCACGGCAAGCCTGAAAGGACCCTTTAAAACTTTTTGCATTTGCATACTGCCTGTCCGGTACAATCGATGCCATTCTCGCAACATCATCGAACTCATACCTCAAATATTTTTGTGCTTCTTGAATAAGCGGTGCTTTTGAAAGTTCCTCATTAAACTTTTCCTTTGCGGCTTCGTATGACTTCGCACTTGTCGCCGCCTTAATTTCATTCAGAAGCGGTTCTGCCGTTTTCGCGCATTTCTCGCAAAAATATTTTCCCTGGTTGGATAGTGTAAAATAGTTCTCTCTGAATCGGATTTTAGCACCGCAGTTAATGCATTGCTTTGCCATGGCTCCTCCTGCATATACCTGTTAATTGTTTTGCTTCGTCGTAATTCCGAGTTCGTCAAGCTGTGCCTGATCCACCGGCGAAGGTGCGCTGGAAACAAGGCACTGCGCGTTCTGATTCTTCGGGAATGCGATGACTTCTCTGATGGAAGGCTCGCCCAAAAGCAGCATTACGAACCGGTCAAGACCGTACGCAAGTCCTGCATGAGGCGGTGCGCCATACTTAAACGCTTCGATTAAGAAGCCGAACTTTTCGTCACATTCTTCTTTCGTCAGTCCGAGCACCTCAAACATCTTCGCTTGAAGGTTCTTGTCGTGGATTCTTACGGAACCTCCGCCCAGTTCAACACCGTTCAAAACGATGTCATAAGCGTCCGCTTTCACCGCAAGCGGGTCTGTGTCCAGTAACTCGAGCTGGTCGAGCTTCGGACAAGTGAATGGGTGGTGCATAGCCTTGAGGGAGTGGTCTTCCTCATCTTCTTCAAACATTGGGAAGTCAACAACCCATAATAAGTTATACTGATTGTCATCAAGAAGTCCCATTCTCTTCGCGCACTCTCTTCTGAGGAAGCCGAGAGAATCGTAAGTTACCTTGGCTCTGTCGGAGCAGATGAAAATAAGGTCATCTTTCTTTGCGTCGAATACCTTCGCGATTTCCGCAAGTTCTTCCTGTGAAAAGAATTTGTCCACGGATGATTTATATTCTCCGTCATTTACACGAATCCATACGAGACCTTTCGCGCCGTATGCCTTCGTCATGTCTGTTAATTTATCAATATCTTTTCTGCTGAACTGCTCAGAACCGCCGGTTACGCAGATACCTCTGACATCTCCGCCGTTTGCAAGGCAGTCAGTGAAAACCTTGAAACTGCAGTCTTTTACTGTATCGTTAAGCTTTCTGAGCTCGAAGCCGAAACGAGTATCCGGCTTGTCGGAGCCGTAGCGTTCCATCGCCTCGTCCCAAGTGATTCTCGGAAGCGGAAGCTGGATTTCAACACCTTTGAGCTCGCGGAAAACCTTCGCGAGGAAGCCTTCCTGAATTGCGATTACATCGTCCTGATCCACAAAAGACATTTCGAGGTCGATCTGTGTGAATTCAGGCTGTCTGTCTGCACGAAGGTCCTCGTCTCTGAAGCACTTTACAATCTGCATATATCGGTCCGTTCCGCCTACCATCAGAAGCTGCTTGAAGAGCTGCGGTGACTGCGGAAGTGCGTAGAATTCGCCCGGATAAACCCTAGAAGGAACAATATAGTCTCTTGCGCCTTCCGGAGTGGATTTGATGAGCATCGGAGTTTCCACTTCGGTGAATCCGTTTTCATCGAAGTAGTCCCTCGCACATTTGCATACTTTATGTCTGAATGTAAGGTTTCTCTGCATTTTCGTCTTTCTGAGGTCCAGATAGCGATATTTCAGTCTCAGATTGTCGTCAACGTTATCATCGTCTTTAATGTATATCGGCGGTGTATCCGCTTCGGAATAAAGAACCATATCCGTCGCAAATACTTCGATTTCGCCCGTCGGAATGTTTTCGTTCTTCGCGCTTCTTTCTTTCACAATGCCTTTTACTCCGATGACATATTCGCTTCTGAGAGCGTCAGCCTTTTCAAAAAGTTCCTGTGGGATTTTGTCGTCAAAAGTAACCTGCACGATTCCCGTTTTATCTCTTAAATCAACGAAAATCAAGCCTCCGAGGTTTCTTCTCTTTGCAACCCATCCGTTTAAAACAACTTCCTGATTTACATTTTCAACATTTAAAGTGCCGCACATATGCGTTCTTTTCAAAATAGTGCTCATCTTTTTCTTCTCCTAAATTCTCTTCTTCAATTCGTCAATAAGGTCGTCGAATTTTACTTCGGACTGTTCGCCTTTTTCCATATCTTTCAGTGTTGCAACTCCGGTTTCAAGTTCATTGTCACCGATTACGACAGCATATTTTGCGCCGAGTCTGTCCGCATATTTGAACTGTCCCTTGAAATTTCTCTGAAGGTCGTCAATCTGGCACTTAATGCCGTTTCTTCTGAGGTTAAACAATAGTTTCTGACCGTAAAGCTTTGCAGCCTCTCCCATCGTCGCAATGAAAACATCACAATCAGACGGCTTTGGAATTTCAACGCCGTTTGCTTCCATGAGCATCAGCAGTCTTTCCTTGCCGAGACCGAAGCCAACGCCGGGGATTGGAGGTCCTCCAACTTCTTCCACAAGGTTATCGTATCTGCCTCCGCCGCATACGGTACCCTGAGCACCGAGGCTGTTTGTTACGAATTCAAATGCGGTCTTTGTATAATAATCCAAGCCTCTTACGATCTTAGGATTGATAACATAAGGGATTTCAAGAGCG
>FR881986.1:0-23309 GCA_000435615.1 Firmicutes bacterium CAG:238 | reverse complement strand
TCGAGGTTCTTCTGCAAATCTTCAAATGCGTTTTTGCAGTCATCGCAAAGGAAATCCACCATCATAGGTGCTCCCTGAACAAGTTCCTGGTCGATTGGGCTCTTGCAGTCAAGAATTCTCATCGGATTTTTTTCATATCTGGACTTGCAGGTGTCGCAAAGCTGATCGTATTTCGGAGCAAGGAAGTCCTTGAGTGCTTTTCTGTGTTTTGCGCGGCATTCCGGGCAGCCCACGGAGTTAATCTCAAGCGTAAGGTCGGTAACGCCCATGGAAGTCAGGAAATCATATCCGATTGCAATGATTTCAGCGTCTGCAACCATGTTCGTCGTTCCGAAGGTTTCCACTCCGAACTGGTGGAACTGTCTTAAACGACCCGACTGCGGCTTCTCATAACGGAAGCAAGGAATATCGTAATACAGCTTGATCGGCTGCACTTCCGCATACTGTTTGTGCTCGATGAACGCACGAACTGCAGGGGAAGTCCCCTCCGGCTTCAGTGTGATGGAACGGCCGCCGTGGTCTTCGAAGGTATACATTTCCTTCTGTACGATATCGGTAGTATCCCCTACACCTCTCTGAAATAATTCTGTATGTTCAAATATCGGAGTTCGGATTTCTTTAAATCCGTATCTTGCGCAGATTTCTTTCCACTTCTTTTCAACATAATGCCACTTATATACCTGATCCATCATTATGTCTTTTGTTCCTTTTGGAGCATTCGTTAACATGCTATTTTACCTCCTTAAAAATATTTTGTTCTTTTCTATCCAGCATTTCCTCAAGACGGGAAATATAGATTTCGTAATTTGATACATTCGGCACTCTTTCGAGCCTGTTTTCGGCAGGATAATACATTTTGCTGATTCCGCCCGCGCCAAGCGCAAGAATCGTCTGCTTCTCCTCCATAATGCGGATATTATAGATTGACGGAGTGTCATCTTTGCAGTAGCCTACATTTTCAAAAGCACCTGCCATGTGCTTCTGCCGATATAAATAATACGGCCTAAAGCCTGCTGCTTTCAGTTTCTCTTTCGCAATTTTCAGCATTTCGGCCACCGTCTGCGCCTGTTTGTAATGAAAGTCCTTATCGACATCCACAAGCCGTGAAGCCCGTTTGACCGCAAGCGTATGCACGGTTATGTTTTCCGGGTCAAGAGCAAGGATTTCATCCAGTGTCCGCGCAAAATCCTCCGGGGTTTCCTCCGGAAGTCCCGTTATCAAGTCCGCATTGACAATCGGAATGCCAACCTGGTCTGCCTTCTGAAACGCCTTCACAATGTCGGAAGGTTCGTGGGAACGGCCGATAAGCTCAAGCGTTCTTTCCTTCATGGACTGCGGATTTATGCTGATTCTTTCGACTTTATGCTTATGAATTGCTTCTAATTTTTCGTATGTAATCGTATCGGGACGCCCGGCTTCAACTGTGAATTCTTTCAGCATGCGTAAGTCCAGATTGTCCTCAACCGTCTGAAGTAAGTCATCGAGCTGCTCTGCGGTCAGCGTTGTCGGGGTTCCGCCTCCGATGTAAATACTCTCTGCTGTAAGTCCGGTTTCGCGCATTCTCCTTCCGACATAGCGGATTTCGGTTTTCAGTGCTCCGAGGTACCTTGTGATTTCCGCATCGCCTGCCTGATTGGAAGTAAACGAGCAGTACAGGCATCTCGTCGGGCAAAACGGAATTCCGATATACACTCCCACGGAATTATTCGGTGGATTTCCGCAGGTTTTCTGCTGATAATTGTAGGTGTCCGTCAGGAGGCTTATTTTCTCATCTGCCAAAAGATAGGTGTGAGCAAGTTCGTTTTCAACAGCCGCCTGTGTCCCAAGCCTCTGAAATAACTCACCCGTAAGCTTTACAGGCCTTACCCCGGTTAAGATTCCCCATGCGGGTTTTTCTCCGGTTAACTGAGAAAGTTTATTGTAAATCTCTCTTTTTATTTCGTTCTTGTCGTCTGACCTTTCTTCGTTGAAAACAAACAGTTCGGCAGATTCACAGTTTTCCTCTTTTTCGGCATATTCTGCCTCCGTATAAGCGTTGAATTCTTCGGGTCTTAGAAAAATCTTAATAAGTTCGGCAAAATCGTACTTGTTCTCAACATTCTTTATAATGATATTATACAAAAGGATTTCCTCTCTTTTCGTCTCCGATTGTCGAAACTCCCATGTGTCCCGGCAGAACCACCGTGTCGTCAGGCAGCGTGAACAATCTCTTTTTGATTGAATTCATTAAAGCTTCGAAATCACCGCCGTAAAAATCCGTTCTGCCTATGGAATAGCGGAACAATGTATCGCCGCTGAAAAGATTGCCGTCAACATAGATGCACATGCCGCCTTTCGTATGTCCCGGCGTATGAATGAAATGCAGCTCCATGTTTCCGACTTTCAGCGTATCGCCGCCTTTCACCCAAATGTCAGCTTCCAGCGTAATCGGCTTTGGAAACATTTCCGCAGAGCAGTTCAAGTCCGCATTTTCGAGCATCTCTTTTTCTTTTTCGTGTGCAACGACCTTAGCCCCCGCGAAATCCCTCTTAAAGCGTTCCACGCCGCCAATATGGTCACCGTGTCCATGTGTCAAAATTATATATTCTATGTCTAAGCCTAAATCCATGGCCTGTTTGCTCAGTTTTGGGGAGTAATCTCCCGGATCTACGATAAAACCTTTGTTTGTTTCTTCGTCGTATGCTAAATATGTGTTGACCTGTATCGGTCCTGTTACATAACTGATTACTTTCATTGTCTACCTCTTAAAATGTTTTTTTGCTGTCTAAAAGAATTGTCACCGGTCCATCGTTATAGATCTTGACAAGCATTTCTGCTTGAAAAATCCCCTTTCCGACCGTGATTCCCTTTTCTTCGATTTTCGTATTGAAATAATCGTAAAGTTCCTTTGCGGCTTCCGGCCTTGCCGCCTTGCTATAGCTCGGCCGCTTGCCCTTTCGTGCATCTGCAAGGAGTGTAAACTGTGAAACGGATAAGATTCCGCCTCCGATGTCCGATACGGAAAGATTCATCACGCCTTCGGAATCGTCAAAAATCCGAAGTCCTGAAACTTTGTCCGCAATATAATCGGCATCCTTCTTTGTATCTCCGTCTTCCACTCCGAGAAGAATGACCAAACCTTTCTGAATGGAACCTGTACTGTTTCCTTGAACCGTTACTTCCGCTTCGGTTACCCGTTGAACAACCGCTCTCATATTTTCCTCCTTACGATTTTGCTCTGTATACCTGCGTAACACCGCTGATATTTCTCAGGCTCCGCAGAACTTTCTGCATTTCCTGCGTACTGGATATGGACAATGTAATTGTCATCGTCAGGCTTCCGTCTCTGCCGCTCTTTGCATTGACCCCCGAAAGATGAATGTCCATATCTTCGCAGACTCTCGAAATATCCGAAAGGATACCTTTTCGGTCGTTTCCGATAATGCAGATGTCCGCATTGTAGGATTTTCCTGCCTTGAGGTCCTCCCATTCCACATGAATGAATCTTTGCTTCTCTTCTTCCGGCAGAGCAATGATATTGGAGCAGTCACACCGATGAACGGAAATGCCTCTGCCCTTTGTTATAAACCCTATGATGTCATCTCCCGGAACCGGGTTGCAGCATTTCGCAAGTTTAATCATCAGGTTGTCCGCACCTTCCACAACGATGCCCGGGCTGTCTTTGGAACGTCGCTCAAGCTTTGCCTTTCTCGCTTCGGCAGCTCTCAATTCATCAATGATTGCTTCATTGGATTTGATTTCGGTATGATTTTCTTCCGAGTAGTATCCAAAAAGCAGATTTGCGAATTTGCTGACCAAGGTTCCTCCGTTGGAAAGCTGCGTGTATGCTTCCTCGGTATTTGCAAAGTTCATTGCCTTTATTGCCTTGTTGATAAAGGCGGATTTTGTAAACCCCGACGGATCGTAACCTTTCTTGCGTATATATTTATCAAGAAGGTCTTTGCCTTTTTCGATATTTTCTGATTTATTTTCTTTCTTCAGCCAGCCCCTGATTTTATTTCTGGCATTGGAGCTCTTCGCAATCTTCAGCCAGTCTACGCTCGGACCGGAAGAATTTGCCGAGGTTACAATTTCAACGATGTCCCCGTTCTGAAGCGTGTAATCGATTGTAACCATCTTTCCGTTCACCTTCGCACCTACGCATTTGCACCCGATTGCCGAGTGAATTTTAAATGCGAAATCAAGCGGTGTCGAACCCGCAGGTAATTCAATAACATCTCCTTTCGGCGTAAACACGAACACCTGACTTGCGAACAAGTCCATTTTCATGGTCTCTAAGAAGTCTTTCGGATCTTTAATATCCTGCTGCCATTCCAGTGACTGTCTGAGCCATGCAAGTTTTATATCATCATTGGATGCATTGCCGGAAGTATCGCCTTCTTTGTATTTCCAATGGGCTGCGATACCGTATTCAGCGACTTTGTGCATCTCATATGTTCTTATCTGTATTTCAAATGGTTCGCCGTTGTCTCCGATAACCGTTGTATGCAGCGACTGATACATGTTCGGTTTCGGCATGGCGATATAATCTTTAAATCGTCCCGGTATCGGTTTCCACATCGTGTGAACAATACCAAGAACCGCGTAACATTCTTTTACGTTTTCTACTATAATTCTTACCGCAATCAAGTCAAAGATCTCATCAATCTGCTTGTTTTGGTATTTCATCTTTCTGTATATGCTGTAATAATGCTTTGCTCTGCCATATATATCATAGTGCAGATCCATATCGTTTAAGGCTTCCTTAATCTCGCCTATAACGGTGTTGATTGTTTCTTCTCTTTCTTCTTTGCGCTTGCTTACTTTCTGTTTTAAATCCTCAAATTCTTCCGGGTGAAGATATTTCAGTGCAAGGTCTTCCAGTTCAAATTTCACTTTGGAAATACCGAGCCTGCTGGCAAGCGGCGCATAAATTTCAAGCGTCTCATTGCATTTTTCAACAATTTTTTCGGGCTTCATATAGCCAAGCGTTCTCATGTTATGCAGCCTGTCCGCAAGCTTTATAATGAGAACTCTGATATCCTTTGACATTGCAAGGAACATCTTTCGGAAGTTTTCCGCTTGGATTTCTTCTTTTGATTCAAATTTTATGGTGCCGAGTTTGGTTACACCGTCAACCAAAAGAGCAATCTCCTCGCCGAAATCGGCGACGAGCTGCTCTCTGGTGTATTCTGTATCTTCAACGACATCATGCAAAAGCCCACCGACGATTGTGGCATCGTCCATACCCATTTCTGCAAGAATCAGAGCTACGTTAATCGGGTGTATAAAATACGGTTCCCCGCTTTTTCGCAGCTGGCCGTCATGCAAGGCCTGGGCTTTGTCAAATGCTTTGCCAATCAAGTCGGTGTTGTATTTAGAATTAATACTTAATATTTTTTCTAAAAACTCAGCCTTTGTAATCATTGATGTCTCCTGTTATTTTGTCTTTGCTTTTTTTGCTGTACTCTTTAAATATTTTGAACCTTCATCCTTCTTGCATAAATCGTAATACAGAGGGCTGCAGATGAAGATGGAGGAGCAGCATCCTACGATAACACCGACCATAAGCGGAATAATGAACTCGCGGATGGAGGATGAAACCATAATGCAGAGCGGAACCATTACAACAAGTGTTGTCAGCGATGTCATAATTGTTCTGTTCAGCGTCTGGTTAATACTTCTGTCAATATTCACCTCGCTGTTGTCTCTCGTATGAAGTGCTTTGTTTTCCCTGATACGGTCAAATATTACAATCGTATCGTTGATCGAGTATCCAACCAATGTCAGAATTGCAGCGATGAACGGATTGTTTACGGTGAATCCGAAGATCGCATAGAATGCAATTACTATCAAAACGTCGTGTACAACACCTGCAACAGCAGAAAATCCGTATTTCCAGGATTTAAATCTGAAAATAATATAGATAAGCATTCCAATGGATGCAATGATAATCGCCTTAAGAGCGTTCACCTTAAGTTCATCACCTACGGACGGTCCGAACTGTTCCGATGCAAGGACATCATCCTCGGTAATTCCATAAGCCTGCTCTAAGGTATTGATTACTTTGTTTCTGCCTGCATTATCAAGGGACTTGATGGTTTTAATAACAACCTGCGTATTGCCCTCACCCGCATAAATAATCTGCGGATCAAGTTCGTAATCCTTTAATGTTTTTTCAACGTCTTCAATCGCAACCTGCTTGCCGAGGTCAACCTGAATGGTGGTTCCGCCTGTAAAGTCAATACCGTAATTCATTCCGAAAATTACAGACCAAAGCAATCCGATTACGATTATGCTAACGCTGACGATGTAGAAGATTTTTCTATGTTTAATAAATGAGAAAGTCTTATTAAGCATCTGCTTCGGAGTTCCGTCTTCGTTAACCCCAAAGTATTTGTTCTTTGCAAATTTAGGACTGTTTGCAAGCAACGAAATAAATAACTGTGTTATAACAACTGCTGTGAAAATGCTGATGATAATACCAATCATCAACGTAAGTGCAAATCCCTTAACGGATGTCGTTCCTACTTCGTAGAGGACAACTGCCGCAATAAGCGTTGTGATCTGTGCGTCAAGGACAGTACTTAAAGCATTTTTGAAGCCAGCGTCAACTGCAACTC
Organism: Firmicutes bacterium CAG:238; assembly: GCA_000435615.1. Lineage (GTDB taxonomy): Bacteria > Bacillota > Clostridia > Peptostreptococcales > Anaerovoracaceae > CAG-238. The sequence continues at coordinate 16,707 of FR881986.1, read as the reverse complement.
TAATTGATTTGCCGGCACATATCTCCTCTTTGATTCTTGCAAAAATGATAACATTGGCGTCAACTGCCATACCGATGGAAAGAATCAATGCAGCAATTCCCGGAAGGGTTAATACCACATTAAACGCAACCATAGACCACAGGAACATGATTACATAGAGAAGCAACGCGATATCTGCAACGAAACCAAGCATTCCGTAGAAAATAATCATAAGCAGGAATACGATAGCAAGACCAATAGCACCTGCAACGATTGACTTGTCAAGTGCATGTGCACCGATGGTTGCTGTCTGAACGGATGATTGTACTTCCACAAGTTCAACCGGAAGTGCACCGCCTCTTATAAGTGCTGCTGTCATGGTCGCTTCTTCTTTTGAATAATTTCCTGTCATTTCGCAGTTTCCGCCACTGATAACTTCTCTTACTTCAGGATGTACAACGATTTCATTATCCAATACGATTGCGATTTCATTGTTTGACATACCGTCAATGGTTGATGTAACTTCGCCGTTTACAGCTTTTCGAGTTCCTTCTTCAAACAATGCGGCACCTTCGCTGTCAAATTCGAGTAAGATTTTGTAATGACCACCGTCCGTCGCAATCTGTGCATCCTTAACATTGCTGCCGTCAAGCACGATGGAATTGTCGGCTAAAACGAAATAGAGTTTTGCGGTTTTTCCGATTGCTTGAATTGCTTCATCTGCATTCTCAACACCCGGCATTTCGACTCTGATACGGTTTGTTCCTTCGATTGTAACCGAAGCTTCGGCAACACCCATCTGATTTACACGGTTATCGATAACGGCTCTCGTCTGATCCATCAGCTCTTTGAGTTGATCGCCCGTCTTGTCCGTCTGTGCTTCCATTACAACATAAACACCGCCGTTAATGTCAAGGCCGTATTTTAATGCGTCTTTAACTGATTTAATGGCATCATCTTTTGATTGGTCACCTATGCCAAACAGGGTGACAAACCAGCCGAACACGAGTACTGCAATTACCAGTACGGCTAAAATTTTCTTTAGTTTTACACTCATTTTTTAAAACCTCTCATTATAGAAAAATCTGTCAATGCCACTAATATGGGCATTTTATTTTACATTACATTTTACTACTTTTTGTCGGAATATACAAGCACAAATGTGTATTTTTCAACAAAAAAATCAAAAGACCCCGATTTCTCGGGGTCGATTAAAATGCGTTTTATGTATTATTCTTCGTCGAAAACCTTTGCTTCCTTAGTTTCAGGTTCTTTAGCCTCAGCTTCTTCAATGTCGGAAGATTTTCTGAGCTTCTTAGGCATAACTTTCTTCGGTTCGTCATCATCCTCGAAGTTGTCCTGCATTCCACGCTTTGTGGATTCTTTTGTAACAGTCGAAACTGCCCATCTCATCATCTCGAACTTAACTTTGTCTGCTCCTGCCTGAACAACAATGGTTTCGTCCTTAGTCTTAACAATTTTGCCGCAAAGACCGCCTATCGTTATGATTTCATCTCCTACAGTAAGGCTGTTTCTCATATCTTTAATCTGCTTGTCCTTCTTCTTCTGTGGTCTGATCATTAAGAAATACATCAGTACAAATAACAAAACAATCGGTAACAGATTAATTAATGTGTTATAATTCATAAAACAACTCTCCTCTCGAGCAAGTATAATGGTGCCGGCGATGGGGGTCGAACCCATACGGTGTTGCCACCACGGGATTTTGAGTCCCGCACGTCTGCCAATTCCATCACGCCGGCGGAATTATCGGTTGCGTATTATATGCAACGGTTCGATTATATCACATAAACCGCAGTATTACAAATATTTTTTTCATCATATCTTCACATTTTTTGAGGAAATCAGTTTTCCCGCTCTTTCCAGCTCCATGTATTGCAATTTTTATATATATTGTTGAACGTCGGAAGCTTATCCGCTGTAAAAGTTGAGATTCCAACCAAACCCATCTTCTTGTAACATAATGCGTAATACGGCATTTCATCCAGAAGTGCATCTTTCATCTGCGTGTATTTCTGCTGCTGCTTTTCTTCCGTATATAACCTTTCAAGTTCTCTTGACTTTGTAAGCAATTCTGCATTGTAATAGCCCCAGTCATTTTTGCCGTTAAAGAACTCTCTTAGATCATAGGTCTCCTCCATATCGCATCCGGCAACAAGCAAGTCAAAATTCCTTGAAGCCATGGCTTGCTTATACTGATTGGAAGGAAGGGCTTTAACATCAACTTTAAAACCAAGAGTTTCCATATTTTTTGCGATATTTTTGCATGCCGACACTCTCTGCGCGTTGGATTTTTTTACGAGTATGGTAAGCGTGATTCGATTACCGTATACATCCTCAAGAAATCCGTCACCGTCGAAGTCCTTTATTGCCGCTTTGGTAAGCATTTGCGATGCCTTATCGTAATCATACTCATTCATGCCGCCCGTATCCAAAACCCCAAGGAAATTCGGATAATAGAGTGAATCTGTCAAAACCGCATCGGATGCGTATGATTTTCTTATTATCCTTTCCGTATCAATTCCGTAAGCGATAGCTTTTCTCACCTCTTTCGATGCGAGATAAGGCTTCTTGGTGTTGAACACCACAAACTCAACCTGCCCCGATATCATATCGTACATGTTAAGCTTTTTGTCCTTTACAATTGAGTACCGGTCGGTAGACTTGTCGATATAACATGTTACCTCATTGATCTCCGTAAGTGAAGATTTGTAGGAAGCGTCCGGCAGAATGTTAACTTGAATTTTATTTGTAACTTCATCCGCATAATAATCTTTGTTTGGTTTCAGTTTTAATTTCTTCAGATAATCATACGAAGAATACATGTACATTCCCGTGCCGACCGGTTTAAAACCGTCGGTGTCGGTTACAAACTGATACGGCGTACTGTATCCTGCGGAAGGAACAATCGGAAACGTCAAAATATCAAGCGAACAATTGTAATTATTGTTGAAGAAAATCGTAAATTCCCTGTTATTCTTGACATTGACATACATGATTCTTGAGCATTTTTCATAGTAGGGCGACTTGCTTCCTGCTTGCTTTACAGCATTCACCGTGAACCTTACATCGTCTGACTTCAGAACCTTTCCCGAATGCCATTTTACGCCCTTTTTCAGTTTAATGTATACTGATGCTTTTTCCGTATCAACTGTGTATTTTTCAACAAGTTCTGGTGTCGCATTCATATTATCGTCAAAGTCAAACAGGCTGTCGTAAAGGAGTTTTGAAATATAATACACATCTTCACTTTGCGATACAATCGGGTTAAGCGTGTCAAACCGCTCCGCAGCAAAATACAAAGTACTCTTCTGCTTATATTTGATGTCAGGGTCTATATTGAGCACTTCTTCCTTGTATATCTCGATACTGGAAACAATCACCGCAAAAAGCAACAGCACGGCCAGTATCCATATCCATCTTTTTTTAATAAAGTTAATGATTTTTGACATTGTCATCTTCCCCATTCTTTAATCTGTCGAGTTCTCTGTCCAATTGCAGATACAAATCGTCCAAATTCCCTGAATTGTCGATGATTCGATCCGCAATGGTTTCCTTTTCGCTCAGTGGCATCTGTCCCGCAATTCTTCCTTTGATTTCCTCATCGGTCATGTCGTCACGTTTTTTTACTCGCTCGGTTACGATGTCCGGTTCTGCCTTTACGAGCCAGCTCTCATCCATATACTTCTGCATCCCGCACTCAAAAAGAAGCGGTGCGTCCAAAACGGCAATACCTTTGAAACCGTTTTGTTTCAGATGCTCAATTGTATCAAGCGTCCGTTCGATAACCGCATCCGTTACGATTCTTTCTAAAACCGCTTTTTTTTCGGGACGCGCAAAAATATATCTTCCTAGTTTTTTCCTGTTAAGTTCCCCATCATCAAAGAAGAAGTCATCTCCGAAGGTCTCCCGTAACATAGCAAGATACGGGCTTCCCTTTTCCGTAAGCTGTCTTGCTGTTTTGTCAGCGTCTATGATTAAGCAGTCTTTCTTTTTCAGATAGTCGGAAGCCGTAGATTTGCCGCTTCCGATTCCTCCCGTAAGTCCGATTATCTTCATCCTTCGCACCTATTTCAATTCATACCATGTATTTCCCGTGTTCAGTTCCGCAGAAAGTTTAACCGAAAGTTTCACGGCATTTTCCATATTTCTTGTCAGCAGTTCTTTTATTGCCTTTTCTTCGGCAGAGGACGCATCGATAATCAGCTCATCGTGCACCTGAAGAATCAGCTTGGAGTCCGGATGCGCTGCCTTGAGTTCCTTGTACACATTTATCATGGCAAGTTTGATGATATCCGCAGCACTCCCTTGTATCGGCGTATTCATTGCCAGCCGTTCTCCGAGCTGGCGTACCATGTAAGAAGAAGCATTGATTTCGTGAATTGCTCTTTTTCTGCCCATCATGGTTGTGGCAAAGCCGGTTTCTTTGCAGATTTTTATCTGCTCATCCATATATTCCTTTACTTTGCTATGCTTTGCAAAGTAGGCATGAATGTAGTCCTCTGCTTCCTTGCGGCTTATATGCAGTTCTTCGCTGAGACCAAACCCGCTCATTCCGTATATTACGCCGAAGTTCACGGCTTTTGCCCGGCTTCTGTCAAGCGGAGTGATTTCCTCCGGCGGAACGCCCAGGACACGCGATGCCGTGGTTCTGTGAATGTCTTCTCCGTTATTGAAAGCTTCAATAAGGCTTTCATCCTGCGAAAGGTGTGCCAGGACGCGCAATTCAATTTGTGAATAGTCCGCTCCGACCAAGATATGATCTTCCGAGGCCGTAAAAGCTTTTCGCAGATTTCTGCCAAGTTCCTGCCGGATCGGTATATTCTGCAGATTCGGCTCCGTGCAGCTGATTCTGCCCGTCGTCGTTACCGTCTGCTGAAAATGCGCCCGTATCCTTTCATCGGCTGCGATAAGCGGCTTCATTCCCTCAACATAGGTGGAATTCAGCTTCGTAAGGTTTCGGAACTCGAGCACAGCCGGTACGATCGGATGCTTATCCTTGATTTTTTCAAGAATGTCAGCCCCTGTGCTGTATCCCCTCTTTGTTTTCTTGCCCGCAGGAAGCTTGAGATCTTCAAAAAGAACCTCCCCAAGCTGTATCGGGGACTGAATATTAAAAGTCCGCCCTGCCAGATCATAAATTTTGATTTCAAGAAGCTCTATTTTTTCCTTGAGTTCCTTTCCGAATTCGTTCAGGAATTCTCTTTCGGCTCTGACACCTTCGACTTCCATGGATGCCAAAACTTCAATCAGCGGAATTTCTATTTCGTAAAACACATTTGAGAGCTTTTCCTCTTCGATTCTTTTCTTCTGCAGCCCGGAAATTTTAAATACAATGTCGCCGCACATCGCACCGTAATCTGCATATTTTGCCGTAAAATCCGTAAACATATCCATCTGCTGTGTATCCGCAGAAACAAAATCTTCAAATACAGGCAGGTGGAGATGAAGCATCTCAAGTACCAAAGTCTTTAAATCATATTTGTTTTTTGCGGCATCGAGAACATACTCTGCAATTGCGGTGTCAAACACCGTTTTGAAGTTCGAATATCCGCGGAACATAAGTGCATAGAGATCATCCTTGATGTCATGTCCCATGAGATTCAATGTGAGTTTGTTCAAATGTTCAGCTGCAGCACAAACATCGATTTTGTGACAATCGACATAAAAACCTTCCTCTTCGCACATAAGAAAGATTCCTTGTGTCTGCGGTTCCTTCACATGTGCGTAATCGCTGAAAACTTTTATGAATACTTCGTCTTTTCCTTTGAGTGCGTTCAGTTTGGAAAGATCTCCCTCAGACGCAATAACAGTCAGCTTGATTTGCGGAGGTTCCGCTTTCACATTCTCTGCCGTATCCTCAACTTTGAGACGCTTCAAGAAACTGTTAAACTCAAGTTTTGTATAAATTTCGATTAATCGGTTGTAATCCGGTGTTTTTCGCTCAAGGTCCTTGATATCAAGGTCAATCGGCACAAATCGGTTGATGGTTGCAAGCCGTTTGCTCATTACCGCAAGCTGAGCATTTTCTTCCACCTTGCTTCTCAATCCTTTTTTGGATATTTCATCCGTATGTGCAAGCATGTTCTCTATCGAACCGAACTGTTCGAGAAGTGCGATTCCCGTCTTTTCTCCCACTCCCGGAATTCCCGGAATATTGTCCGACGAATCTCCCATCAGCCCTTTCAAATCAATAAACTGTGTCGGTGTAAGCCCGTAGCGCTCCATCATTTTTTGGTCATCATAAAGTTCAAAGTCGCTGATTCCTTTCTTGGTTATGAGAATCTGCGTTTTGTCAGTCGCAAGCTGCAAAGCATCCCGGTCGCCTGTAATAATCAGCGGCTCCAAATTTTCTTTCTCTGCGATTTGTGCAACGGTGCCGATGATGTCGTCGGCCTCAAAGCCCTCAAGCTCAAGGGTCTTTATGTTCATTGCGTGCAGAACGTCCTTCAGCAGCGGCATCTGCATGACAAGTTCCGGCGGCATGGGTTTTCTCCCTGCCTTGTACTGATCGTATTCGAGATGCCGGAAGGTCGGTGCTTTCAAGTCAAATGCAACGGTGATATATTCAGGTTCATAATCACTCTCTATTTTGTTGAGCATATTTATAAAACCGTATATTCCCTGCGTATAGATGCCTTCCTTCGTAATCATCGGCCTTTGCATCGCATAAAACGCACGATTTATTAAACTGTTGCCATCGATTATCACAATTCTTTCCATTATGACATTACCTTTCCTTTAAAGCAAGCATATATCCCATTGCAACAAAAACAACGCCCCCGATGATGTTTCCGATTGTAACCGGCAGCAGGTTGTTTGTAAACATTCCAAGCCAAGTGAGGTTTGAAAGATCTGCCGCACCGTTAAGTGCAACAAAAAGTTCATTTGTCTTTGCAAAAATCCCTGCAGATATGAAGTACATATTTGCTACGCTGTGTTCGTATCCCGCAACCACAAAAAGAAGAATCGGGAAGAAAATTCCCGCGATTTTGCCGCAGGTTCCCGAAGCCCCGGTTGAAATCCATACCGCAAGACATACCAGCCAGTTACACAAAATCCCACTCAAAATACAATTCACAAACGGCATATTTACTTTGTTTGCTGCAATTTGCAAAGTCATTGCGCCCAGATACCCGTTACCGGCATTCAGGCCGCCCGAATAAAATACAAGTGCTGACACAATGAGCGAACCTATAAAATTTGCTATGTAAACGATTACCCAATTTCTGAGCATCTTCGAAATGCTCGTCTTCTTCTGCATCACAGAAACGGTTATCAGGGTATTTCCAGTAAAAAGCTCCGCCCCGGCAAGGACAACCATAATGAGTCCCCCGGTGAAAACCGCACCCGAAACAAGCTTTCCGAGGCCGAATGTCTCGGCATCGCCCAGAAGTCCGAAAGCTGCCATGTTGGCTCCGGCTCCGGCAAAAGCAATATAGGCACCTGCCATGATGCCCAGAATCAAAAGTTTTCGGAACGATCCGCTTGTCTTTGCTATGCCTGATGCTGCAATTTCATCTAAAATCTCAACGGGTTTTAAGTGTCTCATTGCTGTCTCCTTTGATGTGTTTATTATATCTTATTTTTTCGTTTCATGCAAAATAAAATCCCAAATTACCGTTAAGGATATAATTGACGCCCTATCTTCCGATAGGTGGGTGCCCTGTTCTCCTGCTTCTGTCTTCCACTCGAAGGAGGCCTGACATAACGCACGCGAAACCCGGATTCCCGTTCAAAAATTGTAGGTTCAATTATGTTTCCTTAACGCATAACCTAGGATTGGTTTTATTTTGACCTTATTCTATGTAATTATTCCACTTCAAGGTCTATGGAACAATTTGTGTATACCTTCTGAACATCGTCATTGTCCTCAAGAAGTTCAATCATCTTTGCAAGCTTCTTGATATCATGTTCATCTTTCGGTGCTGCTTCCATGGAAGGAACATATTCAACATCGGATTCCACGATTTCATATCCCGCTTCGGAAATTGCATGATGTACATCCGTGTATGCCGAAGGATCTGTAATGATTTCAAAGCTGTCATCGTGAACGATCATGTCGTCAGCACCTGCCTCGAGAGCGGCTTCCATTAAAGCATCCTCATCAATGGCATCTGTCTTTTCGATTAAGATAATGCCCTTTCTTGAGAACATGTAGGACACGCATCCCGGAGTTCCGAGGTTTCCGCCGTATTTATCAAATGTCGATCTTACGGAAGAAGTCGTTCTGTTTGTGTTGTCTGTAAGAGCTTCTACGATAACTGCAACTCCGCCTACTCCGTAGCCCTCAAAGCTCAGTTCTTCATATGTTTCACCGGCAAGTTCTCCGGTTCCCTTCTTGATTGCTCTTGTGATGTTATCATTAGGCATTGAAATTGCTTTCGCTTTTTCGATTGCCAGTCTTAATGTTGCATTGTACTCAGGATCTCCACCGGCCTTAGCTGCTACTGTGATTGCTCTTGCGTATTTTGTAAACATTGCGGCTCTTTTTGAGTCCTGTGCGGCCTTTCTGCCTGCGATTGTACCGTGTCTTCCCATGGAGACACCTCCTAACCTCTTTGATTTTTTTAACTAAGTCATTATACCACCTATATGGCATAGTTTCAAGAGGTTTGTTTTCAGGCTTCGAGATTCTTATGCGCGGTCGCCATCATAAGCTTGATTCTGTTCAGCTGATTCACGTTGCTTGCACCCGGATCATAGTCGATTGCCACGATGTTTGCCTTCGGGAAGCGTTCTCTGATTGCTTTCATCATCCCTTTTCCCGTCACATGGTTTGGCAGACATGCAAACGGCTGCAGACATGCGATATTCGGAACCCCGCTTTTAATCAGTTCAATCATCTCGCCCGTGAGGAGCCAGCCTTCGCCGCACTGGTTGCCGGTTGAGGCGATAACGGAGGCTTCTTCCGCGGTTTTTTCAATGTATCCCGGCTGCGTGAAACGCTTACTCTTTCGGAGAGCCTGACGCATAGGTTTTCGGAACCACTCAATCAGAGCGATTCCCGCCTGATTCACTTTGTATTGCTTATACGAACCGGAAAGTTTTTCGTAGTTGAATTTCTTGCTGTACATTCCGTAAAGGAAAAAGTCGATCAAGTCAAGAACTACGGCTTCTCCGCCCTCTTTTTCGATGATGTCCACGATATTGTTGTTTGCATCCGGATGATATTTTACCAAAATCTCTCCAACCACCCCGACTTTCGGTTTTTTGATGTCTTTGAGCGGGAGTGCATCGTAATCGGCAACAATCTGCGGGATAAGTTTCTTGTATGTGCTTAATTTTCCGTCCTTGCAGTTTTGGAAAATCGCCGCCTCGTATTTTTTCATGATTGCTTCCGCAGAGCCCGGAACTTCTTCGTAAGGTCTGGTCGCATACAGCAGTCTTTGGAACAGGTCGCCATAAACCGCCGCCATTACCAGCCGCTTACCCATGCTTACATCAATTTTGAATCCCGGATTTGTTTCCAGCCCCACCATATTAAAGGATACGACAGGAACCTGCTCCATATTCAGATCTTTTAAAGCTTTTCTGAGGAGCGCGATATAGTTGCTGGCTCTGCATCCGCCTCCGGTCTGAGACATAATCAAAGCAGTTCGGTCAAGGTCGTAATCGCCGGACTTGAGCGCGCTTATCATCTTTCCGAGTGTGACAAGCGTAGGATAGCAAGCGTCATTGTTCACATATTTGAGACCCTCGTCGATTGCGTGTTTATCGACCGTGGGAATCAGAACTGCATTGTATCCGCTTTCCCTGAGTGCAACCTCAAGATATTGGAAATGAATCGGAGACATCTGCGGAATGAGAAGCGTGTAGTTTTTCCTCATTTCTTCCGTAAAAAGCCTTCTCTCAAACGGTTTTTCCGAATGTTTCGCCTTAATTCCGTTCTTATCCCTTTCTTCCATTGCCGCTTTGAGGGAACGAATCCGGATTCGGATAGCTCCGAGATTGTTTCCTTCGTCAATCTTGAGAACCGTATACAATTTATTGGAATGTTCGAGGATTTCCTCCACCTCGTCGGTCGTCACCGCATCCACGCCGCATCCGAAGGAATTGAGCTGGACAAGTTCCACCCCGTCTGTTCGTCCTGCGAAATCCGCCGCTTTGTACAGTCTTGAATGGTATACCCACTGGTCCAAAACCCTTATCGGCCGCGGAAGATTGCCCATGCCGCATACCGAATCTTCAGAAAGCACAACCATGTCAAATGAAGTTATCATCTTGTTGATTCCGTGATTGATTTCCGTATCCAGGTGATACGGTCTTCCAGCAAGTATGATAGCCTTCTTCTTGTGTTCTTTCGCGTAAGCAAGAGCCTTCCTTCCCTCGTTTTCAACATCGCATTTGAACGCGTGCTGCTCTTTTCTCGCCGCATGTACGGCGCTTGCAATCTCTGCCTTGCCGATACCCTTTGCCTGCAAAATTTCATACATTCTCTTTATCAAACGCTCGTCATTGTCGTACGGCACGAACGGGTGCGAGAATTTCACGCCGTTTTCCTCGAAAACATCGTTCATATTGTTTGCGATAACTTCCGGATAGGTAGCAACAATCGGGCAGTTATAATGGTTTTGTGCACTTTCGTCTTCCACCTGCTCGTAATTCACGCAAGGATAGAAAATCCATTTTTCACCCATTTCAACCAGGGTCTGAATGTGTCCGTGCACAAGTTTTGCCGGATAACATGCAGTGTCTGAGGAAATGCTTTCGATACCCTTCTCGTACAGTTCTTTCGAGGACATCGGAGAAAGGACCACTCTGAAGCCGAGTTTGGTGAAGAAGGTAAACCAAAACGGATAATCCTCGTACATATTCAAAACACGAGGGATTGCTACGCTTCCGCGCGGTGCTTCGGATGCTTCCAGCGGTTCATATCCGAAAAGTCTCTTGAGCTTATATTCGTATAAGTCCGGAAGCTCGCTTGCGGTGCCGACTTTTCCGCTTCCTTTTTCGCAGCGGTTTCCGGTTATGTATCTTTCGTTATCATTGAATTTGGTAATCGTAAGCATGCAACGGTTTTCACATCCGTTGCATCTTGCATTGCTGCTTCCGGCAGTGAAAGCTTTCACCGCATCGAAATCAAGGAGCGAAGATTTGTGACCGTACTTCCAGTTGTTCATCGAGTTTAAAGCACATCCGTATGCACCCATGATACCTGCAATGTCCGGTCTGACAACATCCTTTCCGAGCACTTTTTCGATTGCCCTGAGAACCGATTCGTTAAGGAATGTTCCGCCCTGTACAACGATTTTGTCCCCTGCTTCGTCAGGATTTCTGAGTTTGATTACTTTGTACAAAGCATTCTTTATAACCGAGTAAGAAAGGCCTGCGGCGATGTCGCCGATGGATGCGCCTTCTTTCTGCGCCTGCTTTACCATGGAATTCATAAATACCGTGCAGCGAGTGCCTAAATCCACAGGGTTCTGTGACATAAGTCCGATCTGTGCAAATTCTTCTACCGGCATATCAACCGATTTCGCATAGGTTTCTATGAACGAGCCGCACCCAGATGAGCATGCTTCATTGAGCATGATGCTGTAAATCGCATGATCCTTGATTTTCATGCACTTCATGTCCTGTCCGCCGATATCGAGAATAAAGTCGACGCCCGGAAGGAATTCCTCTGCCGCCTTGTAATGCGCCATCGTCTCGATGATTCCGTAGTCGGCTCTGAATGCAGCCTTAATAAGACCCTCTCCATATCCGGTAACGGTCGCATTTGCAATGTAAGTATCCGCAGGAAGCATACAGTAAAGTTCGTTAAGCATCAGCTTCGTAGCTTCCAACGGATTTCCTTCGTTGTTTCTGTAGAAAGAATATACAAGGTTCTTGTCCTGATCGATCAACGCGGCCTTGGTTGTAGTCGATCCGGCATCGATTCCGAGGAACAAAGGCCCCTTGCAGCTTCTTAATTCTTTTCTTTTGATTTGGGCTTTCGCATGTCTTTCTTTGAATGCCCTGTATTCTGCTTCGTCTTTGAACAGCGGCTCAACATGCTTGGTTGCGGAATCCGCAAGCGGATCCACACTGTTCACCCTGTCGAGAAGCTCGCTGAGTTTTACTTCCTGTTCGCCGTCGGTCATATAGGCTGCACCGATGGCAACGAAATACTTTGAATTCTCAGGAAAAATCACTTCTTCCGGTTTGAGTTCGAGCGTTTCGATAAATCTTTTTCGAAGTTCTGAAAGATAAGTGAGCGGTCCTCCGAGGAATGCTACATTTCCTTTGATTTTGTGTCCGCAGGCAAGTCCGCTTATCGTCTGATTTACGACAGCCTGAAAAATTGAAGCCGCAAGATTTTCAATCGGAGCACCCTCGTTAATCAGCGGCTGAATGTCGGTTTTTGCAAAAACGCCGCAGCGCGCCGCAATCGGGTAGATAATGCTGTAATCTTTTGCTGCCTCGTTGAGTCCGTCGCCGTCTGTGTTCAGAAGAATTGCCATCTGGTCGATAAACGCACCGGTACCACCCGCACAAGTACCGTTCATTCTTTGTTCAATTGTACTTCCAAAATATGTAATTTTCGCATCTTCACCGCCAAGCTCGATAACCACATCTGTCTGCGGAATAAGTTTCTCGACCGCAAGGGAACAAGTAACAACTTCCTGCTCAAACCTCGCACCGATTTTGTCCGCAAGGGATAGCCCGCCGGAGCCGGTTATTACAGCCTTTACCGCAATGTCACCTACTTCTGCCCGCATTTGCTCGAGCAGTTCGCTGACCTTGCTGAAAACGCTTGACATATGACGTTCGTATCTCTGATAAAGAATCTTCCCGTTATCATCGATAAGAACCAATTTTACGGTTGTTGATCCAACATCAATTCCAAGTCTCATATTTTTCCTCTTTAATATATAGTTAAATTTTTCTTGTAAAACGACAATTCGACATTTTTTTACTTTGTAATTTTAACACCAAACCCCGTTAAAAGACTGTTAAATTTATTGTCGCTTTCATTTGCATTTTGCGCGATATTTTAGTATACTGTTACACATGAAAAGTATGATTAAGAAACGAACATGGCGTGCAATTTACAGGCTGCTCGACCATGTATCTCCGATTGACGGAGACTGCGGCAAGCTATGCGGTGCCGCTTGCTGCACATGCGGCGATGAATCAGCGGAAGACCTTGGAATCTATCTGTATCCGGGTGAGGATGCAATCCACAGCCGCAAATCCGACTGGCTCGAATGGACGGTTGAAGATGCCGAAGACTACGATTTCCCCGATTCGTGGATCGGCAAAGTTTATTTCGTAAAATGCAAAACACCCCCGCATTGTCCGCGTGAAATGCGGCCGTTTCAATGCCGTACCTATCCCCTCTCCCCGTACCTTTCCCCGGAGGGAGTTTTGGAACTTGTTTATAATGACGAAGAGCTTCCGTATTCCTGCCCTTTGATTGAGGATGAAATTCCTCTAAACGACGATTTTGTGAAGGCGACATATACTGTGTGGAAACATTTAATCCGCGACCCTCACATTTATGATTTGGTGGAGGAAGACTCAAGAGCCCGCGATGAAGCATAGCTTCCAAAATTATGAAGTACATAACAAAAAATCGAAAACAGTCATTCTGAGATGACTGTTTTTGCTTACATATTTTCGATTTCTTTCTTGTAAAGGTGTCTCAGCATGATTGCGCTGTAAGTTACTCCTAGGATTTCCGCAAGTGGGAACGACGCCCAGGAAAGCGTAACGCCGCCGATTCGGATTAAGATATACGCCAGCGGAAGAATTCCCGCAAGCTGTCTGATTACGGAACCGCACAAGCTGTACATGCCGTGTCCCGTCCCCTGAAAGAGCGTTCCTGTTATGATGCCGAATGCCGCCGGCAGGAAACAAATACTGATAATTCTCAGGGCCGGAACTCCGATGCGAAGCATTTCATCCGAAGCCTCGAACATAAGCAGAAGTTCCTTCGGGAAAAGCTGGAAAAGCACCACGCCGAGTGCCATGACGATGACTGCAATTTTCAGAGCTTCCTTGTATGCCTGCATAAGTCTTGATTTGTCCTTTGCGCCGTAATTGTATCCCATAATCGGCATCGCCCCCTGGTTCAAACCGAATACCGGCATAAACACGAAGGACTGAATCTTGAAGTATACACCCAAAACCGCAACCGCTGTTGTCGAAAAGTCAACCAGAATCTTATTATAGAAAATAATCATAACCGATGCAATCGACTGCATTACGATGGACGGAAGTCCTACTTTATAAATATCCGCTGCGATTTTCCAGTCAATCTTGAAACCCTTTACTGTAAGCTTCACCAAATGGTCACCTTTGAAAGTGATAAACGCTCCCATCGTCATGCCGCAGACCTGACCGATTACCGTTGCAATCGCTGCCCCCGCCACGCCAAGTTTCGGTGCTCCGAGCAGTCCAAAAATCAGAATCGGGTCTAAGATGATGTTGACAACCGCCCCTGTCAAACTGCAGACCATCGGTCCAATCATATTGCCCGTTGCCTGCAGGATCTTTTCAAGAACAACCTGCATGTTCAGGAAAAATGAGCCGATGCATACGATTGCCATGTACTTGACTGCTTCTTCATATATGTATGTGCCTTTTTCAGCATATCCGGATACAAAAATCCCCGTAAAGCACACTCCGATAATCAAGAAAACAACATAATTCAAAAGACCAATTCGAAGCCCCGTACTTGCTGCCTGATCAGCCTCTTCCTGTTTCTTTGCCCCTAATTTTCTGGCAATCAGCGAATTGATTCCGACACCGCTTCCGACCGAAAGCGCAATGATAAGCATCTGAATCGGATTCACGATTGACACCGCAGTTAACGCATCCTCACTTATTTTCGCAACGAAAATGCTATCCACGATATTATACAATGCATTGATCGTCATCGATAATACAGCGGGCCATGCCATTTCAATCAATAATTTCTTTACGGGCATGACACCCATTTTGTTTACATGTGCTTTCTCTTCCATTCCTACCTCTGATTTCTTTTTCTCTTATTCTTTCATATCACGAAATTATATTATATAATATCATGTTTACAAATTCAAGATTTATGGTATGATATTCCTTGTGAAGTTTTGGTGATAAAACAAAATCACATTTTCATAAGAAAGGATTTTTTATGACTACAAGATTAGAAGAAATAGAAGCAAGAAGAATATTCGGAATTATCTCTCACCCTGACGCAGGTAAGACAACCTTGACTGAAAAGCTCCTGCTGCACGGCGGCGCGATTCGCGAGGCCGGTACGGTTAAGGCGCGGAGAAACAGCAAATTCGCAACCTCCGACTGGATGGAAATCGAAAAGCAGAGAGGTATTTCCGTAACTTCATCGGTTATGCAGTTTGAATATGCGGGCAAGGTAATCTCCATCATGGATACTCCCGGACACAACGACTTCGGCGAAGATACTTATCGTATTCTGACCTCCGTTGACAGCGCGGTGATGGTCATCGACGGCGCGAAAGGTATTGAAGCGCAGACAAAGAAGCTGTTTAAGGTCTGCTCCATGCGCGGCATTCCGATTTTTACTTTTATCAACAAAATCGACCGCGAAACCAAAGACCCGTTTGACCTCGTCCAGGAATTAGAAGATGTTTTAGGACTCCCTTCCGTGCCTGTAACATGGCCAATCGGCAACGGACTGAATTTTGAGGGGATTTATGATATTTTGAAAAATGAAGTGCATCTGTACAAGGCAGGTAAAACGATTCCACTCGGTAGCGACGGTGTTTTCGGACCGGAACTTGAATCCGAGATTGCAGGCTATAACCTTTCCGCACTTCGTGACGAAATTGAACTGATTCAGGGTGCGGGAAATGATTTTGACATGGATTTGATTGCAAAAGGAAAACTCTCACCGGTTTTCTTCGGCTCAGCACTCGCTGACTTCGGAACGATTCCGTTCCTCAATCACTTCCTCGATATGTCCCCCGCTCCGGGTCCTCGCAAGACTACAACCGGGGAAGTGCTGCCGACGGATGAATTTTTCAGCGGATTTATTTTCAAAATCCAGGCGAACATGAATCCTGCGCACCGAGACAGACTGGCATTTTTCAGAATCTGTTCGGGCACCTTTGAGCGCGGCATGAGCGTTCGCCTTTCCAGAACAGGAAAGGAAATGAAATTGTCGCAGTCCACCATGCTGATGGCCAACGAACGAGAAACCGTTGATACGGCAATTGCAGGCGATATTATCGGTATTTACGACACAGGAACCTACCAAATTGGCGATACGCTGACAACGACGAAAGAGCCGCTCTTCTTCGAGCCGCTTCCGACCTTCCCGCCGGAACTCTTCTGTCTCGTTACGCCAAAGGATACGATGAAGGCAAAGCAGTTCCAAAAAGGCGTCGACCAGCTCGCGCAGGAAGGTGCAATCCAGGTTTACCGCAACCAATACAACGAAGTCGTAATCGGCGCGGTCGGCCAGCTTCAATTTGAAGTCTTCGAGTACCGCCTTAAGAACGAGTATAATGCTGCTGTCCGCATGGACCGCCTCGATTTCAGCGTTGCAAGATGGGTAGACACCGACGACATCGATGCTGTAAAAGATATTTTGGATTCCAGACAAATGCTGGTATTCGACCACTTCAAGCGCCCGCTGATTCTCTTCGCGAATCCGTTTACGCTTCAGTATTTCCAGGAAAAACATTCCGATGTGAAGCTGATTGAAGCGCTGGATGTGCAGAATCAATATTAAGATACAAAAAGGGGCTGCCT
>FR881985.1 GCA_000435615.1 Firmicutes bacterium CAG:238 | reverse complement strand
AGATATTGTCAATACATGTTTTTACATTCCGCTCAGATGTTTTGAAAGCCCGTAGCAAAAAATCAAGGGAATCGGTGTTTTGTTTTTTACAGCCCGATAATTTCCTTAATCAGCTTCGGTCTTTCAACCTTTTCCGGTGATATTACAAAGGCTTTGCGTGCCTCTTCGATCGCATTGTCGAGTTTCGCCGCGTCATTGCCGTAGAAAGTTGCGAGGATGTCGCCTTTGCTTACCGCATCGCCGACCTTCTTGTGCACATAGATGCCTGCGGAAAGGTCGATGGTGTCTTCTTTCGTGGCTCTGCCCGCTCCGGTGTGCTGCGAGGCAAGGCCGATGCATCTTGCCGCAATCCTTGCAACATATCCGTCTGTTTCTGCCTTAAGCTCCAGTTTGTGCGCTGCCTGCGGAAACAGGGAGTAGTCCTCAACCACTGCCGGATTTCCGCCCTGCGCTGCCACAAATCTACGGAACTGTGCAAGTCCTTTGCCGCTCCTTAGCGCATCTTCTGCCATATCATGTCCCTGCTCCGGTGTCTCTGCCTTGCCGCCTAGGTAAATCATAATGCCTGCCAGTTTCTCGGCAAGCACGGTGATATCCTCCGGTCCGTGGCCTTTCAGCGTTTCGATTGCTTCTATAACCTCGAGTGCATTTCCGACTGCACAGCCCAGCGGCTGTCCCATCTCGGTGATTGCCGCAACGGTTTTTCTTCCTGCATTGCGGCCGATATCGACCATCAAATCCGCCAGTGTAACGGCATCTTCGAGGTTTTCCATAAACGCGCCGTCGCCGACTTTGACATCAAGCACGATTGCGTCGCTTCCCGCTGCGAGTTTTTTGC
Organism: Firmicutes bacterium CAG:238; assembly: GCA_000435615.1. Lineage (GTDB taxonomy): Bacteria > Bacillota > Clostridia > Peptostreptococcales > Anaerovoracaceae > CAG-238. The sequence continues at coordinate 4,214 of FR881985.1, read as the reverse complement.
TCATAATTGACGAGGCAATCAGCCCGAAGTTGTCAACGGTTGCCGTAACGTCTCTGAGCGCATAGAGTTTCTTGTCTGCAGGTGTAATGTGAGCTGTCTGCCCGATTACCGCCATTCCGATTATATTTACCTGATTCAGGAATTCTTCCGGTTCAAGCGATGTGCGGAAGCCAGGAATGGATTCCATCTTGTCTACGGTTCCACCCGTAAAACCGAGTCCGCGTCCGCTCATCTTCGCAATCGGAACGCCGCATGCAGACGCCAGAGGCGCCACAATCAGCGTAGTCTTATCGCCGACGCCGCCGGTCGAATGCTTGTCAACTTTCACACCCTTAATCGAAGAAAGGTCGATGGTATCTCCCGAATAGCGCATGGCGTTCGTGAGCCGGAAGGTTTCCTCCCGATCGAGACCCCTAAAAAAGATTGCCATTAAAAGTGCCGACGCCTGATAGTCGGGAATGTCTCCGGCAACATAACCTTTGATAAAATACTCAATTTCGTCCTTTGAAAGCTTGCCGCCTTCTCTTTTCTTATAGATGATATCATTCATATTGTAACTCATAATGTCTCACCTGTTTCCTATTTTATAATCAAATTTTTGAATCCTGTTCCAACTGAGCTGTGTCCGACTTCGAGAAGGTCACACACGGTCGCACCGATGTCTGCAAAGGAGCTTCTCGTTCCGAGGTTTACGCCCTCGCGGCATTCCTTTCCGTATACAATCAGCGGAATGTATTCTCTCGTGTGATCCGTTCCCGGCGCTGTCGGGTCGTTTCCATGATCTGCGCAAATCATCAGCACATCTTCAGGCCCCATAACATCCATGATTTCCGGAAGTCTTGTGTCGAACTCCTCGATCGCCTTGCCGTAGCCGATCGGGTCTCTTCTGTGACCGTACTTCGAGTCGAAATCCACGAGGTTTGTAAATACAAAACCCTCAAAGCCCATGTTAATCGCTTCAATCGTTTTGTCCACGCCGTCCATATTGTCTGTGGTATGAACCGATTCCACGAGTCCTTTCATATTGAAAATATCACCGATTTTGCCCACGCCGTACACCATCTTTCCGGCATTCTTGATTGCATCAAGAATTGTGTCTGCGGGCGGAGTCACGGAGTAATCTCTGCGGTCAGAGGTTCTCTCGCGCTTGCCCTCCTCGTTGATAATATACGGTCTTGCGATGACCCTTCCGCAAGCCCAGTCACCAACCAGAAGCTTTCTTGCCGTTTCGCAGATTTCATACAATCTTTCCAGCGGAATCACTGCGGTGTTTGCCGCAATCTGAAAAACGCTGTCCGCCGATGTATACACAATCGGCTTTCCGGTCGCTTCGTGCTCCGGTCCGAGTTCCTCTATAATTTCCGTGCCGCTTGCCGGGTAATTTCCCAGGCAGCCGACGCCGATTTCCTTTTCAAATGCCTCCATGAATTCCTTCGGAAATCCGTTCGGATAAGTCTTAAACGGAATTTCGGTCTTAAGTCCGGCGATTTCCCAGTGTCCTGTGGTCGTGTCTTTTCCCACTGAAAGCTCTGCCAGCCTTCCAAAGCATCCTTTCGGCTCGGGCACTGCGATTTTACCTCCCAGAATTCCATCTATGTTTCCCCATCCGAGGGAGAGAAGATTCGGGATATTAAGACCTCCGTTTTTCTCCCATATATGTCCGAAAGTGTCACAGCCCTTGTCCCCATATTTGTCTGCGTCCGGCATCTGCCCTACGCCCAAACTGTCTGTTACCACCAAAATCACTTTTTTCATATCTTTACCTCCTCAGGCTTTGCCTGCAAATAGTCAAGCGATACCAATCTGTATTCTACACCGTTATATATACCCTTTAATCCGTTCGGGAACACATCTTTTCCATGGAGATGTCCGTACACGCATGTTTTCACACCGTATTCTTCCATCAGCCTCGTAAAATCCGATGCCTGATGTTTATCGTTCGTCGGCGGGTAGTGCAGGACCCCTATTATTTTTTTGATGCCCTGTTTTTTGCCCTCTTCAAGAGACAGCCGCAGCCTTGCAGCCTCTCTGTCGTATATCTTTCTGTCATGCTCGGAAAACCCGTCCGTGCCCGGGCATATCCATCCGCGGCTTCCGCAAATCGCAACATCTCCGGCAATATATGCCTTGCACTGCATGAAATTCATCGTTCCGTCATCGTACATTTTGTTGAGTCTGCCTGCAGACTGCCACCAAAGGTCATGATTTCCCTTGAAAAACACCTTTGTCCCCGGCAAATTGTGAATCCACTCAAGATCTGCGACTGCCTCATCGAGTCTGAGCCCCCACGAAATGTCACCGCAGACGATTACAATGTCATCGTTCGTTACCGACTCCGTCCAATTATTGTATAATTTCTCCGCATGACCGACCCACTCTCCCCCGAAGATGTCCATCGGTTTTTCAATATCCTCTCCCATGGAGAGATGCAGGTCTCCGATTGCAAAAATTTTCATTCCTAACGCACCCCTTATATATCCGATAAATCGGGAAGATCCAGCACATCCACGCTTTCTGCGGCCGTGAGGCTCTCCACTCCCCTAAGTTTCCTTTCAATTGCCCTGGTTCTGGTTCCGATCAGTTTCTCGAGCTCTTCGTCCGCCATTCGAATGCGATTTCTCGCATTTCCCAAAACCTTGCTGAAATTGGCAAATTCCGTCTTGACGGCACCGAGTACTTCCCAGACTTCCCCGGAATGTTTCTGTATCGCAAGTGTCTTAAATCCCATCTGAAGGCTGTTGAGAAGCGCTGCCATGGTCGTCGGCCCTGCGATATTGACCTTATATTCTCTCTGGAGAACATCCAAAAGTCCCCTTCGTACAACCTCCGCATAGAGTCCCTCAAAAGGCAGAAACATAATGCCGAAATCCGTAGTATACGGTGGTTCGATGTACTTCGTGTGAATATCCTTCGCTTCAGACTTGATAACCCTTTCAAGGTTTTTCGCCGCTTCTTCGATTGCTGCCGCATCGCCAAGCTCGTATGCATCCACAAGCCTGCTGTAGGAATCCGCAGGGAATTTGGCATCGATCGGAAGCCATACCGTGCGTTCGTCATCGCCGGGGAGTTTGACCGCAAACTCCACTCTGTCGGCACCTGTGGATTTCGTAATTACATTCTCTGCGTACTGCTCCGGCGCAAGAATCTGCTCAAGAATTGCACCGAGCTGCACCTCACCGAGAATTCCTCTTGTCTTTACATTGGAAAGAACTTTCTTGAGATCTCCCACGCCGACTGCAAGATTCTGCATCTCGCCGAGACCTTTATATACTTGTTCCAGTCTATCGTTTACAAGTTTAAAAGACTGCGTGATTCGCTCATCGAGCGTTTTCTGCAGCTTTTCATCAACGGTTTTTCGCATTTCTTCGAGCTGGCTGTTGTTTTCCAGTGCCATCTGCGAAAAACGCGTATTGATGTCCGCAAGCCTTCTGTCCATGTTTTCGGCACTGTCTCTTTGATTCCTGGAAATCAGTTCTCCGAAGGCCTGAAGCATGGCTGTCGTATTCTGATCGCTTTTTCTAAACTCGTCAAGCTGCTTGCTGAGCGCACCTGCCTTAATCAGTGCGGCAATTGCAGCAACCGCCGCAACCAGGCAGATTCCCGTCAGAACAGAAAGCAGCATCATTTCTGTCATATTTTTTCCTTTCCTTCAGCTACCGCCTTGGCATATTCCGGATCCGTTTCCAGTTTAAGTTCCTTATATGCCTTCTCGAGAGCTTCTATGTCACGTCCCGCTGAGTTCATGCTCGCCTGGAGTGCAACAAAGATTTCCTTGAGTTCCTGTGCGCTGATATTCTCACGCCGCACCTTACGGTTCTGAAACCCATAAAATTCGGCATTTCTTTTGCACAGCTTCGCGAAACTCTTTTGGCTCTGATGAAAGCATTCTTTGAGGTAAACCGCCTTTTCGTCGTCTTCCGGAACCTCAATGCCGTCCATGCTGAGTGCTTCGGCGGCATTCATATAGTCGTTATATGCCTGAACGTATTCGTCGAAATTTTTCTTCTTAAAAGGTGTGAATTTTTTTAGATACACAGCAGCCTCACCGTTCTTCACACCGTAAGGCATTATAATCTGCATAAAAAAACGATCCACAACTTCATATAATTGGTCTGCATATGCCATCGTATTTTCCTCCTTCGCATAGGTGTTTTTATTATATCATAAACGCCGGATAAAAAAAAGAAAAAAAGGGGCTGTCGCATTAACGGGAA
>FR881984.1:4385-7672 GCA_000435615.1 Firmicutes bacterium CAG:238 | reverse complement strand
ATAATCCGGGTAAAAAGGGGAATGTGCGTGATGATGCTTAAGTCAGGAAAAGATGGAGTATCTTATGTGCTTGTATTTAAACTTTCCAGATTCATCCAAAGATGCCGGGAAGCTTATGATATCTGTTCTGTCAGCAGTGGCAGAGATTGAACGTGAGAACATTCGTGTTCAGACCATGGAAGGCAGGATGCAGAAAGCCAGGGAAGGTAAATGGAATTGCAAAGTATCTTGAAAATCATGGAATCCATAAGATAGCCAGACAGAATGGTAAAAATCCGTTATTTGATGCTGCTCTTATCAGAAGGATTATACAGAATCCGGTTTATAGCGGTAAAATCTCCTATGGCAGAAGACGGACAGAAAAGGTGCATCTTTCATCTGGAATTTTAAAATACCCTGTCTGCGGTGCCGAAATGTATGGCAACTCGACCATTTTGGGTGTTTGTAGGCAGTGGATTAGATGTGAAGGGAAGTTCATTCTTGCATGAAGGTGAACCGATTACGATGGATTTACTTGCACTCTATGGCGAAAAAATCGAAAAAGCAGACTTTCTGCTATTTCACCTTGGATGGGACAAGCGTTGGGGGACAGAGGCTTATTTCGGCGACTATCCCTGCATTGATCAAGCTGTGTTGGAGCACATTCTGAACGGATGCTATAAGGGCATCGGTTTTGATGTAATCGGGCTTGATCCCATTGCAGATGAGAAGCTGACACGGCACAAAGCATTGTTTGCAGCCAAAGACATCGTAAATATTGAAAACCTTTGCAATTTGGAACAATGCGGATCAGATCTTTTCTGGTTCAGCTGTTTTCCACTAAAAATAGATGCATGTGATGGATCGCCAATTCGCGCCGTTGCATGGTTTGAATAGTACAGCTTCCAGTTTGATGAAATATAGAAATTATTGGAAAGGAAAAATACGACCGGGTTCATTCAGCTCGGCAATCTCTGCGGCACGTTCGTAGACGAAAGGCTGGCACATCAGTCAGGTGGAAAATTTTTCCTTAGAATCGAGGACACCGAGGACAAACGCTATGTGGAGGGCGCGGTGGAAATCATCATCAACTCCCTGCGCTTCTTCGACATTCAGTTTGACGAGGGTACGACGATGTACGGCGATATCGGCAACTACGGCGATTACACCCAAAGCCATCGCGGCCCGATTTATCAATGCTTCGCCAAAAAGCTCGTCGCAGATGGCAAGGCATACCCTTGTTTCGTGACGGAAGAAGACATCGCGGAGATCTACGCGCAGCAGATCATCCAAAACATCAGCTATTTCTTCGACGACCTGTTTGAGATTGAAGACGACTTCCCACAGGAAGCCGCCGGCGATGTGCCGACGATCATCGAGAAGTATCTCGCGACCTACGACCACAAGGACGATCAAGAAGTCTGGTTCGGCAAGATCAGGCAGATCGCTGACGAACTCGGCTACGCGGTCAAACCAAAGGATTTTAAGAAAAATCCGGATCAGTACAAGGGTCACGTCGGTCATGTCAGCACTGTCATCCGCGTGGCGCTGATGGGACGTCAGCAATCTCCGGATGTCTGGGAAATCCAGCAGATCCTCGGTGAAGAGCGCACGCGCGCGAGATTGTCAAAATTTTTATAAACTTTTTTGCCCGCAGGAGGGCGCTGCAAACCGCATAAAATCAAGCCTCACAAAAGCTGTTCCGCATTATGGAACAGCTTTTTTACATTGTAGAACACCCCCTCTTTACATTTTTTCGATTTTGACTATGATAAAGATAAAGAACAACGAAAGCCGCAGCAAAGGGCTTTCATGGAAGAATAACATTATGAGGAGGATATAACAATGTTGAAGATGCAAACAGGTACCAGTACAAATGCAAACGCGGCACTCGCCGGAAAAGAAGCAGCAGAAGCTGTAAAAGCAGATCTCAAAGATATGAAGATGGCCTTCGTCTACAGCGGTGTGCAGTATGATCAAAAAACGATGCTGCACGCGATAAAGGAAACGCTCCCCGGCGTTCCTCTGATCGGAAATACCTCCTTTACCGGAGTGATGACACAAGAAGGGTTCGTCAGCAGTGACGATGGCTTTGTCGGCATCATGGCTGTCTCTGATCCGGATATGACCGTCGGCGTTGCCGGCATGGCAAAACAGGGCAGCGCGAGAGAAACCGGACACAAGGTCGCGGAGGCTGCTTTAAAGAACGCCGGAAAGACCGAAGCGCCTGCTTTCTTCTATATGTCCGCGCCGTCCGGCGAAGAAGAATATTACTTAAAGGGCATTACCGAAGTCATCGGCAGAGTTCCGTTCTTTGGCGGCAGTGCCGCGGACAATGCGATCGCAGGCGAATGGCTGCTCTATACCGACGAAAATGTCTATGCGGACGGCATTTCGGTCGCGTTCTTCTATACTGACAAGGCGTTCGCGAACGTCTTTACCGGCGCTTATCGGGAAACGACCAACGTCGGCGTCATCACCAAGATTGTCGGAGATCGTACCCTCGCGGAAATCAACGGCATCCCGGCACTGGAACAGTATCGCGCATGGACCGGCGCATCGGCTGAAGATGTGAAAGGCGGCAATCTGCTTGCTTACGCCATCCAGAAACCGCTCGGCGTCAAAGATCCGCTCGGCGATCTGATCGCGGTCAGACACCCGATGAACGGCAACGATGACGGCAGCATGAACATCGGCAACAATCTGGCAGTCGGTACCGCAGTTATTCAGCTGGAGGGCTCGGTAGATGAAATCATCGCGGCAGTCGGCAAGACCTTAAAAGAACTCGAAGCCAAGATCGGCGCGCCGATCGCGGGTCTGCATCTCGTACACTGCGGCGGCAGAAGAGCCGGCATCGGTGACCGCATCAACGAAGTCTACGATCAGGTCAAAGCAGCAGTCGGCGACATTCCGTTCCTCATGGAATATACCTTTGGTGAATACGGCTACGAAGATGACGGACGCAACACCTGTGGCGGCTTGATGCTTTCCTTCACCGCGTTTGGTAAATAACGCCGCGTGAACCGCGCATCCGGCATGTGAGAAACACAGACAGCAGATCATCAAACCGGACAGAAAGCTGATCTGAAACCAAGCATAAAAGAGTATTTGTAATTCGTGATGGATTGTAATCCATAAATCATGCATACTAAAAAGGAGTGTATCACAATGAAGATGATTATTGATGGAAAAAAAGTAGACAGTCTCAGTGGCGAAACCTTTGACGTAATCAATCCTGCAACCGGCAAGGTCATTGAGAGCGTTCCGAAAGCAACGGCAGAAGACATCGAACTGGCGGTCACTGCCGC
>FR881984.1:0-4329 GCA_000435615.1 Firmicutes bacterium CAG:238 | reverse complement strand
ACATCGGTTACGCAAAGAGCGGATATTCTGCACCGTTTTGTGGAAATCGTTGAACAGAACAAGGAAATGCTCGCGCAGACACTCTGCGCCGAAAACGGCAAGCCGATTACCGAGGCGAGAGCGGAGATCGGCAACATCAGCATCGCTTTCCCTGCTTTCGCGGAGCACGCAAAGCACTTTTATGGCACGCTGATCCCGCAGGGCACCGAGGCCGGACAGGAAACAACGCTGCAGTTGGTTACCAGAGAACCGATTGGGGTGGTTGCCTGCATCATACCGTTTAACTTCCCTTGCGACTTATATGATCAGAAAGTCGCACCGGCTCTGATGATGGGCAATGCGGCAATTGTACTCCCGTCCTCCGACAACCCGCTGACTTTGATGAAGCTGACCGAAATGCTGGTTGAAGCCGGTGTTCCGAACGGTGTCATCCAGTGCCTGACCGCACCGGGCGCTGTGAAAGACGCAGCAGTCACTGACCCGCGCGTACATCTGGTTACTCTGACCGGCAGCACAGAAGTCGGTATCGGCACCGCGAAGCTGGCAGCCGCCAATCTGACTCACACCGCGTTGGAACTCGGCGGCAATGACGCGTTCATCGTACTGGATGACGGCGATGTGGATCTGGCTGTGGAAGAAATGGTATGGGGTCGTATGTACAATACCGGTCAGGTATGCTGCGCAAGCAAACGTTTCCTGATCCACAATTCGCTGAAAGACGAATTTACAAAGAAGGTCATCGACCGTATCAAACAGCTCAAGGTCGGCGATCCGCAAAAAGAGGATACGCAAATCGGCTGCCTGATCAGCGAAAAAGCTGCCATCAAGGTAGAAAAGGAAGTGCAGCTGACATTGGAGCAGGGCGGCAAGCTTCTGCTCGGCGGCAAGAGAAATGGTGCTTACTATGAACCGACTGTCATTACCGATATTCCAAAGACCGCGGATGTCGCCAAGGATATGGAAATCTTCGGACCGGTCGTCTCCATCATCGGCTTTGATACCGATGAAGAGGCCATCGAGATCGCGAACAACTCCGTCTTCGGTCTGTCCAGCTGCGTATTCTCCAGAAACCAGAAGCGTGCCTTCAAGGTTGCAGCGGCGATGGAAGCCGGCGGCGCGGTTATCAACGGCGCAAGCTTCTTCAGATCCTTTGAAATGCCGTTCGGCGGCTGGAAGCACAGCGGCATCGGCACCGAGGGTGTCCTCTCTACATTTAATGAGATGACAAGAGTCAAGACGATCGTACTCAAAAATGTACTTTAATGCACTTTAAACATGAAACATGAGATATGCGCGCGCAGCGAGACACAGATCGCCGCGCGCGCCTGCCGCGCGGCATGCGCGCAGCAAGATGATTGTATCGTGATTTCGGAAATATCGCGCCGCGATGTTTCCTGCATCACAGAAAAGGGGGAAATCTATTATGATGGGAAGATTAAGAGCCATGCGCGAACCGCTGAAGTACGTGCAGGGTCGGAACGCATTGTTGAAATTTCAGGAAGAAATGGGCTACATGGGAACGCGCTGGCTGTTCGTTTGCTCCAAAAGCGGCTATAAGGCTTGCCATGATAAGCTAGAGGAAAGCTTTGGACAGCGTGAGGATTATCGCCGCTATGAAATTTTTGGCGGTGTCTCCAGCCACAGCGAGATTGATAAGATGAAAGCCATCGTAGAAGAAGACAAGATTGATACGGTCGTCGCGGTTGGCGGCGGCAGCGCGGTAGATACCGCCAAAGCGACTGCCTTCTATACCGGCAAGCATATCGTTATCATTCCGACGGTTGCCGCTACCGATGCGCCATGTACCGGTCTGTCCGTCATCTACAACGATGACCACAGCTTTGATAAATACCTGTTCTACCCGACGAACCCGGACGCAGTTCTGGTTGACACCGTTGTCATCGCCAACGCCCCGGTCAAATTCCTGATCGCCGGCATGGGAGACGCGCTCGGCACCTTCTTTGAGGGGCGCGCGTCCATCCGAACCGAATCGGCAAGTCTGGAGGGAACCGGTATTACACGCGCAGGACAAGCGCTGGCAAAGCTCTGCTATGACACGCTTCGCGCGTACGGCAAGCAGGCTGTGGAGGCCTGCAAGGTGCATGCTGTCACACCTGCGCTGGAGGCCATCGTGGAAGCGAACGTCTATCTCTCCGGTGTCGGCGCGGATAATGTCAACTGCGCTGCCGCGCACTCCTTCTATAACGGCGTTACCGCGCTCGGCATCGCGCACGCGGATCACGGCTGCTGTGTCGCTTTCGGTACTTTGGTACAGCTCGTTTTGGAGGGCGCGACCCAGGAGGAATTTGATGAAGTGCAGAACTTCTGCCTGGAGGTCGGACTGCCTGTCACACTGGCAGAAATCGGCGTGACCACCAAGGAACAGATTGCTTCCATCGCGGAGCATGCCTGCGTACCGGGTGAAACCATCCATAACCTCGCTGGCGATGTCCAGCCGATCGAATTGTACGATGCGATCCTGCAGGCAGACGCCATGGGAAAACGCGCACTCGGGCAGACAAGCTGCTAGCGCAGGCGTGAAAGCTCATAAACCACGAAGAAAAAATAATACGCCCCGACTGTCTTTGGCACAGGCCAAGGCATTATGCCAGAGCACCGGGCAAAAAAAATCGCACACAAACATGACCTGTTTGTGTGTGATTTTTTTGCATCAACCGCTGTTTTTTGTTATGTGCATGTATGTCCGCTTATCCGGTGTACCCCAGCCCTCTGGATATCTCGTGGGCGATCTGCATGACACCCTCTGCGATTTCGGGGATTTTTTCATCAGGAATCTGAATGGTGCTGCCGCTGGCGCTGATGGCGGCGACGATTTCTCCGCAATAATCATAAATCGGCGCCGCGATGCAGCGATTCCCGATCTCATATTCCTCATGATCCATCGCCCAGCCTTGGCTTCGTACCTTGCGTAGCTCCTCCTCCAGCTCCTGCAGGCTACCGATCGTATGCGGCGTGAAACGGATGAAGCTGCAGTCCTTTAACCTTGCTTCAAGCTCTGCCTTTGACAGTCCCGCGAGGAGAACTTTTCCCAAAGACGAACAATAGGCATGTATCCGCAGTCCAATATGCGAATACATCCGCACCGTCGAAAAGACGTCCATTTTTTCTATGTAGACCACATATTCCCCGTCCAAAACGCCCAGATGCGCCGTCAAACCGAATCTGGCGGCAAGCTTGGCGACATACGGTCTGGCTTCCGTCTGCAGCTCTAAACTATTGATATAGCAGCTGACCGCGTCGATCAGCTTCAGCCCGATCTTATAGCTGCCCTCATCTGTCTTGGCGAGGTAGCCCCGCTTAAACAGCGTCTCGATGATGCGATAAGCCGTGCTCTTATGCAGGCCGACCTGATTTGCGATTTCCGTCAGTCCCATCGGACGCCCCGCTTCTGCCACTGCTTCGATGATATCCAGCGCTCTGTCGATTGATTGTACTCCCTTATCTTCTGTCATAGGCTCCCCCTGCCTTTCTTTACCTTTCCTATACTGTAACACAAAAATTAAAAAAATAGCAAGAAAAATTTAAAATTTAGGTGTCAAACTCGGGGTCATAGTACGCTGTCAAGCAAAAAGGAACACATTTTTGTGGAATGATGATTCAAAAAAAGATAAATTTTATGCTACCGTCATACTTTTGCAGGATAGACAAATTGTTCATATGGTGGTATTCTTATTTAGGAACCTCTTTCAAAATGCCTTGACAAAAAAAGAGGATACCGAAGTTTATAGTCGAAGTAATATCTGCAGGATGGTACACAAACCGAGGTTGACAAGTATGACGACACGAACCATAATCTACAAGCAAGCAAGCTGATACTGCACATTTTCTGATTGGCGATAATATAAAACACACACAGGCACATTCTGCCCGTTTTGCCGCGGGTGGGGTCTGCCTTTTTGCGTGCAGAATTCAAGCAATGTGAGAGTATTGGGTTTGCCATCCTTGAGAGGGAACTTCGATATAAAAACAAATAGAATTTATGAGAGGAGATAGTTATGAAAACAAAAAAGAAAATGATGTGTCTTTTGCTGGCAGTCTGCATGGTTTTGACATTGATGCCGACAACCGCGCTGGCAGAAGAGAGTACGGTTGACACATGGGATGGTTCCGCAGATACAAGCTGGTATAACAGACACGAGTCGGATGCCAAATACCGTATTACGACAGCGGAGCAGCTCGCAGGGCTGGCGCAGTTGGTTAACGCTGATCCGGGACAAACAAATTTCGCAGGGAAGACATTCTATCTGGAGAATGATTTGGACTTGGCGGGACATGAGTGGATATCCATCGGTACGGGCATAGGGGGGG
>FR881983.1:4654-44941 GCA_000435615.1 Firmicutes bacterium CAG:238 | reverse complement strand
GTTGTAGTCATCTGCATCTGACTTGAGCCAGTGTCGCCTACAACCATCGCAATCTAAATTCAAACTGTTCCCGCTTTCTTTGCACATATCGCAAAATGTAACGGAATAATCAAAATCTCCAACTTCATACATACTTAAAAACTCATACAGTTCATCATCTGTCATACTTCTTATTCTGTCTGCGTTAGTCATTCCTGCTCGCGCTCCTTTAGTGCCGCGTTGATTTTTTCTTGCGGTTTTGCCGCCAGAATATGTGCTGTGTAGAAAGCGTCTGCTCTTCCGGTGTAATAGCCTTTCAGCCCCGGACCTGTTTCTTTCTTCGCGTTTTCTTCCGCTTCCTCTTCCTTGCGTTTCAAAAAGTTTATATCCGATTCCATGTTTCGCTGTATTTTCTCCAGCAGGTCTGCGGCGTCGATTGCAATCTTTTCAACATCACAGTCTTCCCAGTATTTTTTTCCGTCTATGATTACGTCTTCCTTGGTCGGGATATCATCGTTGACTTCATTCAATTCTCTGTACGGGCAGTTTTCGCAGTCATATTTGTGTCTTGGCGTGCTTGTGCATCTTAGTGCCTTTATGATTTCGTTTATCTTCATTTCTTTTCTCCAAATTCACTATCAAATCCGTTGAGCAGTATCTGCTGGACCAAGTCGTACAGGTATTCGCTTGCGTCTTTGTTGATGCCTTTTGCGGCAGACAAGATCCTATCTATCCGCAGAAGATAGCCGCGGATTTCGCAGTCTGTCCTCTGCTCCTTTGGCGTTTCCGGTTTTGCCTTTTTTGGTGCTGCTTCCGGTTCTTGGTCTTTTAGGTTATAGACTTTCACCGGGGCGACAGCTAACTTGTGGAACTTGGTCTTCCCTTCCATGAATTCTTTTTTGCTTATTTTCTCGTTTTTCAGGTTTTCGCGGCTTTTCAGAGTGATCTCGTCGCCGCTTATGTCAATCACGGTGTAGAAAGTCCCTGCGCCGTCTCCGACAGTGTCCATTAGCTGCAGTTCTTCTTTTTTTGTTTCGAGTGCTTTCAGCGTTCGTTGCATCGTTGTGAAGCAAACTCCTTTTTTATCCGCAAGCGACTGAATGCTTTCGCCGTTTTCTCTTCGGCGCATGAGTTCTTCTGCGCCCATTTTGATTTCTACTTTTGCCATTTTTCTTCCTCTGCCTTTCTGACTTCGCCGGTTATGTAATCGGCTTTCGTGAAACTTCTTTCCCAGCCTTTGTCCAGGCGGACCGCTTCGAATATGTGTGGGTATACTTTTGTGATTTTATATTTGTGAATTTTTCGTTTGTCGCCGTCCAGCTGGCGGTCAGGGCCGTAGATGATGTCGCCTTCTTTTAAGTCAAAATCTTTCATTCTTCTGCCTCCTCGTACAGCTCGCTTGTTCCGTCTACCAGTGCCTGCTCTTCCGGTGTGAGTCTCAGACCGTATTTTTTCAGGATTTCCACGATCTGCTCGAAATTTTCTGCATTTTCGGTGCGTTCTCCGAAAAAGTCTCTGAATACAAGAGGTATCCCGGAGCAGGCTATGAGCAGGATCGTGTCCGGGTTCTTTTTGAGCACGGAGTCTATCGTGTCGCTTTCGTCAATTCCCTCCGCCGACATCTCGCTGAGCCTAAGTGTATCCGGGACCGCCTCCGAAATTTCATCTGACTGGCCGCAAGAGTAGATAACGAGTGTTTTTCTTTCTTCTTCGGAAAGCGAAAGTTCTTTCGGGGACAGTATAAACTCGGTTACTATCTTGACCGCTTTTCTTCTAATGCTTTTTTCCAGTTCTTCCGCTTGTTTTGCCTTTTTCCTTCGCTCTTCCCTGGCTTTTTTTTCTTTGATTTCTTCCGGGGTTTTCTCCCTCTCCTCGTCTATTTCTTTTCCGATTATGACGCTTGAGCTGCCTGTTATGTAGAACTCGCCGCTTTCAATTTGCTCCGGAATTTCTGCCGTTTCACCTCTGTAACAGATTTTTTGCAGTGTCTCGAATCCGAACTCCCAGCCGTATTTATACTTCTTGCTCTTTGGGATGCCGGCAGCTTCTACAAGTTCGATGATTTTTTCTTTTGCTTCCTCGGCTTTTTCCTCTTCGGCTGCGTACCGCACTTGATAAGAAAAGCTCGGGCTGTCTCCGTAGTTTGTCAGGATTTCGTTTCTTTTTTCGATGGATTTTATTTTTTCGAGCTCGATGAGCTGCTTCATGCTCACCTGTTTTCGCTCCAGTACATCGCCGTCGAGCTTTGCGACATTTAATCTGTGATAGATGGTGGACTTTGCGAAGCCTGTCTTTTCCGAAAGTTCTTCAACCGTCAGACCGAGGTCCATCATCAGCTGAAAGCCGTCTGCCTGTTCTTTGACGGTAAGGTCTACACGCTGGATGTTCTCAAGAAGCATGGTTTCCATCTGCTCTTTTTCGTCCATTTCGGCAATCACGCACGGAAGCGTTTTAAGGCCTGCGGCTTTGGCTGCTTCCATGCGGCGGTTTCCGATTACGACATAATACTCGTCGCCTGCGGGAACGACAGTTAGGTTCTGCAGGATGCCTTTTGCTTTGATGGAATCGGATAGTTCTGTGATGTCTCCGATGTCTTTTCGTGGGTTTTTGGGGTGGTGGGCTAACTTTTCCACCGGGATGTTTTGTAAGTTCATGGTTCTTATCCTTTCTTTAAATTTTCAGGGCGGCGTCCATAGGTTTTTTCCTTTCCCTATTTTTTGGTTGTGCCCGTGCCGCCCGATATTATAAAACGGAGGGTCTTGGGAGGTTTTGCGAGACTCCCGGGTTGGTGTGATTATGTGGTGAGGTCATTCAAATGAGTTATAACTGACTTCCCTCCGGTTTTATCTTTTCTCCGAAACTGCAGTATCCGGATTTTGCCATTCCGATTACCAGCAAGCCGCAGACGCAGTCCGCCCCTTCTGCAAACATTTCGCTCGCTTCCGCCGGCGATACGAGGTTTTCTTCCATTGCCTCATCGAATTCCATGCGGTACTTGCAGTTTGCGCAGAAAGTGATCTCTTCTCCGATGATTTTCTTGACCATCTTTAAGTTTCGCTCGACCTGTCTTCCGATAAGCTTGTCCTGCTCATTTTCGTTTTCTTGGCGTTTGCGGGCAATTTTAATCAGCCCGTCGATTCTTTTGAATAAATTCATTGTTCTTATCCTCTTTTTGTGATATACTTGTTATAGGTTCTTATCCGGGCTGCTACGGCAGTCCTTTTTTATTGTCTGTAAAATGACACGCCGTCGATTTCGCCGAGGTATTCCATGCTTTCCGTCCAGTCCGGTGCCTCGATCAGGTGTGACGCATAAAAGTGTGTCGCCGGATACTCGAAGGTACTATGGCCTTCATTGAAAGTGAACGCTACCGCATCCTTGATTCGATCTGCCACCTTACCATCGTACGGTGCGCTGAACTGATTCGGTGCAGTTAAGACTTCTGTTACGGACTGCTCACGGGTGATGCAGCGGTCGCGGATCACCTGCGCAACCGCCATCATGC
Organism: Firmicutes bacterium CAG:238; assembly: GCA_000435615.1. GTDB lineage: Bacteria > Bacillota > Clostridia > Peptostreptococcales > Anaerovoracaceae > CAG-238. The sequence continues at coordinate 41,457 of FR881983.1, read as the reverse complement.
ACTCGATGGACTCGCCGCGCGCTTCGGCAGCGACCACTTTTTCGATCAGTTCCCGTTCGTCGTCTGTGATTATGTACACGGGTCCTTGGATGATGTACTCACCCGGCTCTAATTCCTCCGGCTCATAGATTATACAAGCCGGTTCTGTTTCCGGTTCTGCATCCGGCGTTTTTTCGGTTGCGGCATCTCCAGCGATTGCCCCCAGTATCAGAAACATCGCCAGGAGCAGCACCGCGCCGGCGAGTGCTACGATTCCTGTTCTTTTTCCCATTGTTCTTTTTCCTCCTGTAATTTCCCGAGGCGGTATCTTAACTTCACAACTTCCGTCTCGGCTTCTTTTGCAAATTTCGGGCGACTTCGCTCGTAGTAGTAGCCAGCTTTCTTTTTCTGAATTTCAATCTCTTTCTGCAGTTCGTACATCTGCATTGACTTCGAGAATACCACCCGCTTTGGCGGCGGATGGTTGATGTGATAGCGACACGGGTTTTCGCAGACCGTATAGTTCTGCTTTTCCCGGTAGTCCTCACACATCCTGCAGCAGTCTATACAGACGATTCTGTCTTCTCTTTTCGGGCACATCCGCCCTTCGTGGTAGGTACGCCCGCAAGATACGCACGTCATGCCGTCGTCTCGAGCTTGCGGCTCGAAACGCGGGATGTTTTGATCTTCTCGCCGCTTCTGGCAATCTTTACTTTCGACTTTCCGATTTCTACCGTGATACTCGCCGCAGTTCCGTCGAAGACTAACATTGCCATCGATATCACTTTCTCGGTCAGTTCTTCGCCCATCTGCGGCATTCCTGAGTCGCCTCCGTTGCAGATGGCTCTGAGATTTTCAATCATCACATTTTTTTTGCATTTCACGCTCGGCAGCTCCGCAGTCGCATCGTCTTGTGATGATTAAGTCCGCGTCCTCCTGGTCCATCGCCAGGACAGGCTGGATGTTTCCGCAGTAACTGCATACTCCTTCGTATTCTTTCATGTTTTCCTCCTTAATCGTAAATAGCGTTTATGATCGCTTTCGCATTCGCACCGTTACTGTTTGCGGTGGCCAGTATCTTCTTGATGCCGCCTCCCTTGAAGATTACAATTATAACCTCGTCGTTCGTTGTCAGATCGTATTCATAGCAGATGCTATCCAGTCCGCTACGCTCCGTATCTGACAGCAGTGCTGATTCTAACTGCGCGATGAATGCAGCCTTTTCGTTCAGCATTACTATTTCGTCTTTTCTCATAAGTAACTCCTTCCTATTAACTTCAGCCACATTTCCCGTGCTTTCTCCGGTGTGGTACCTGCGCAGGTAAGCTTGTCCTCGTATTCTGTTTGGCATTTCTGCCGAAGCCTGAGGTTTTCAGCCTGCGCCCACTCGGTGATGTTCGCCTGCAGTTCTTCATGAATCTCATGGCATACGTCAATTTGAAAGCCATAGTCGATACTTATCTGCCGATTCCTTCCGCAAAAGATCTCGTGCCGCTCCGCAAATGGCCGCCCGGTATAGGTGCAGATGCGATCGGCTTTGTCCTTATAGCCGTTGCATTTTTTCTTTTTCTTCTTGCTCTGCGGTTTTGGAAACGCGCAGGTATCGTAATAGCCCATTGCTTTCTCCTTTAGCTTCTTGATTACCGCCGCTTCGGGCGGTGTTTTCTTTCCGGTGAGTGCGGCTTCGATTTTCTTCGCCTGCCTGCGTTCAAGCTCTCGCTCTTCCTCTTCTCCCAGCTTCATGTAGTACAGCATTTGTCCTCTTTTCGTTTCAACCCCGCCGCAGCCATGGCGGTCTCCGTTAGTTTCTTCTTTATTTCGTCCAGCTCCGCCTGCGTAAAATTCTCGACAGGCGTCTCGTTGATATATATTTTTATGTTCATTTCAGCCTCCTGTCTTGAATCTATGCAGTGACGGAATTGTCCTATGCCTTGTAGGTTTCTCCCTTTTGGGTTATAATTTACTTACAGACCGTTGCCGCGGTCGAGTATTGCAGAAAGGAGGATCTGCTATGTATCCATATCACATTGCTCAAGTTTGCACTTCCGGTCATTTAATTACAGATTGTTTTGATGTTCTCGAATATGAACGCAGGAATTTCTGTCCCAAATGTGGCGCTCCAACTATAACAAAATGCCCAGCCTGCGGTTCCGAAATTTATGGAGCGATAGAGGGCTCCCGGTGCGATACCACGGTTGATGCGTATTGCAGCTTCTGTGGCACTCCTTATCCTTGGACATCCGCTGCACTCCAAAGTGCTAAAGCTATTATCGAGGAAGCGCCTGAACTAAGTGATGAATTGAAAGCTAACACATCCGGGTCTCTTTCGGACATCCTTGTCGAAACGCCTGGCACAAATTTGGCTATTGTCAGACTTAAAAAAGTCCTTCAGTGCGCTGAAAAATTCACTTGCGATGCATTGCGTCAGTTTGTGATTGACTTTGGCTGCGAGCTTGCAAAGCGTTCTTTACTTCCTTAACAAGCAATTCATAGCCCGGGCAGCTATCTTCACCGCAGTTGTAGCTGCCTTTTTTTATCCAGCAATTACAAACCGTCTTCAGTTTCTTTCCGCAATGACCGCAGAAGTTGTCTTTTACTTTTACCGTGTCGCTTCCGCAATATGGACATTCCATCTTATCTCTTCTCTCCTCCCTTCGTTCCTCTCCAAAGTATTTTTCGCATTCAAAATTGTTTAGCTTGAATTATTTTCAAGTTTCGGTGTAAAAAAAATTATCCGAACGCAATCTGGTCTAGCTTCACCCCGTACAGTGATGCCACTTTTGCCGCAGCCCTTATCTTTACTTTTCCGAAGTCCGATTCCCATGAGTTATATGTTTGCATTGAAATGCCAAGCCTTTCGGCCGCTTCTTGTTGCGTCCAGTTTTTCCTCGCTCTTAACTCCTTTAATGTATATTGCATCTTTCCTTTCTCCCTCCTTTCACAATCATATTACTTGAATTATTTTCAAGTGTCAAGTGTTTTCTTGATAATTTTTCAAGTTTTTATTTTTTTTTATAAAAATAACTTGATTATTTTTCAATTTTCTTTATAATGTGAATTAAAGATAGGGCTTTATTTTTTCCCATCTTAAGCTATAAACATGGAGGCTGTTCAATGACTAAATTAACATACCCAGTGAAAGTTACTTTTGTGGAGGGGAATTCTCTCATCTACAAGGTTGTTGATTTCCCTAATATTGTAGGTTCGTCTAGTTCTGGATTACATGATTACATATTTGGGCATCTATATGACGAGATTGAAAACGCGCTTTATGAGTTAGCTTATGCAGGTGAAGAAATTCCTAGGCCGACTTTGATTTCTTCGGAGGAGAGAGGGGATTATATTTATATAACTGTTCCTTTTGAAAGAAAGGAATTTTATTGGAACAAACCCTTTATGGATCGTTGCATAGGTTCTGCTGTTCTTTCAGCTTTTTCGATGTTAGATTTGAATAGTCATCAATCTATTTTCTTGTTGCTTTTAACATGGGTATTTTTATGGATTGTAATATTTTTTATCCTGAGTTTTGTAGCTGCACTCACAACTCGTATGCAAATTGATCTTTCTTTTGAGAAGGTTCCCCTTTCAAAAAGATTACTGACCATTGTGGTTCTGTCGCTTTTGAGTGCCTTATTTGTCGTTCTTCTGAATACGGCAGGCTCGAGTGAGATGTAGAATGTGGAGGTTTTAATATGAATTTTTCAAATAATTTAAGATACTTACGAAAACAACGGGGAATTTCCCAAGATGCTTTGGCCGACAAGCTCGGATACAAATCGTTCACCACAATTCAAAAGTGGGAAAGCGGGGTTTCCGAGCCATCCGTTTCGACATTAAAGATTATAGCGAATATTTTCGGAGTTTCCATGGACCAGATGATTAACGAGGATTTATCTGACCTTTCTCAACCCTCTTCATCCATGCAGCTGACGGAGCAGGAGGAACGGCTGCTCGGTATCTGCCGCTCTCTGAATGACGAAGGGTGCGAGCGTCTTGTGGAGTATGGAGATGATCTTGTGGCTTCCGGGAAATATATAAAAAGAACTTCGGAATACCGTCCTGTCTCTCCGATTCCGGAGAAGCAGAAGGCTGTAGAGGATGTGTATAAGAAGGTGCTTAAAAATGTGAATGCTAAGGAGGTTGAATATGACGACATATAATATTTATTGTGATGAGAGCTGTCATTTGGAGCATGACGGAAACAGTATTTTCGTTCTTGGCGGCATCATGTGTGACGAATCCATGGCTCATGCTTTTAACTCGGATCTTATAGACTTGAAATCGCTTTTTGGGTTTAATCCTAAAGCTGAAATGAAATGGACGAAAATTTCTCCCGGAAATGTGGAGTTTTATTTGGCTATTGTTGACTATTTCTTTGATCATGTCGGCATGCTCCGTTTTCGCGGATATGTCGGACGCGGCAAAGACGAGCTTGACCACAGTTCTTTTTCCCAAACATATGACGAATGGTACTACAAAATGTACTACCGTATGTTAGAATTCGTGTTCGATAAGAATCGTCCCGCTTCGTTCAACTGTTATCTGGATATAAAAGACACCTTGGGAGCTCAAAAGGTAAGGAGACTTCGCAACTTTTTTAATTCGCACTACGCTTCAAATGTTGTTAATCGAATTCAGCTGGTGCACTCTGACGAAATCGCATTGCTGCAGCTGGCTGATGTTTTCATCGGTGCTCTTTCATACAGGCACCGGAACCTCCGCACCAGTTCCGCGAAGCTGAGAGTTATAGAGAGAATCGAACATCGCTCTGCTCAAAGTCTCTTGCTGTCCTCTTCATATCGAAGCGAGAATGTAAATTGGTTCATTTGGACGCCGGAGTCTTGGAGGTAGCACTAATGGATACACAAAAGAAAAGCAAGCTAAGCCCGCCTCGTATTTACGCCGGCGAAACCCTTAGGGAAATGTTCGACGCCGGGATGGATCATTTTTATAATGTATTTTTGAAAAAGGATGTAAAGCCAAAATTTGAGGGCAAAACCATCTTCTTCGACATGAACAAGATGTATCAGCGTATTTTCAGCATGCCTTATCCTCTTTCCTTCATGCATATTACTTCTTTGGACAACGAGGATAAGTATACGCTCTATCCGTGCACAAATGACCTCAGTTATGAGCTGTGTAAAAATGGGTGTGCTCTAAGCCCTGCGCAAAGCTCTTATCAAACTTACGGGCGTTGGGATTGTTTATATCGCCTTCACCGCATCCATTGGATCCCGGAAGTCTTTGCGCTTGCCAATGCCGGCGATGACGATATACAGATCACGCGAGAAACAAAGACCGACGGCAAGAAGACATATGTCGATGTTAATGTCCGCTATTGTTGCGGGATGGATGATTATTTGGTGGTGCTTCGCGAAAGGAAGGATTGTGGAGATTTTCTTTTTATCACAGCTTTTCCTGTTGTGACGAAAAGAAAGAAAGAGTTGCTTGATAAACTTTTCAAAAAATAAAAAGGCCAGTTTTCGATAAACGAAATCCGGCAGGCTCTTTCTACGCCTCGGCAGATGAGCTACTATTATTATACCCAAATCTTCAAAAAATGCAACAAAAATATCAAAAAAACTATATAAAAGTTCAAAAAAACAAGAGTTTAAGCAAGTCGTTTGAAATTGCGCCCCTATTTTAAATACACTAACGGATGAACAAAATTATACCCCCTTTCTTTTGTCGGGGGTTGATCGAGTAAGCTACGAGTTGTATTTCAATGAAATAGATAGCGTATATTTCTTCGTCGTCGATATGTATATATTGTACATGTAACCTTGTCATCTTTGCACCTTTCCTTCTGTAAGGGGCGCAAATATAATTATATTCTTGCGACGAATGAAATACTATTGGTAATATTTAGGGAAAACCATTGCGACGAGTTCGCCGGGATGGTTAGAAAGGAGCATGCATGAAAGTTGCTGCTGCATATATCCGTGTTTCCACGGAAGATCAAATTGAATACAGTCCGGATTCGCAGCTTCAGGAGCTTCGTTCCTATGCGGAGCGGCACGACATGGTGTTAGATCCGTCGCATGTATATATTGACGCCGGAATCTCCGGCAGACAGGCAAAAAAACGTCCTGCCTTTCAAAGCATGATTGCCACGGCCAAGAGTAAGCCTTCCCCGTTTGAAGTCGTTCTTGTATGGAAATATTCTCGTTTTGCTCGGAATCAGGAAGAATCTATTCTTTATAAATCGCTCCTGAAGAAAGAGTGCGGCGTGGATGTGGTGTCGATCACCGAAGAGACCGGAGACAGCATGTTCGGCGGTCTGATTGAGCGTATCATTGAGTGGATGGATGAATTCTATTCCGTGAGACTGTCCGAAGAAGTCAGAACGAAGATGACATTTGTAGCAGAAACAGGCAAGGTGCAGACCGTTGCTTGCTATGGTTACTCGAAGAAGCCCGGAGAAGAGCCTGTAATCGTTTCTGACGAGGCTAAATGGGTTCGCTTCATATTTTCCCAAATCAAAGCGGGAAAATCGTTTCTGTGGATTGCCAGACAGCTTAACGATGCAGGTCAGCGTACACATAGAGGCGGACTGTTTGAGAATCGCACGATAGAATATATCGCGCACAACCCAGTTTATAAAGGATATGTTCGCTGGACTCCGACCGGAAAAACTCTCAGCAGGCGAATTTATGACTCTCCGGACACTTTAGTTGCGAAAGGTAATTTTGAACCGATTATACCCGAAGAAGAATTTGACGCGGTTCAGTTACTTCTCGAGCAGCGCAGGCGCAGCCGTAAAAAGAATGACCAGCCGATGACGGTTAAGAAGCATTGGCTGTCCGGTTTGCTAAAGTGTAGCAGCTGCGGTGCGACGCTCACCTATTCCCCTAAGAATGATGGCTTCCAGTGTTATAAATATTCCAAGGGAGTCTGCAAAGCTTCGCACTTTGTCAAAGCTGGTAAAATCGAAGCTGCGGTCATTGAGGCGATTAGCCGCGTGACTGTCACCGGAGAATTTATCAAAGAAAATACGAAAATCCCCGAAAGCGACCTGATTGACTACGCTTCTGATATCAAGAAGCTCCGCCGCGTGCTCGAACGAGCAAAGGCAGCATACATCGCCGGCATTGATACTCTCGAAGAGTACGGCGGTCATAAGAAAAAAATCGAAGCCGAGATTGCTGCGCTCGAAGCAAAAGACAAAGCACAAAGAGAAGCGGTCAAACTTCCGACCAAAGAAGAGGTTGAAGAACGCTTTTCGAGCGTGATTGATGCGCTTACCGGCAATTTTGATAACGAATCGAAGCAAAATGCTCTCAAATCCATCGTTGAGCGCATCGTCTACGATAAAGCAAATTCAACGGTTTCCGTCTTTTTTTACCTCTGATTATCTGCGTTTGAGGTATGGTGGTCCGGACGGTGAACTCGGTGCCTCGCTTCGCTATCTTTCCCAGCGTTACAGCATGCCGTACCGCAGCGTTGCCGGAATCCTTACGGATGTCGGCACGGAAGAAATCGGACATTTAGAGATGATTGCGACCATCGTTCATCAGCTTACCCGCAACATGACCATGGAGCAAATTAAAGAGGCGGGCTTTGAGACATATTTCGTAGACCATACAGCAGGCGTATACGCGCAGGCTGCGGCAGGTTTTCCGTTCGATGCACTCTGCTTTGCATCCAAAGGCGATGCCATCACCGACCTGACGGAAAACATGGCTGCAGAGCAAAAAGCCCGCACGACCTACGATAACATCATCCGTCTCTGCGATGACCCGGATGTCCTGGACCCAATCCGCTTCCTGCGTGAGCGCGAAGTCGTGCACTATCAGCGCTTCGGCGAAGGGCTGCGAATCGTTCAGGATAACCTTAACTCCAAAAACTTCTACGCAATCAATCCGGAATTCGACATGTAACAGCTCTGCCAAAAGCCGGAGCCCGAAAATCAGGCAATAAAAAACGCAGAGCCGTATCTTAGCATCATACGCTCTGCGTTTATTTTTCTTTGTGAACAATCGTCCATTCTTTTTTAGATACAAAATGTCGCATACAGAGGCACAATTTTCTTATCGTCCTCGAAGCCAAAGTTTTTGGCGGAAAGTTTGATTGCATAAGAAGGATTATAGGTATCCATATAAACTTTCAGGCTCTTGGCTTTGGTGTTATCGGCGGATTTGACTTCAATCGGAATCAGTTTTCCGTCACGCTGGATGACAAAATCGATTTCCGCTCCACGCTCGGACTGCCAGTAATAGGTGCGATATCCATTGATAGAAAGCTGCACATTGACATAGTTTTCTGCCATCCCACCCTTGAAATCATTGATTTCCGGCGTCTCATAGAGAACATCGTCAGCCGTCAGATCCTTCTTGGCACAAAGCAGCCCCAAATCGGATACATAAATTTTGAACGCATCAATATCCCGGTAGTTTTCAAGCGGCTTTTTGATCTGCTCCACCTTGTAAACCTGCGAGACGATACCGGACAGGCAAAGCCATTCGATTGCATTTTCAAATTCGGAAGCCCGTCCGCCTTTCTTTATCAGCTTATATTGAAAGCGAGTATTTTTCTTTGAAAGCTGAACGGTAATATTATCATAGGCAAGTCTGGTTTTCTTAATTTCATTCAAATTGTTGTACTTACTCATATCGTTGAGATAGCTTGCAAGTATCGTGTCCTGCGTATGGCGGACAAGAATGTAGTCCTTGGTCTGCGCGAACTGCATCACGCACTCCGGCATGCCGCCGACTACAAGATACTGACGATAGAGCTGCATTGCGGTTTCGTGCAAAGCCGCCGGCAGCGGCTTATCGGTATCGAAGCTTTTTTTTATCTCTTTTACGAGAGTTTCCTCTCCGAGAGCAAGCATGAATTCTTCCATATCCATCGGATAAAGCGTTTTCATATCGACCTTTCCGACGGGAAAAGAAAACCGGGCTCGGTTGACTGCAACACCGAGCAGGCTGCCGAGGGCGATAATGTGATACTCCGGCGCGTTCTCGCAGAAGTATTTGAGCGAAGTCAATGCCCTTTCGCAAAGCTGCACCTCGTCGAAAACAATCAGCGTCTTTTCCTTCACGATCGTCTGCCCCGCAATATGGGACAAAATCGGTATCAGATAATCGGGGCTGATGTCTTCCTCAAAGGTCTCATTCAGCTTCGGATTGGTTTCAAAATTGAAATACGCTACATTCTCATAGCATGTGCGCCCAAACTCCAGAACGGAATAAGTCTTTCCGACCTGTCTTGCACCCTGCAAAACAAGAGGTTTTCGGTGTTCATCCTCTTTCCATGCTTCCAAGAAGCGCATAATTTTTCTGTACATAATCAGACCTCCTTAAAGGTTCTGATTATAGTATAACCGGTTTTCATGTGAAAATCAACGATTTTTACATGAATTTTCGCATTATTTTACATGAATATTTTTAATATTTTTACACTATTCGACACGAATAGTAATTATATTCTCTCTCCAATCTTCTCGCCCATGCGGACCTTCGTTTCGATGCCTTCTCTGCTGTTTGCCAGAATGTCCTCATCTACCCGCAGGACATCTTTCTTGACGCAGAGGATGACTGTCGAACCGCCGAATTCGAATCGTCCTTTCTCCTGTCCGCGTTTAAAAGAAAATCCGCCGTGCTTGTGATAATTTACGATTTTGCCGACCATAAGGGCTCCGACCTCCATGTGGAGCAGCTTCCCGAAGTTTTCGGTTTCGAGCGCGCAATAGCAGCGGCTGTTTTCCTTATAGATCGGCAGAATCTGCCCCGCAAACGGGTTCACCGTGTGAAAAACCCCATTTATGTAGGTATCGCAGCTCTTGGTTCCGTTATCCGTATAGCAGTAACGGTGATAATCGTCTACCGTGAGCCGGAACAAAAGCAGCAGACCGCCGCGGTATTCCTCAGCCAGCCTGCTGTCGCGAAAAAGACTGTGCATGGTATACTGCGTGTTCTTTATATGAAAAGAAGCACCGTCGCAGATTTCATGCACCGTCAGCCTGCTGTCGCACGGAGAGATGAAGCCGGCCGGCTCCGGTTCCACGGGACGCATGCCCTTTCTTATTCTGCGGGTAAAGAAGTCATTATAAGATTTGTATCTTTTGTGCTCGTACTGGCGCATGTCGATGCCGTTTTTCTTTACGAATCCCGGAATGGCAAGTTTTGATATGCGCGAGGACAAGACCGCTCCTCCGAGCCGGCTTACCCACGGCCTCACCAGGACTTTGAGCACCATCCGCCCGCCGGCTGTGCCGTACAGTTTTCTTAGAATGGCATCCTGCTGCGCGTCGCTTGGCACGGGCATTCCTTTTCTGTCTTTACATTCCATGGTACACTCCCGGCTGGCTCCCGCCCTGATTGATATAGATAAACACTAACGCTGCCGCAACAATCACACAGATGAGCAGAAGCAGTTTGTTGCTTGGTTTTCTGAGCTTGAAGTTCGATATGAACAGCATTCCCACTCCGAAAAGCAGAACTGTCAGAATTGCATTATACGCAGACGCCGTAAAAATCCCCTTCAAAAGGTATACGAGTGGGAAAATCACCGCCGCAGAGGTAATCGGAAGGCCGTAATACACTTTTTCGTGTTCCTCTTCCGAGAAAAAGTTGTTCGTCTCAATCACATTGAAGTACGCAAGCCGAATCACGCCGCAAATCGCATAGAAAATGATTGCCAGAAATCCCAGTCTGCCCTGAACTCCCATGCAGTAGCACAGGTATGCCGGAAACACGCCGAAAGCAGCCACATCGCAAAGCGAGTCGAGCTGAATGCCGAAGAGCTTCTCGTCATCGGTTCGGTCCTTCTTCCTGCGAGCGACCTTGCCGTCAAACATATCGAAAAAGCCCGAAAGAGCAAGACAGAATATTGCCGCTCCGAACACCCCCGCATGTGCAAACGTCATTCCCGTAATCGCCGAAATCAGGCTCATGTATGTAAGTATTACCGTATAATTATAAAATCCTATCATTTTTCTCTCTCCTCCCAAATATCAGAAAATACGCTGCCGCGGTGAAGACCGCGCTAATCAACAGCTGCGCATAAAAACTCAAACCCCTGCTTATAATCATCGCCGGCGTGATTACCCCCGCGCCGCATACCGGCAAAAATATCAATTGAAATAAATGTTCGCTGATGCCAAGACCTCCCGGCAGCGGAAGCATATCGACTGCCAGCGAAATTGTCCCCTGCAGAACGATTACATCTGCAAGTCCGAGGCTCTGAATTCCAAATGAGCGCAAAACCACATAAGTAACCGCAAACAGCAGACAGCGCTGCACCAAGGTAATCCCAAGCACATTCAGGCTCACCTGCTTATGCCGGCGGACATACACCGAAGTTTCCTTGTAGCCGTCCATATAGCGGATAGCTTTTGCCTCCAGCCTCTCCAGCTTTTCCTGTTTCCCGGCCTTATGCAAGTGCCGCCGCATAATTCCGACAAACCACTGCACCAGACCTTTCATAATTTCCGGCGACCATACTACGGCAAGCATGAAGGTTACGCAAATCACATTCAGCACCAGTCCCAGATACACCCAAGGCATCGCCGGGCGCAGCAGCTTGAGCTCAACTGCAGGTCTGAAAATCAAGACAAACAGCCCCAGAAGCACCAAAACCGCCTTATATGCGATTGTAACAATCATTAACGTAATCGTGGAAACATGCGCCGAGAGCTTGTCCTTGTTCATAAAAACGAGCTGCATGGGCTGTCCTCCGGAAGCCGTCGGCGTCACCAGACTAAAGAAAAACCCGACAAAGGAATACAAACAGCAGTGCGAAAGCTTCGGTTTTTCTTTCAAGGTCCCCATCAAGTAGAAAATAATCACTGATTCGCTTAATATAAATGCAAACACCAGCAGGATTCCGACCAGCCACTCCGGACCTTTGGCATGTTCGATATATTCGGCCACCTCGGAAAAGTCCTCTCCGCGAAACACATAGTAAACCGTTAGGCCGATACAGAGCGCCAAAAATATAAAATTAAACAGTACCTTCTTTTTTTTCTTCATTTGCATCCCCGAATACTTTCTCGTTAATCCTCTCAAACACCTTTCTTACCGGTCGTGCGATGTCCGTTTTCATCGCTATACTGTAGCAAAGCAGCGCAAGCACCACTCCGCTTATAACATCTGAAATGTAGTGCTGCTTGGTGAACTGCGTCGATGCGAAAATCAGCAGCGCAAAAGCCAGCACACCTCCCTTCGCCACCCGGCTCATCTTGTCCGTTTTCATAAGACCCAGAAAGCAAAGCAGGCTGATGATACAGTGTATCGACGGAAACAGGTTGTACGGCAGATCCAGTTTGTAAATCAGTGCCAGCATCCAGTCAAAAACCGAGTTCATCTCGAGTACCGGCCTTGTGTTCATGGTCGGGAAAACGACGAAAATAACTCCGCAGATTGTCCTGGAAAGAAGATCTGCTGTCACAAACCGGAACCAGAATTCCCTGTCATTAAAGCGCGCAATCAAGATATAGCATATAACCCAGAAGGCAAAACTTGCCACATAAATCAAGACCCACCACGATTGGACGGGAACCCACCTGTCGAAATCCGTTGTCAAGTCAAAGTGTCTGCGCCCCGCACATAAAAACTGCGTTGTCCAGTAGACAAAGCAGTTCCATGCGAAGCAAAAGACCAGTGAGATAACCGCATATTTCGGAATCAATTTTTCTACATTTTTCATCACTTTATCCAATTTTACTCCCTTATATTATATCTTATACCGGAAATTTTGCAATATCTTTGCAAAATCTTAGCGGAATTATTAAAAACTTCGCAATTATATCATATAATTGTTGGAATACATTTCCGTCTGCCGGTCAAGCAGGTCCTGCAGCGTTATTCCGTCAAGATATTTTTCGATCGCGTCACGAAGGCCTTTCCATAGTGGCAGTGTCACGCAGAACTCGCTGCGCTCGCAACCCACGGGCATTGTATCCAGACACGCAACAGGTGCAAGGCTGCCCTCCGTCAGTTCCAGGATATCTTTTACCGTATAGGCACTCGGTGCTTTTGCAAGCCGATAGCCTCCCTGTGCACCTCGGTTTGCCTGCAGGAAATTCGAACGGTTCAGAATCGGAATAATCTGCTCCAGATATTTTTTGGAAATTCCCTGCCGTGCCGCAATATCTTTCAGTGAAACGAAACCCTCGCCCTGATGCTCCGCCAAATCTATCATCATTCTGAGCGCATAGCGCCCTTTCGTGGAAATCTTCATCCTGCACCTCCTCTTGTGCGCCGGCATGCAAAACTTTTCACACAAAAAGCCTCCTGCCCTACAACCTACATAATACCATGAAAATGCTAGGTTTTCAAGCAAGAGGCCAATATGGTTCAAATTTCCGGCCGATATTATTCAGCAAACATCGGAGTGGAAAGGTATCTTTCTCCGGTATCCGGCAGAAGTGCTACAATCACCTTGCCCTTGTTTTCCGGGCGTTTTGCAAGCTGCGACGCTGCATAAACAGCTGCACCGGATGAGATTCCGACGAGCACACCGCCTTTTCTTGCAAGCGTTCTTCCGGTTTCAAACGCATCCTCGTTTTCCACTGTAATGATTTCATCATAAATCTCTGTGTTGAGCGTATCCGGAACGAATCCTGCACCGATTCCCTGAATCTTGTGCGGGCCTGGAGTTCCTTTTGAAAGAACCGGAGAGCCTGCCGGTTCAACGGCAACCACTTTGACATCCGGATTCTTGCTCTTCAGGTATTCTCCTACGCCGGAAAGCGTTCCGCCTGTTCCGACTCCGGCAACGAAGATGTCAACCTTTCCATCCGTGTCATCCCAGATTTCAGGTCCTGTGGATGCCTTGTGCGCGGACGGGTTTGCCGGGTTTGTAAACTGACTCGGGATGAAGCTTTCCGGAGTTTCCTTGACAAGTTCTTCCGCCTTTGCAATCGCTCCCTTCATGCCCTTCGCGCCGTCTGTCAATACAAGTTCCGCACCGTATGCCTTCAAAAGATTGCGGCGCTCAATGCTCATCGTCTCCGGCATCGTCAGAATAATCTTATACCCTCTGGAAGCTGCAACCGAAGCCAGTCCGATTCCGGTATTTCCGCTGGTTGGTTCGATGATAACCGCACCCGGCTTTAATGCTCCCGACTTCTCGGCATCGTCAATCATCGCTCTTGCGATTCTGTCCTTAACGCTTCCCGCCGGGTTGAAATATTCCAATTTGCCGTAAACTTCGGCCTGTGTTTCTTCGTCCCCCACAATGTGGTTCAGCTTGAGCAGCGGTGTTCCGCCGATTAAATCTGTAATTCTTTCATATACTTTCATTTCCTTCATCTCCTTTTTTCATTATAATTTATATTTATTCCTCAGTGGTTTTTATTTCCCACAAAACCTATCTGTTTTATAGGTATTATACTAGCGCAGCTTTCTTCTTTTGTCAACACAAAAATAAAAAAATCGGCAAAATCTTCCGAAAAAAATTCTGCCGATTCCTTATTCTATTCCATAGCGGCTACATCATTCCCATGCCGCCCATTCCCGGAGCACCGCCGCCCATCGCTACAGGAGGCATCGGTTCCTTGATGTCTACGATACCTGCTTCTGTAGTAAGAAGCATTGCGGATGCGGATGCCGCATTCTGAAGCGCACTTCTTGTAACCTTTGCAGGGTCAACGATACCTGCTTCAATCATGTCTACATATTCTTCCGTAGCTGCATTCAGGCCAACACCTACACCGGATTTCTTAACTTCCGCAACAACAACGCTGCCTTCAAGCCCTGCGTTTTCTGCAATCTGTCTTACCGGTTCTTCCAGTGCACGCTTGATGATTGCAGCACCTGTCTTAACATCGCCGGAAAGGGTGTCAACATATGCTGCCACAGCCGGAATTGTGTTTACGAGTGCAACCCCGCCGCCGGATACGATACCCTCTTCAACTGCAGCCTTTGTTGCGTTGAGAGCGTCTTCGATTCTGAGTTTTCTTTCTTTCAGTTCCGTTTCGGTAGCTGCGCCTACCTTGATAACCGCAACGCCGCCTGCGAGTTTGGCAAGTCTTTCCTGAAGTTTTTCCTTGTCGAATTCGGAAGTTGTATCTTCAATCTGCGTCTTGAGACTTGCAATTCTTGCCTTAACATCTTCGGAAGAACCGCCGCCGGATACGATAACCGTGTTTTCCTTGTCAACCTTAACGGTTGCTGCTGTTCCAAGCATGTCAAGTGTCACTTCGTTCAGCTCATAGCCAAGATCCGTTGCAATAACGGTACCGCCTGTAAGAACTGCGATATCTTCCAGCATTGCTTTTCTTCTTTCGCCGTATCCCGGAGCCTTTACCGCAACCACATCGATAACGCCTCTGAGTTTATTGACAACCAGTGTTGCAAGTGCTTCGCCTTCCACATCTTCTGCGATAATGAGAAGCTTACGTCCCTGCTTCATAATCTGTTCAAGCAGCGGAACCAGTTCCTGAATGCTTGCAATCTTCTTGTCAGTGATTAAAATATATGGATTTTCCATAACCGCTTCCATCTTTTCCGTGTCGGAAACCATGTAAGCCGATAAATAGCCTCTGTCAAACTGCATGCCTTCCACAACATCTAAAGTTGTGCCGAGGCTCTTGGATTCTTCTACTGTGATAACACCGTCCTTGCCTACCTTTTCCATAGCCTGTGCAATCAGTTCGCCGATGTTTTCGTCAGCAGCGGAAACTGCTGCAACCTGTGCGATGGATTCCTTGGTTTCAACCGGTTTTGCAATCTTACCGATTTCTTCAACCGCTACATCAACCGCGCCCTGGATACCCTTCTTAAGTTCCATTGGGTTAGCGCCTGCTGCGACATTCTTGAATCCTTCTTTTACGATAATCTGAGCAAGCAGAGTTGCTGTTGTTGTACCGTCGCCGGCTACATCGTTTGTCTTGGAAGCAACTTCCTTAACAACCTGAGCGCCCATGTTTTCCGTTGCGTCTTCAAGCTCGATTTCTCTTGCAATCGTAACACCGTCGTTAGTGATGAGCGGTGAGCCGAAGCTCTTATTGATTAAAACATTGCGGCCTTTCGGTCCTAATGTAATCTTTACTGTATCAGCTAATTTATCAACGCCTGCCTGCAGTTTGCGTCTTGCGTCTTCTCCGTAAAAAATGTCCTTTGCCATTTCTATGCACCCCTTTCAACTATTCAACAACCGCCAGGATGTCATCCTGTCTCATAATCGTGTATTCTTCGCCTTGATACTTAATTTCGGTTCCGCCGTATTTGCTGAAAACAACTTTGTCTCCCGGTTTCACTTCCATGGAAACATCCTTGGTTCCCGGTCCTACGGCTACAACCTCTGCCATCTGAGGTTTCTCCTTCGCTGCACTTGTGAGGATAAGGCCTCCCTGTGTTCTCTCTTCTGCTTCCAGTTTCTTGATGACTACTCTGTCACCCAATGGTTTGATTCCAATCATTTATCATTACCTCCGTTTAGTAATTCTCGTTTCCTTAGCACTCTTTACTTCTGAGTGCTAACATAATTTTATTATAGCAATCCTGCCGCAATTGTCAATACTTTCTTGCTTTTTTGCATGTGAAGTTTCTGTGAAACAATTTTGGAGCCGCACCACCATGCGGTGCCTTGGCACAATCAATGCAGTCCGCGTATGTAATAAAAAAGGTACTGCTGTGCGATTCCGCCGTAAGGTGCAAAATTTTTCTTCGCAAAATCCTCCATGCCGCGTACATCCTTTTCATCCATACCATAAAGTCTATGCATAACTCTTCGCATCCATACATCAATCGGAAAAGCATCCGGAAATCCCAGGGCGAAAAGGGCTGTGCAGCTTGCGACCTTGGGACCGACACCGGGATATTCCCGAAGAGCCGCCTGTGCCTCTTCAAACATCTCACAGTTTCGCAGTTCTTTCTCAGCCGCAAGTGCTCCGCCTTTCTCCAAAACTTTCTGTGCCGTTTTGATTAGGTAAGGCCCCCTGTAACCGAGTCTGCACTCCGCCAGTTCATCCGGTGTCATGCCTGCAAGCACTTCCGGCTCAGGCATCGCATAATAATCCTTTCCTTTATATGTGCCGATTTTCGTGCCGCAGCGGTGCGTCAGAGCCTCAATGCAGCCCTTAATCCGCGGTATATTGTTATTCTGCGATATGATGAATGACAGCAGCGTTTCCCAAAAATCCTGCTTCAGAATCCGAATCCCATATCCGTATTCCACGGCCTTTTGAATCTGCTCGCCTTTCAAACCGCTCTTTATCTTCGCATAATCTCTTTCCAAATCCAAATACGGCGTCCAAATCTGCATGAATTCCTCTTCCGTGCAATTGTCGACTGTCAGTCTGCCCTCCGGCTCAAATCGCATATTGACGATTTTTCCCATCGCAGTGCCCGTATAGCTGCCGTCGTTCTGTCTTTCCCAGCGGAAGCATTGTCCGCATTCAAAGATATGTGCAAGGTTAAAATCTTTTATCCCGGTCTTCGTGTACTGCACCTTCAGTCAATCCCCCTCACTTCTATGTCGATGGCCGAAACATTGAACGCGGTCATTTTTTCTACCATTTCTTTGATTTCTTCCTGTATCTCACACACCGACTCCCACAGGGCAAATCCGTGTTTCATCTTGATGACGACAAAAAGCTCGTATGCCTCGGGCTGCGTGCTGTGGCTCACATATATGACTCTGCCCGCTGCGGGGTGTCCCGCCGCTATGCAGCCAATGATATCATCAATTACACGCTCCGCAATCAGATATTGTCCCATGTAGCTGTATGTCGGCCTGACGACCGTGCGTTCCCCGTCCTGCTCCTTTCCCCTGAAAAACCGAAGCGGATCCATGAAATATCCGGCAAAGTTTCTCTTAAGCTGCAGTGACGGCGCGGGAATGACATGCTTGCCCAGCTGCTCCCTTTGCTGTCTTGCCTTGCGGCGCTCGGCCTGTGTCGTTATGTCTTCGATTTTTATACGCCTCGGACTGTCCTCCGGGGGTTTTTCCAGCCCCAGCCTGTCCATGATCCGGTCTACCATCCCTTCGCTGGTTCCCAGAACCAGGATGGATTCGGGTTTCGTTCTCGCAATTTCATCTCGGACACTCTGGCATTGTTCTTCATTTATGAACAATGCCGTCTTTACTGCTCCTATCTTGGTGCCGGCTCTTTTGGCCGAGGATCCGGCAAGCATCGTATTCCGATATATATATAGGCCGTCATCTATGATAGACTCAATATTTTCTTTCCGGCATAAATCCATTGCATGAAAACTCTTTCCGGTTCCGCTCTTTCCGACCAATGTGTATATTCGCATTTTTTTCGTCCTCTTTATTTTTTACAAAAAAATCAACTTTTTTTTACTTTACTATTATACATCATTCTGTTATAATTGTCTGCGTAAAGATATATCTTTTTTAATAGGAGGAACAATAATGGCTTATAAAATTACAGATGCTTGCATCGCTTGCGGTGCTTGCGCAGCAGAATGTCCTGTAGAAGCTATCTCCGAAGGCGACATCTATGTTATCGATGCTGACAAGTGCATCGACTGCGGTTCTTGCGCAGATGCTTGCCCGGTAGATGCTCCGGTAGAAGGCTAAACACTACATAAAAACAACCGGTCTTTATGACCGGTTGCTTTTTTTTGATTTTATTCCGCATCCTGCATGTAATAGGCAAGCGCGTGCAGACTGTCACTCATGTGAACATTCTCAACCGCGACGTCTTCCGGCAGTTCCAAGTCAACGGCGGTAAAGTTCCAAATGCCCTTGACTCCCGCACCCGATACCGTATCGGCAACAATCTGTGCCTTCTCGGCAGGAACCGTGATTACGGCGATGTCTATGTTTTCCTTCTTGATAAATCCTGCCAGTGAGCCGCATGTCATAATCTGCGCGTCCTTGAACTCCACATCCTGAATGATCTGCTTAACGTCAAAAATTCCGCAAATGTGGAAGTTTCCTTCGTTGTTAGCAATGTAGCTTGCCATGGCCTGACCAAGTCTTCCGTATCCGACGATTACTATCTTATACTCTTTATCGAGGCCCAGTATTGCGCCGATTTCTTCATACAGATAGCTGACACTATATCCATAACCCTGTTGACCGAAGCCGCCGAAATTATTCAAGTCCTGTCTGATCTGCGACGCAGTATACCCTATGAGCTTGCTCAGGTCCTTAGAAGAAATTTTTTCTATCCCCTTCTTTTGCAGTTCCTTCAGGTATCTTCTGTATCGAGGCAAACGCTTGATTACTGCTTTGGATATCTGCTTCTCTCTCATCTGTAACACCTGCCTTCTGATATTTGTCTTGCGACTATTTGTTTTCCTCTACATACTTAACCAAATCTCCGACCGTCTGAATGTTCTCAGCGTCTTCGTCAGGAATTTCGATTCCGAATTCATCTTCGATTGCCATGATAATTTCAACAGCATCCAGTGAATCTGCCGAAAGATCCTTCATGAGATTGGTATCCATTGCAACATCGGATTCTTCAACCTGTAATTGGTCTATAATGATGTCTTTAATTTTGTCAAAAATCATAAAACAGCCTCCATTCTGTTTAGTAAAAATTACTATGGAATATTATAATAACTTTTTATGTGCATTGCAAGTTTTTTTTATGTGTTTTTACGCTTCTTGCACCTTTGCCCACTCATCATAGGCTTCCGCAAGGCGTTTTTCGGTCTCTTCCCGCTCTGCTCCGAGCCTTGCCAGGAGTTCATAATCGCTCATGTTTTCCGGTTTGCAAAGATTATGCTCAAGTTCGGAAATCTGATTCTCAAGTTCGGAAATTTCCGTCTCCAGTTTCTCGGAAAGCCTTGCCCTGCGCCGTTCCTCAGCTTCGCGCTCTTTCTTCAGCCTGCGCTGCTGCGCGGCATCGCCTGCGGATTTTTCCTGCACTTTGCTGAAGTATTTCTTTGCGGATATTCCCTGCGACTTCTTTTCAAGATAGTAGTCATACCTGCCGAGGTACTCGATTACGCCGTCCTGCGTAAGTTCCAGGATTCTCGTCGGTATCCTCTGCAGGAAATACCGGTCATGCGATACGACGATTACTGTTCCCGGAAATTCCATCAAAGCCTCTTCAAAAACTTCCTTTGATTCGATGTCCAGGTGGTTGGTCGGTTCGTCCAGAATCAGGGTGTTTGCGCCCGAAAGCATGAGTTTCAGAAGGGAAAGTCGTGCCTTCTCGCCGCCCGACAAGCTTCCCACAGGCAGGAACACTTCTTCGCCTCTGAACAGGAATCTGCCGAGAATCGAACGCATTTCCGTATCAGTATACAGTCTGTACGATTCCTTCAGTTCCTCGAGAACCGTGTTGGCATCGCTGAGCAACAGCTGCCCCTGGTCATAATAGCCGAAGGCAACATTGTGCCCGATTTTCAGATAGCCCGCATCCGGCGTCAGTTCTCCGAGAAGCACCCGAAGAAGCGTCGTCTTGCCCACGCCGTTTGGTCCGAGGATACAAATTCTCTCGCCCCTCTTGATATCAAGATTCACACCGTGAAAAAGTTCCCTGTGCTCAGCGCCTCTGCCGAAGCTTTTTTCAAGATTTTCTGCCATGATGACATCGCCGCCGGACGGAAAGTTTTCCTTAAAGTTAATCTTCATCTTTCCCATTTCACTTTCCGGGCGCTCGATTCTCTCCAGCATGTCAAGCCGCTTTTCACGCGATGCCGCCCGCTTTGCGAGGTGCTCGGTACCGCGCTGTTTCATGCGCCTAATCATTTCCTCCTGGCGTGCGATTTCTCTCTGCTGGTTGTTATATGCACGAAGTTCGGTTTCTCTTCGAAGTTTTTTCTGCGCCGCATAGTCGCTGTATTTCCCTTGATAAGAATAAACCTTGTGATTTTCCACCTCGAAAATCCGGTTTACCGTCCGGTCGAGAAAATATCGGTCATGCGATACAATCATAATCGTGCCGCGATAGGCTTCCAGGTACTGCTCCAGCCATTTCAGCGTTCCGATGTCCAGATGGTTCGTAGGCTCATCGAGCAGCAAAATGTCCGGTTTCTCAAGCAAAAGTGCCGCAAGTGCCAGCCTTGTCCGTTCCCCGCCCGAAAGCGAGGAAATCTTCTTGTTGTAAAAACTCTCGTCGAAAGCCATGGAGTTCAAAATCCCTATCATTTCCGACTTATAGGTGTAGCCGCCTTCTCTGTCAAAGCGGTGCTGCAATTCGTCCAGCCGGTTAATCAGCCCGGTGTCATGCGGGTTTTCTGCAACCTTGTCCGAAAGCTCCGCAATTTCGTTTTCAAGCTCCCGAAGTCCCGAAAAAATCCCTTCGATTTCCTCGAGGACCGTCCCTTCACTGCTGAAATTATCGCGCTGTTTCAGGTAGCCGATTCTCATGTTCTGTGACACGAAAAATTCCCCTTCGTCGCACGGAAGCTCGCCGGTAAGCATGTTCAGAAGCGTCGTTTTTCCGGCACCGTTTCTGCCGATGATGCCGACCTTATCGCCGGC
Source organism: Firmicutes bacterium CAG:238 (assembly GCA_000435615.1). Classification (GTDB taxonomy): domain Bacteria; phylum Bacillota; class Clostridia; order Peptostreptococcales; family Anaerovoracaceae; genus CAG-238. The sequence goes on along the minus strand of FR881983.1, from coordinate 20,118 downwards.
ATTCAAGTGAAAGCTCGCCTTATCGATTATGACATCCGTTCCGTATGTTTTTGTAAGATTATTCGCTGAAAGTACAATCATAATTCCATATTTGCATAGGCATCAAGGTCAAGCCCGTCTGCCCCTTTTTCCTTATATTTATAGTATGCCGCCGCCCCGATCATGGCACCGTTGTCCGTGCACAAAGCAGGAGCCGGACGGTAAAGTGTGATTCCGTCTGCGCCGCAAGCCTCTCCGAGCATTTCTCTGAGCTTGGAATTCGCCGCAACGCCGCCCGCGAGAACCAGCTTCTTTTCGCCGCGCATCTTTACGGCATTCACGGCCTTTTCGACAATGACATCCATCACCGCCTGCTGAAAACTTGCCGCAATATCCGCACGGTTTATTTCGTTTCCTGCCTGTTTCTGCTGGTTGATGTAATTGAGCACCGATGTCTTCAGCCCACTGAAGCTGAAATCAAAGCTGTCTTTTTCAAGATATACACGTTTAAAGTGAATTGCCTCAGGATTTCCTTCCTTTGCGATTTTGTCGATTTTCGGACCGCCCGGATAGCCCAGCCCCAAAACTCTTGCGACCTTGTCGTAAGCCTCTCCGACCGCATCATCTCTGGTTCCTCCCAGAATTTCGCATTCGGTATAGCTCTTCACATCCACGATTTCCGTATGTCCGCCGCTTGTGATAAGCGCCATGAACGGCGGCTGAAGCTGCGGATATTCGATAAAATTCGCACTGATATGCCCCATCAGATGATGAACGCCTACGAGCGGGATGTCCTTTGCAAATGCAAGGGATTTTGCCGTTGCAACTCCCATCAGAAGTGCCCCGATGAGACCCGGGCCGTTCGTAACGCCGATGAGATCAATGTCATCAAGGCTCACCTTTGCATCTTCCAGCGCCTCCGTGAGAACACCGTTTATGTTTTCCAAATGGTGTCTGGATGCGATTTCCGGCACGACGCCGCCGAAATTCTTAAATATATCAATTTGTGATGAAATGACATTGGACAAAACCGTTCTTCCGTCCGCAAGGACGGCAATCGCTGTCTCGTCGCAGCTGGTTTCGATTCCAAGTGTCAAAAAACTTCCGTCTTTCATTTCTTTTCCTTCCACATGATAATGGCATCCTCGCCGTTATCTTCGTAATATCCCTTTCTCAGGCCCGCCTCACGAAAGCCGAATCCCTCATAAAGTGCGATTGCCGCTTGGTTTCCTGCTCTGACTTCAAGCGTATAGCTTTCAATGCCCTGCGCCCCGGTAACATCAAACAATACGGAAAGCATTGCACTTGCAATATGCATCCGTCTGTACTCCGGTGCAATGGCCACATTCGTGATATGGCCCTCGTCGAAAATTTTCCACACGCCCACATAGCCGCATACCTTGCCGTCTATCTCCGCCACAATGTAAAAAGCCAGCTTGTTTTCCAATATATCGTGATAGAGCGATTCGTAGCTCCAAGGAACGGAAAAGCACGCCTTTTCAACCTCTTCAACCGCCGGAACATCAGATTCCGCGGCTTTTCGTATTATCAGTTTCCTGCTCTCTTCCATATGAAACTACTCCTGTTTCGGTCCCTTGCAAATCGGAAGCTCCCCTGCTTCAAGTTTCTGCTCCGCCTCCGCTTTCCGCATGTAATCCGGCAGCAGATCCTCGCGTTTTACCGTATATAAATCTGCATTAACCGCAGCACACAAAGCTGCAGCACGAGCGTCCTGATACCTGCAGGAAGAATCCGCAAAGCTGTATTTTCCGGCTCCTGCAAGTCCATCGCAAATAAGCGATTCGTAGGCATCGATACCGTCTCCGAAGAAAAGAACTTCCCGTCCGTCCGCAAAAACGCGATTTCGGATTACTTCCAAAACATCCGTCAGCATATACGGACCATCCGCAAGGTATCCGTCCACCATGCCGTAGACCTGCCCGCGCCTTGCGTTGATAATCGCACAGACCGTGATTCCTTTTGCTCCGGCCTCAGCGGCCTGCTCTTTATATTGGAAGGCCGTAAGGGTAGACACCGCAATTGCGTATTCCAGTCCGAAAGCTTGTGACAAGGCGCGTGCCGTTGCCACCCCGATGCGGATTCCCGTGAAAGATCCCGGGCCCACGGAAGCTGCAATGTATGAAATTTCATTCTTTGAAACCCCTTGCGATTCCAAGAGACTTGAAATGGAAGGAATCAGTTCTTTGAGATGACTCATGCTTCCCTCTATCCGCTTTTCTCCCAAAACAGCAGGCTCCCCGCCGCCTTCGTCCTTTTGCACAAGGCATACGGAGCCTTCTTTTCCTGTGGTTTCAATGGCTAAAATGTACATTTATATACCCTTTCTCCTTCATTTTCTCCGTATGCGAGATAAATGTATTTTGTGTTTTCCGGCAGAATGTCCGAAATGAGATCTGCCCATTCCACAATACATACTCCTTCGCCGAAAAAATACTCATCAATACCGATGTTAAACAATTCATCCGGGTCGCTCACCCGGTAAACATCAAAATGATACAGCGGCATTCTGCCGTCCGTATATTCCTTTACAATCGTAAATGTCGGGCTGTTTACCCGCCGTTTGATTCCAAGTCCCTCCGCAATATACGATGTGAGCGCCGTCTTGCCTGTTCCGAGGTCGCCGATCAACGCAAGCACATCGCCGGGAGCAAGGCTTTCCGCAAGTTCGTGTGCAAACTGCCGGGTTTCTTCTTCGTTTTTAATTGGTATAATTCTCTTTATTTTCATGTGCTTTGTGAAGCCCCTCTCTGTGAAGGAATCCCGAAATTCTCTTATATACCACAAAAGTGATAAGCGAATTTAAGATGCCCTTGATTACGTTGAACAAAAGAATCAGCGGCATCAGGCTTACGACGACCTCTCTCATTGCTTCTCCGCCGTAGTAGAACGGTGTTACAAAATAGTTTGCGAAGCCCATGACAACCGTCATTACAAGAGTTGCAGCCGCCATCGAAATAATTGCGACTTTCTTCGTCTTGTGTTTTCTGTAAATGCATCCGGCTGTGATAAGAAATGCACCCGATGCAATCATATGCATCAGGAAGCCGTAAACGCTGTCTCCGCCAAGGAGAAACGCCTGGATTGCACTCACGACGGTAAGCGCAAGCATTCCTGCCGCAGGCCCGAACGCAAAGGTCGTGATGATAATCGGAATGTCTGCAAGGTCGTAAGTTAAGAATGATACCGCCGGTATCAGCGGGAACCGTACAAGCCCGATTACACATGCGACCGCAGCCATCATCGCCATTTTGACAAGTCTGTCCGACTTTGCCTTCTGATTGTTTAAATTAGTCATTTCTACAGTTTCCTCTCTTTCTGTATCTGCCCGTTTTGAAGTCCGGGCGCCCTAAGATGTAGTTGGAAATCTGTCAGGTTACACAAGTAGAGCCTTGATGGGAATCAAGGCTCAAAAAAGCAACATACGAATTCCGCGCCAAGCCTCCGTCATTCTATTACGCAGGCATCGCGCAATCCTTTGTTTCTCTCATCCGGACTATACCGTCGGTGCAGGAATTTCACCTGCTCGGCGCCTCTCGGCGTTCGCGGACTATACCGCCGGTGAGGAATTTCACCTCGCCCTGAAACAGATTATGTCATTATATTTCCCGTTTGGGAAAACTCACGCTAACTATTATATTCCCCCGAAGAGAGTTTGTAAATAGCTTCCGCATAAATTTTTGTCATTTGCTCGAGTCTCTCGATGCTGAGATACTCATTCTTCTGGTGCATCAAATCTTCATCACCCGGGAACAAAGCCCCGTATGCGATGACATTCTTTGCAGCTCTCGCATAGGTTCCGCCGCCTATCACCTTAGGCACCGACTCGGTATCTCCGCTGTGCCTGCGGTAAATATCAACCAGCATGCGAACCATCGGGCTGTCCGCTTCTACAAAGATCGGTTCGTGGTGTTTCAGCTTCAGAACTCCGATATTGTACTTTTCAAGCAAATCGCTCATCGCATCGTACACATCGTCGTCCGTCATCGTCACCGGATATCTTACATTGATCGTAAGCTTGCCCGCCTTTTCATTCATTTCGGCCATGCCCACATTGAAAATCAACTTTCCGGATGGTTCATCACAGAAACCGATTCCAAGCTTCGTGCCGTCGAGGCAGAAGCCGATATACTTGTTGTAAAAGTCTATGAAATCGTTATGGTCTTCATCCACAAAGTTCAGCCTCCCGAGGAACTGCATCATAATCGAGACTGCATTTAAGCCCGCTTCCGGCCTTGCACCATGCGCTCCGATTCCTTCCGTTGTGATTTCCAAGGATTTTCCCACGCCTTTTGCGTGAATCCGGTAGCCGGTTTCCTCTCGGAAAGCGGTGATTTCCTCGCGGATTTTCACATACGGAGCTTCCTCGTCCTTTTGATTTCTGATTACCACTCTGCAGTAGTCGGCTACACTGTTTGCAGCCATGCCGCCTTTCATTGATCGAAGCTTCAGCCCCTTAACCTGCGAATCGCGGAATTTTCTCGCAAGTTCAAAGACCAGTACGCCCATTTCCCCATTTATCACAGGAAAATCCGCATCCGGTGTGAAACCGAAGTCCGGCTTCGGTGCTTTTGAAAAGTAGTAGTCCATGCCTTTCCAGCCGGTTTCCTCATCGAGTCCGATTATCAGGCGTATCGTTGCCTTCGGCACATACCCGGAGTCCTTTAGGGCCTTCATCGCATACAGGCACGAAATCATCGGACCTTTGTCATCCGTGGTTCCTCTGCCGTATATCCTGCCTTCCGCTATGCTTGCCGCATAAGGGTCAAAATCCCATCCTCCTGCTGCCGGCACGACATCGAGATGTCCGAGAATGCCGAAAATTTTATCGCCTGTTCCCGGAAAGTCCACATGCCCTCCGTAATTGTCCGCATTGAAGGTTTCGAACCCCATGCTTTCGGCAAGCGCAAGAAAAGTCTCAAAAGCCTTCTGGACGCCTTCTCCGAACGGATACACACCGCCGTCCGCCGTCTTTACCGGCTGAGACTGCTCGCTCTCGCACCGCAAAACAGACTGCAGGGATGCAATCATTTCTTCTTTATTCCGCTCAAGAAATTCCTCGTACTTCATTTTTATACGGATTCGACGCCCTGAATTTCAGGATAGCTTTCCTTGAGGATTCTTTCGATTACAGCCTTGAGCGTCATCTGAGCTCCCGGACATCCTGCACAGTGTCCCTGAAGTTTCACTTTCACAATATTGTCTTCCGTAAGTTCTACGAATTCAACATCTCCTCCGTCTCTCTGGAGGAACGGTCTGATCTGCTCAAGAGCTTCTTGAATCTTTTTTTCCATTTTTGTGTTTCCTTTCGTTTTCTCTTGTTTTATTCTATCGTGTAGGTCGGCTGTTCGATTCCGCCCACAATAAAGTTAATCGTAATCGATTTGGTTGCTTCATTCTTTCCGTTGTAATTGATTACACCAGACGCACCTTGGAAATTCTTTGTTTGGCTCAGGGCATCGCGGATGTGCTCGCCCGCCGGGATTCCGGTTTCCAGTGCGTTCTGGAGAACCTCCTTAGCGGTTCTTCCTTCTGCATCGGTTGCGGCATCTGCCGTAAGCTTATCCGGATCCATGGTCTGCATTGCATCGTAGGCTCTGCTTATCGCATCGATTGCAAGGCAGTATGCATCAAATGCAACGGCCGTTCTTGCCGAAGGTTCTTCGCTCTCTCCGTATTTCGCTTTGAATGCCTGAATAAACTCGTTTGACACCTCTGTTTCCGCATTCTGGCTCTGTTCCGTAGGAAAAGCTGCCTGAATACGGTCATTTTCTTTGAGGTATTTGATGAGCTTGTCATCGTTCCAGCTTCTTGTTCCGAGAAAAAGCACATTCATCAGCTTCTTGTCCATCGCCTGCTTCATAAACTCGATGGAGTTTTCTGCAGAAAGCGTAACAAATACCGTATCCGCGCCGGATGCCTTGATATCGTCAATTGTCTTGCTGTAGTCGGTGCTGTCCTTCGGAATCGTGAAGGTCCCCGCAACGCTGTTGCTCTGGCCCGACAGCTTCTTGAAGCGGTTCGTAAAACGTTTGATTGTAGCTGTAGCCGTATCGTCATCCTCTGTTTTTATCGCCGCCGCAACGATCTTTTTCTGTGATGTATATGCGAAGTCCGCCAAGGCATCACCTTGTCTTGTTTCCGAATAGGTCGCACTGAAATAATAATCGTTGTTGGTCGTAATAAGCGGGTTGGTACTGGAAATCGTGATTGCCGGAATATTGTTTGCTTTTGCGTACTTGCCGGCGATCAGCGTGAGTGTTTCCCCATAGCTGCCGAGAATTACAGAAGGCGAATTCGCGGAAATCAGTTCCTGTATTACCGTCTCGCCCGTGTAAATATCCGACTTGTTGTCTCCGTAAACAAGCTCCACCTTCTTGCCGCAAACGGTAGGATAAAGGTCGTGGGCAAGTTCGATTCCCATGAGTTCCTCGTTGCCCTCCGTTTTATTTTTACCCGAAAGCGGCTCAAAAACCCCTATTTTAATAGTTCTTTCCTGCGCTTCTTTTCCGTCTTCAAAAAACGCGTTTTTAAAGTTGTTGTAAGTTGTGCATGCGCAAAGCCCCGCGGCCAGCGAAACAGTCATGGCGCATGCCAGCACTTTTTTAACTGTTCTGTTCATATCTTATTCCCCTAAATATGCATGTTTTACTCTCTCATCCGAAAGCAGTGCCTTGCCCGGTCCTGCCATCGTAATATTCCCCGTTTCCATTACATATGCGTAATCCGAAATCTCAAGTGCGGCATTCGCATTCTGCTCAATCAGCAGTACGTTTACGCCTGCCTCCTTAATTTGCCGGATAATCGTGAAAATATCCTTGATTATCAGCGGAGCAAGACCCAGCGAAGGTTCATCAAGCATCAGAAGTTTCGGTTTGCTCATCAGTGCGCGTCCTACCGCAAGCATCTGCTGCTCACCGCCGGAAAGCGTCGCTCCAAGCTGCCAGGTTCTTTCTTTCAGACGTGGGAAAAGGCTGTATACCCATTCTCTGTCCTTTGCAATCTCGCTTTTATCCTTTCTGAGGTAAGCCCCTGCGGAAAGGTTTTCTTCCACCGTAAGGTCAGGGAAAATCTTACGTCCTTCCGGACAAAGAATAATTCCTTCGCTAACGATATCTTTTGTTTTCATGGATGTAATATCCGTATCATCCCAGTAAATATGGCCTTCCGTCTTGGCCACAAGCCCCATGATTGCCTTAAGCGTTGTGGACTTTCCGGCACCGTTTGCTCCGATCAGCGAAATAATCTGTCCGTCCGGAACATCCAGGCTGACGCCGTTCAGCGCGTGAATACCGCCGTAATATACATGTAAATCTCTGATTGCAAGCATTATTCATCCACCCCCAAATATGCTTCAATTACCGCAGGGTTGTTCTGAATTTCCTCCGGCGTGCCGTCCGCAATCTGACCGCCGTAGTTCAGTACATAAATATGGTCGCAAATACCCATGATTACCTGCATGTGGTGTTCTATCATCAAAATGCTGAGGTCAAACTCGTCACGGATTCTGCCGATAAAATGCATCAGTTCGTCAGATTCCTGTGGGTTCATACCTGCCGCCGGTTCGTCCAAAAGCAAAATCTTCGGATGGGTCGCAAGTGCTCTTGCGATTTCCAAATGTCTCTGCTTGCCGTAAGGAAGGGATGTTGAGAGATCATCCTTGTTTTCATAAAGTTCAACTTTCTTCAGGAGTTCCTCGGCCTCTTCAATCATCTTCTTTTCTTCGGCTCTTGCCGTTTTCGACTTGAAAGTAGCTCCGAAAATGCTCTGCTTCTGGTTCATGTGCATGGCAACAAGAACATTTTCAAGCACGGTCATTTCCTTGAACAGTCTGATATTCTGGAACGTACGCGCAACTCCGAGTTTCGTTACCTTGTCCGGTGTGAGCTTAATCGTCTGCTGATAGTCGCCCTGGTGTCTGCCCTTATAGGTTGTCGCCATCTTGCCTTTCGGATAATTTTCGATTTCAATCAGTCCGTTAATGTGGACTGCACCGTTTGTCGGCTCGTAAACTCCGGTTACAACATTGAACGCCGTTGTCTTTCCGGCACCGTTCGGTCCGATAAGTCCGACGATTTCATTCTTGTGGACCTCAAGGTTGAGGTTGTCTACTGCCACAACTCCGCCGAACTGCATCGTAATATCGGAGAGCTTTAATACTACTTCATTTGTCATATTACTGCACCTCCTTTTCGAATACTACGACATGGTCGTAAACCGGAAGCGGCGTAAACAGCTTCTCTCCGTCTGCAAGTGCTTCTGCACCTTTTGCCTTCTTCTCTGCTGCCTTCGCTTTTGCTTCTTTCTTAGCTTCCTTCTGCTCTTTGCGTTCAGCAAGCTGAGCCTTTTTCTTTGCCGGCCATGCCTTGATTCTCTGCGGAAGCGTCTTAAACCAGCGAATGATTCCATCCCATGAGAATTCCTTGTTGCCCATGATGCCCTTCGCAAAGAAAAGCACAACGAGCATAATCAGAATCGCAAATACTACCTTACGGAAACCTGCACGCATTAGTGTGGACTGGATTCCCAGCCACTGCCCCTGGTCGAGTCCTCTGAGCAGCCATTCGTTGAGTCCGATGAAAATGAACGAACCGATGATGGAGCCTGTAATCGAACCGATACCGCCGATAACGACGATAAGCAGAATTTCGTAAGTCATATTCGTTGTAAATGTCGAAGCGGTTGCGGAATTCTGGAACATTGCCAGAAGCGCTCCGCCGACACCCGCAAAGAAGGATGAAATAACAAATGCAAGTTCTTTATGTTTAAACAGGTTTACGCCCATCGCCTCCGCAGCGATTTCGTCATCGCGAATCGCCTTGAAAGCTCTGCCGTATGTGGAATTAATCAGTAATACGATTAATGCTATGCAAATACCCGAGAAAATAATCGGGAACAATGCCGTTTCGTAAGTTGTGAACTCTCTCAAAATGTTCGAGCCGTTTGTGACCGGTCCGATGGCGTTCCACTGGAATACGGCTCTCAGGATTTCGGCAAATCCCAGCGTTGCAATCGCAAGGTAGTCGGACTTGAGTCTGAGTACCGGAATACCGATTAAGTAAGCGATTCCGCCGGTCAAAAGTCCTGCAAAGATAATCAGAATAAAGATACCCGCATATTCGCCGAGGAAACCGCCGAAGCTTCCTTCTCCTCCGAGTGCATTCATCAGAATCTCCGGAACCGAGAATTTAAAAAGTCCGCCGTTGAAATATTGATAAACCGCATCATGCTGAGCCGCAGGAATCGAGAAAATCGCATAAGCATAAGCTCCGATAAGCATGAAGCCTGCCTGTCCGAGGGAGAAAAGTCCCGTAAAGCCGTTCAGTAAGTTCATTGATACCGCAACCAGTGCAAAAATCGCACCTTTTTTGATTACCGTCATAAGCATATTCCACTGCGATGTCATCGGAATCAGTGTGTCGCCTAAGTACACAAGAACAAGGAACACCAAAATGGCAGCAGCACTGTAGACGGTTTTTTGTTTTTTTGATAATGTCTTTTCCATCTCTGCCCCTCCTTATACCTTGTTGATATCTTTCTCGCCAAAGATTCCCGTAGGTTTAACCATGAGAATAATGATGAGAAGAACGAATGTAAACGCATCCGAGAATGTTGTCCAGCCCGCACCTTTGATAAGGTTTTCGCAAAGTCCGATGACAAATGCACCGACAACCGCGCCCGGAACGGAACCGATTCCCCCGAATACCGCTGCAACGAAAGCCTTCAGTCCCGGCATTGCGCCTGACATCGGGTTAACGCCCGTGTAGTTGGAGAAGAACAGAATCGAACCTACCGCAGCAAGGAATGAACCGATAACGAATGTTACGGCTATAACCCTGTTAATGTCAATACCCATAAGTTCAGATGTTTCAAAATCACGCGAAACCGCACGCATTGCCATGCCGATTTTCGTATGGTTGATGAGCAGAACAAGCAGAACCACAAGTCCGATGGTCAGGAACGGTGTAATAACCGTTACCATCTTCGTATGCGCTCCGAGAACCGTTACGGTCTGCTGAAGGAACGGTATGGACGGATAAGTCTTCGTCAGCCCGCCTGTCACATACAATGCAATGTTCTGCAGGAAATAGGACACGCCGATTGCAGAAATCATGATTGACATTCTCGGTGCCGAGCGCAGAGGCCTGTAAGCGACTCTCTCAATCGTGCAGCCGAGCACAACCGTAAACGCGATAACGATAATTATGCTTACCCACACAGGAAGCACCGTTACCAGATAAATCATAACCAGTCCGGCCATCATAAACATATCCCCGTGTGCGAAGTTAATCAGCCTGAGAATGCCGTAAACCATAGTATACCCGATTGCGATGAGGGCATACTGACCGCCTACGGAAATTCCCGCCAGGACATATGGCAGCCATTTCGTAATTAATTCCATATTTTAACCTCCAAAATAATCATAAAAGACAGGACGCTTTCGCTCAAAATCGTCCTCTCCTTCATGATTCATCAAAAAATCATGCAAAAAAGAGTTTCCCCATAATACAACGATAAGCGGGAGGAATCATCCCTCCCGCTGTATGCCTGAAGTCATATATAATATGTATCTGATTTCAAAAAGCAAGTCATACTATATTGTTATTGTTCGATCGTCTGTGTCTTAACGAATTCCCATTCACCGGTTTCGGTGTTGCAGTGCTTAACAACAGCTTCTGTCTTTTCAGCATCGCCTGTTTCGTTGAACTTAACAGTACCGCATACTCCGCCTTCGTATACGAGGTCAGGAAGAACTGCGAGGATGTCTGCAGGTTCTGCGGAGTTCGCTTTCTTGATTGCTTCAAGAGCAACGAAGTAAGCATCATATCCCATTGCGGATACAGCAGCAATCTGGTCGTTGCCGTTGTTGTTAGCCTTAGCTGTGGAGTCGGAGTTGATCCATTCTTTGATTCCGTTATCGAAGTCAGGGTTTCCGCCTTCCTGATAGAAAGTAGTAACATTGAGTTCGATGTCCTTGCCCTTAGCAGCTTCGAGAACTACGTTGGAGTCCCAAGTGTCGCCTGCAAGGATTGGCATTCCGAGTTTCTGAGCTTCTGCCTGGTCGATGATAAGAGCAGCAGCTTCGATGGATACCGGTGAGTAGAATACATCGCATCCCTTAGCCTTAGCGTTTGCTACATAGGATGTGAAGTCGGAGTTTCCCTGAGGGAACTGTTCTTCCACAACCTTACCGCCGAGTTTCTCGAAAGCCTTAACGAAGTAGTTTACAAGACCTACGGAGTAGTCGTCACCGAGCTTGGATAAGCAGTAAGCTTTTCTTGCACCGTTTTCATATGCAAAGTTTGCAAGTACTGTGCCCTGGAACGGATCGAGGAAGCAGATACGGAAGTAAACCGGATTGCCTTCTGTTACCTGAGGGTTCGTACAAGTGATTCCGAGTGCAGGCATTCCTGCTTCTTTGAACACCTTGCCTGCTGCGATTGCAACTGCAGAACCGTAAGTTCCGAGTACCATGGATACGCCGGAGGATACGAGGGTCTGAGCAGCGGAGATACCCTTGTTTGTATCGGATTCATTGTCAGCCGTTACAAGTTCAACCTTGTAAGTTTCGCCGTTGATGTCAACGGTAGGCTGTACTTTGTTTGCGTACTGGATTCCCAGTGTTTCCTGCTTGCCGCCTGCACCGTTGTCTCCGGATGCCGGTTCAAACACACCGATTTTAACCGTGCCTGCATATTCTGCGTCATCATTGCTTCCGCAGCCGACTGCAAACAGGGAGAAAATCATAACAAGTGTTAATAATAAAGCAACTTTCTTTTTCATTCTAAATGTCCTCCTAATTTAATCGGTTACAAATATAGAACGATTATATACCTTCTTGGCACAAAATGCAAGCTTTTTTCAATTTATTGTGTTGAAGCAACAAAATATTTTTTCAAAAAATGTTTTTTGGCAATAATTGTTTTCGTTTAAAAACATTTTTGTCCTGCTTTTTATTCCGGCTGCCTTAATCCGAGTGCGTGGCTTACAGGAAGCGAAAAAACGATCGACTGTGCCTTGCTTTCAAGACCTGCTTTTTCCATTATCGCTTTCATTATATTGTTTCTTCCCTGTGCCGGTGTGACAAGCAGATGAATTTCTTTCTCGGAAGCAATTGAAAACCCGAAGAATTTCTCGGTATACTCCGCTCCCGTTCCTTTCGCCTTGATGACCGTACCTCCCGCAGCACCCGCTCCGCGTGCGGCATCCATTATCAAATCGCTGTATCCTTCGTTTGCAATTACAAAAATAAGTTCGTGATCTGTTTTAACGGACATTCTTTCCATCCTTTCCGCCTCTTCCTGGCTTCTCTGAGTTGTGTCTACAGCCTGGCCGTCCAGCATGTATTCCAGACTTCTTCTGCCGCCGATCGTGTTCAGCGGCACCACCGCAACAATTCCGTTCCCCGGAACATCGATAAACATTTTGCGTTTAAATGCTTTGAGCAGCGGCAAAAGCCCCGCCCCTGTAACCACTCCGAAGACAATTGCTTTTTCCGATGGGTTGAGGTAAAGGTAATCCAGCATTTCCCTGGATGCCGTTCCCTGCCCGAGCACGATATCCGTCGTAAAAACATTGTTTTCTCGAAACAGATTGATTGCCGTTTCGGTTCTCTCTCTGTCAGTAATGGTAATAACCATATTTAATCCGTCCATGGCAATCCTCCTATAATTCTATAATATCGTCGTCCGTATAATCCCGGATGTAATCCTGAATGAGCGAGCGGGCTTTTTCTTCTCTCTTCTTGCGAATCTTGTATTCCACGCCGAGAAGCTGAATCGTTATGAGCGGTGTCATGGCAACCATCGCCACAACCCCGAACGCGTCGCTTACAATCCTGTCCGCACCGCCGATTGCCTCGCAGGCCCCCATTGCAAACGGAAGCAGGAAGGTCGCCGTCATCGGACCGGAGGCAACTCCTCCCGAGTCAAAGGCGATAGATGTGAAGATCTTCGGTGCCGCAAAACTGAGCCCGAGCGCAAGCACATAACCCGGAACAAGGAAATACATGACAGAAATCCCCGTAAGCACGCGAATCATCGCCAGTGCAAGCGAAACCGCAACGCCTATGGAAAGAGATAATTCCATAGCTCTTGCCGGAATGCTTCCTGCCGTCAGTTCTTCAACCTGCTTGTTGAGCACGTGAACCGCCGGCTCAGCTTTTACGATGTAATATCCGATAAGCATTGCGATCGGAAGCAGAATCCAATTATATGTGAGCCGGCCTATCCGGCTGCCGATATAATTACCGACCGGCATGAATCCTACATTTACTCCGGTCAGGAAAAGCACCAGACCGACATAGGTAAACACGAGCCCTATGCTTATGCTTATAAGCTGCCTTTTGGACAGTTTGATATAAATTGCATTAAAAAGGAAGAAAAATACGATAATCGGTGCAAGCGCAATCGCCACTTCTTCTATATACTGCGGGAGTGCCCGGATGAACAGCAGAATCATGTCCTGCGAGTCCTGCATCTCCGGAATCGTGACAGGCACATACGCTCCCTCCGTCGGATAGAGTAGTCCAAGCACGAGTACCGCAAGGATCGGTCCGATCGAGCAAAGCGCAACCAGACCGAAGCTGTCATCGCCTGCATGCCTGTCGCTTCGTATGGACGAAACACCCACGCCCAGCGCCATAATAAAAGGAACCGTCATTGGTCCGGTGGTAACTCCGCCCGAGTCAAACGCAACCGCCCAGAAATTCTTCGGCACAAGCATGGCAAGTCCGAACACGATTGCATAAAACACGATGAGCAGCGTATTGAGGCTGATTCCAAAAAGGATTCTCAGCATCGCTATTACCAGAAATACCCCCACGCCCAGCGCAACCGTGCCAATCAGCACGAGGTTTGGCACCGTGGGTACCTGGTTTGCAAGAACCTGAAGGTCAGGCTCTGAAATGGTTATGATTACTCCGAGCAAAAAGCTCACAAATACGATGAGCCAAATCTTCTTTGACTTTGTGATACAGCTTCCCACCTTGTTTCCAATCGGCGTCATCGCAGTATCTGCTCCGAGCGTAAAAAAAGCCATGCCGATTATCAGCATCGCCGCTCCCGTGAGGAACGATACAAGCATGTTGTTCGGAATCGGTGAAACGGTGAAGCAAAGCACCATCACTATAAAGGTTATCGGAAGCACGGATGTGAGGGCTTCCCTGAATTTATCCTGCAGCAAATTATGGTTGTGCAAACGGAGTCCTCCTTTCGATTGAAACATTGTAACCGGGGTGCGGGCCCTGTGTGGCTTTGGCACATGGCATCGGCTCGCGGTCTTGCCGCATGATGCGACATCCCACTTTATTATATCTGTTTTCTGTGTGCCCCGCCAGATAATTTTTTGTTAAAATGGTGATATCTTCCGCCTGCCGGACACGACGGCTGTGCCGGGCGTGACAGTTTGTAAGATTTTGTGGATTTTTTTGCTTTTATCCAATTGCACCCTGCCCCGGTTTGTGATAATATCGAGGTATAAAAGAATCTATCGTCGTGCGTATGCACGAGAATTACAAGGAGGTAACAGAATATGAAATGGGTTTGTTCAGTCTGCGGATACGTTCACGAAGGCGACCAGCCGCCTGCAGAGTGTCCGGTTTGCCATGTTGGCGCAGACAAGTTTAAAAAAGTTGAAGGCGAAATGACTCTTGCTGCTGAGCACGAATACGGTGTTTACGCAAAGACAGTTAAGAATAATCCTGACATCAAGGAAGAAGACAAGAAATACATCTTCGAGCAGCTTATGGCTAACTTCCAGGGCGAATGCTCCGAAGTCGGCATGTACCTTTGCATGGCCCGCATCGCTCACAGAGAAGGCTATCCGGAAATCGGCCTCTACTGGGAAAAAGCAGCTTACGAAGAAGCGGAACACGCTGCGAAGTTTGCGGAATTATTAGGCGAAGATTTAGAGCCGAACATGAAGGCTGCTACGAAGGACAACCTCGCTTGGAGAGTTGACTGTGAATTCGGCGCAACTGCAGGCAAATTCGACCTCGCAAAGGTTGCAAAGATGAACAACCTCGACGCCATTCACGACACCGTCCACGAAATGGCCCGCGACGAAGCAAGACACGGCAAGGCACTCAAGGGTCTGCTGGAGAGATACTTCGGATAGACATACGTATAAGGATGAGCGCAAGCTGCGGCTTGCGCTTTCTTTTTTTGTAAGGCGGCCGGGATTAGCAAAAACATCCAAAGTGGTTTTTTTAGGGGGGTGTTTCGTGTATCGACCGCCCATATGCACCGGGATATGCTTATCTTTTGTCCGGACGGACATTCCTCAAAAAAAACAATCCGTCAAACCGTTGAAATTTCAACGGTATAATTTGTACTCTTTTTTGATGCTCCATCCTCCCCCTCTCCCTCCCGACCGGAAATCTCCGTGAAACAATGAAAATTCCCGTGAAACATGTAGTCCCTACACGAAACAGAGGTCATATATGGCGGTTTGGGTGTTTTTGCTAG